>NZ_JBVTQY010000011.1:0-129928 GCF_055755215.1 Planctobacterium sp. R6
TAGAAAAAACTAATGGCGAGATCTGAGATTTGAAAAAAGAAAGCTGAATGAATTTTAAAGTGGATGTCTTTTTATCCGGGATAAAAACACCGCTATCCGATTATTTGGCTGACAATCACTTCCTTAATGCCAACTAAAAGTATAATTGCCGCAAGGTAAGGCGGGCACCTACCTATATCTTTTTGAAGTTGTAATTTCCCACCCAGAAAGCACTATTTAAGAGTCTGAATCCGTTCTCTGATGTGTATCTTCCCAGAAATTTAGAAAAAACTAATGGCGAGATCTGAGATTTGAAAAAAGAAAGCTGAATGAATTTTAAAGTGGATGTCTTTTTATCCTGATGCAGAAAGCACTATTTAAGAGTCTGAATCCGCTCTCTGATGTGTATCTTCCCAGAAATTTAGAAAAAACTAATGGCGAGATCTGAGATTTCAAAAAAGAAAGCTGAATGGATTTTAAAGTGGATGTCTTTTTATCCTGTTTTATCACTTGAATACTTAAAATCCGAAGGGCTTTATTCGCTACGAGATGGTTGGATAGCGCTTCACTATCCTGAATGAAACGCCCTGTGCGGAGCCGCATGCAGTGTGTTGTGGGGGCTGGAGGTTAGAGACCTCCGGCTACCCGATTACGTGGCGTCATGAGCGAAACCCTGTCATTCTGAATTCGTTACCAGTTATCTCGCATGAGATTTGGTCAACAAACTGAACTATAGATTTTTCAATAAATTCGCTCAGTAACCAAGAGGCATCTTTTTCCAAGTGCGCTCGTAGTGATTGAGGCTCATATCTAGCAAGTTCACTTAACCTATGCATAGCTGCATAAGTTAAAGGCAGCGTACTGCGGTTGATTATGGAGGGTGAAGTTAAGTCTTTTCTTTTAACGTACCAAAGATCATTTGAGCTAAAAATATATGCCAACTCAGAGCGCCGATTTTTTAGATAATTGTTTAGTCTACTTCTGCTTGAAGCATCAGGAATATTTCTCGGAGCAGTCCATTTAAACGTCTTATTTCTTCTCAACGTATAAGTTTCTTCACTCCTATAACGCCGATCTAGACTATAACCTTTGAGGCGGCTTAGAGTGGTGGTATTGGAATGTTCTGGCTCTAATTGAAGTTCTAACCAGCATTTACCTCTATGCTTATCATGAACTATTCTTGGATTTAATATAGGAATAAAGACTTCGGCTTGATTGCCATACGTTGAATGATAAGCGCGATGAATATAGGGTAAATTGTATAGAATATCTTTAAGGTTATATTCTTCAAATTTCCTGTCCTGAGACTCCGGAACAACTGGTTCCTCAAGGTAGACGCACAACCCCGATAGTACACCTCTTACTTGAAATCGTATTAGCTCATTATTTAGTCGTTTATGGCCATCAGACACTTTGCCTGATACTCCATGAGAGAAATGATAGTTTATCGTTTTACACTCCAGCAGAGCCTTAGTTGCATTCAGAAAACAATAATATGTAGTTAGTGGCTTTGATATGAGATCCAGTTGTTGTGTTGCTTGATAGAAGTTTTTGGCCTGCTGCCAGTAAAATACAGCATCACTATTCGAACATTTTCTTTTTAGATAGATCTCAACATATTGCCAAGTGGAATCCGTTAAAATTACTTTGCTTTCTAGCTCAGGGGAAATGTGAGGACGGTAAATTCGAAGAGGCCACTTACCCATCTGAGCTGATGGACGCTCCTTATTTACCTTTAGATCAGACTTTATTTTAGTTACATCTTCGCCAAGCTTAGTAACTTTTTTAGCTAATGCTTTATTTTGCTTGACCAAACTTCAATTCCTTAAATGATGTCTATCTAGCCACGTAACAACTTAATATCGACCCAACGGGGCGTTTTTCTACCAATTGCTGGGTCGTTTTCATTCTTTTGTAAATTGATAACAAATTTACCCGGATAATACCAGAAGTGGTCTGAAATAAACTTATACATTGAGTGGATTCCGACAAAAATGAACCAATGAGGACTTTTCCTGACTATGGGAGAATCACCCAAACAAAAGATTATTTGAATAGTAATTATCGCTGTTGGGACCAACCTGGCGTTTAGCATACTGCCAGATGCATTATTGATTGCTTCACGGTAAGAACGGACAAGAATCTGTCTGCAAAGCATTCGAATTCTAAACCTGAAGGATGCCTTTTAATATCAAAATAAAAGGCAGGTTCATTCACCACCACCGGCTTATTTGCAAAAATAATCGCCAAGGTAAATAATTGCTCGCTAGTCGGCCGCTTAGTGTGTAGCAACCTGAGGGAATAATATGGATATCGTAGCGAACCCGGAAAATGTGATTGAGATCTGCAAGATTGCCCTCGATGCAATGAAAGCGGCGAAGTCGGATTACATAAATACTGTTTACTCCACGATTGCATCTTTGATAGTGGCCATTGGCTGGGTACTGACCTCAGCCGAGGCCAGGAAATTTATTAACGAGCACAAGCTGGTTTGGAAAGCGCTGCTGTTCGGTTCAGCCTTTATGTGGTTATTCCACATCGTCAACCTGACAGGCATTGCCGACAGAGCAATTAATGCGGCAACTTACGTTAATAATGCCTGTAGCGGGCTGAGTGATTCTGTTTTTGCCGTTTATCAGGTTTTGTGGTGGTGGCCTTGGGCGAGCATCGCATTTAATAGTGTGCTTTTTTCAGGCTTTATCCTCATGGTATATATCATTGGAAATGCTAAAGAGAGCAGGGTTAATGCTTCAAAGGCCGGTGAACAATGTAATTGAATAAGGGCAGGCCATTGGCCTTGCCGGATTCGGTATTCTTTCAATCAAACGCTTCGCACCAATGCCCCAAAGGCTAAAATATTAACAGAAATAGTGGTATCAGCTTTCAGGGTGCGCTACGTCACCCTGATAAAATGGTGTGCACTTTGAGGCGCTGTTTTTTACGGATTTGAGTAACCCTGATAGTGGTGCTAAGGCGGAATCCAGTAGCGACTGTGCAATGGCGCTTTTGGGATTGGACATACTGCCGTTCAGAGTCTGTTTGATGTCGGCGCAACCGGCTTTATCCAGCAAGGCAAAGGTAAAATCGTTAAAGGTTTTGTCGGTGGGGTTCAGCTGACCTTCAAATGCCAGCCGGTATTTATCGGTGGCGATGGCGGTATCTTTGAGCAGTAAGGCACCGTTATCCATTTTGCTCTTTAGCTTAAATTGTGGGATCAGGGTTTCGCCACCAGACGCATTGGCGCCACTTCCCAAATCAAATACGTTCGCTGCCAGAATACCTACTGGCCCGGTGATCAGAAAGCTGCCCACGTCTTTCCAGTCACTTTCTTTGCTGTCTTTAAAGCCTTTTACTAATTTGTTGATATCTACGCCCTGCAATTTGCCGCTGTCTAAGCCCAACTCGATATTGCCTGACAGTGTTTTTAAAAAGGATTGTGGGTCCTGAAGCAGACCTTGGGCATCAATGAGTCCTGACAATGCCATGGTGCCAGAGGGTTTAACCGGGGAACTTGGCATAAAGGCGTGAAATTCATCCAGATTGACCTGACTCTCGTTGATGTCCAGTTGAATACGTGAATGGCCTGCGTCACTGGTAACTTTACCCGCCACATCCAGCTGACTTTTACCTGTGTCCAGTTGCAGTCGGAGATCGCTGATCAGGTCATTGAGCAAGTTCACAGGCTGGCTCAGTTTGCCGCTTGTTTGCACCTCGCCGGAAAGTGTCATCATGCCTAAGTTTTGCAGCGGAAATTGCGGTAGCAAGGCAGCGAAATCTGCCAAAGCCAGCTGACTATCCGCAATGTTTAATGTCAGGTTGGCGTCGCCTTTCGGGTTTTGCAGAGTTCCGGATAAATGCAACCGGGTACGCTCGGTGTTCAGGCTCAGGTTGTCGAGCCTGATATTGTTTTCTGTGGCAGTTATTGTGGTAGCTACCTTACCCAAATTGGCACCCTGAGCCTGCAACTGCGCAACATCCAGTTTCGCGCGGATAGGGGAGTGATCTTTTAAAATGATGATTTCGGATTGTTCCGCAATATGCACATCTTCAAGCTGTAAGTTCAGGTTATTCACTATAAACTGTTGCTGTGCAGAGATATCCTGCAGATTGGCCTTTTCGATACTCAGCTTATGTAACAGCACTCGCTTGACCGGAAGTGTGGTAGCGGCGTTATCAGCTTCGGGCTCAGCCTGAGCCGGACGTGTTGCTAACCAGTCATCCAGCGCCTGCATGTTTATTTGCAGATCAGGAGCGATCAATCGAACCTCGTCAAGGATAATGTTTTTGCTGATGGCATCCATAATACTTGCGTCTACCACCAGGGTACCAATATCGCCATTGACAATCGGGCCATTTACGCGCAATTGCTTGATGGTAATTTTACCCGGATTGAATAAGCTGTGTTCGATATCCTCGAATGCAATGCTGTGACTTTCGACATCGTTCAGATAAGGAGTCGCTTCATCTTTAAACCAGTTTGGATCCCAAAATAGTGCGGCTAACAGGAGCAACAGTGCAGGCACAACGACGACGGTGGAAACGATCTTCTTAGCTAACGTCATATTGATACCACTCCTTTTTTAAACCGACCCTAAAATTGCTTGTCAGAAAGTGAAGACAACCTATCCGCAGCAAAGTTCCTCAGTTATCTGAGCAGGCAAAAAACCTTGTCTCTCCAGATACAGCTGCCCTTCTTTGCGGGAAAAGCACTTGTGGACTTTGATTTGCGAGGTGTTGCCAAACTGAAGAAAGAAGTCCCCCTGATCGGCACGATTGACTACCCAGACTTCGGAGAGTTGATTACGGCGATCAGTACTTAAACTATTGGCGTACTGTCCGGCGATATTATTGGCGTGAATGTGGCATTGGCTCATATCCACCATGAGCGACCACTTTTTGTTGTTTACTGTTCTGACCGTATCTGCCAGTTCACACATGTAACGCAAATCGATAACCGGGTTCCATTCGCCTTTCAAAATAACCTGAATAACTTTATGTTGCGTGGTGATGGAATAGGTTGGACTTTTCATGGTTGGTGAGTGAGAAAGAGTACACTGCGCAGTGTAAGCCGGATTTGTGACGATATGATTAATCTGGCGTGACTGATACATGTCAATGCTGTTCAAAGATTGAAGCCGTATTGGTTCAACCACAGTTGCGCACTGTCAACGCTGGTGCAGCGCTTCAGGGGAATTTTCGCCTTTTCGATAAAGTGAATAAGATGCGCACCCTGATTCAGGTTGTCCACTATCCAGCACTCCACTACCTGATTGCGCCGGTCCATATGAAATGCCGTTTTTTGTTTAAAACCAAGGGTCTCTTTACTGACAACCCAGCCACGCATATCTACCACCAATCCCCAGGGAGCGGATTGCATGTTGCGCATGGTGAGCGCCAGTTCGTTGAGGTAAGCCAGGTCAGACTTATTATCCCAGTCCCCCTCAAGGTCTACTTTGATTAACTGCTTTTTAACGATGACCTGATAGGATGGCAACATAATGTAAGAATAATAAAGACGCTGAATATAAATTTACCATAACTGCATATTTAGGAAAGGTGCGGGGTAAAGATATTGCCAATTTCCCCGGGAAACGACGCAATTAAATGTAACGTTTTGTTGAATTTACTAAGCGCAGTGCAATAACGGGCCTACGCCAACAAGGCCTGTATCATGCCGATGATGAGGGTTGCTACGCCAAAAACGACACCACACAAAGCAATGTAGTTTTCCGGCTTTTTAATAAACA
The DNA here is from genome assembly GCF_055755215.1 of Planctobacterium sp. R6. NCBI lineage: Bacteria > Pseudomonadati > Pseudomonadota > Gammaproteobacteria > Alteromonadales > Alteromonadaceae > Planctobacterium > Planctobacterium sp. R6. The sequence continues at coordinate 5,727 of NZ_JBVTQY010000011.1, forward strand.
GAATTATTACACACAACAGACCCAAAGCACCCACCAGATAGTTGGCCTGTTTAGCGAGGAATTGTATTGTGCGCCATGCACCATTGTCCGGGCTTTGTTCAGCTAATTGTTTGATGGAAATTTTGACCTGTGTACTTTCGATGGCTTCCAGGGTAAACCGAAAAGCTTCATTTAACCTTGGATCAGAGACAAACTCGATGCTGTGGCCCAGTGTGAAGGTATGAGGGACGTTGTTATATTGGGGTTGACCTGGATCTTTCAGGTCAATATGTATGGTTGCCTGATTATTGTCTGGATCACTGGCATCCAGTTGAAACCAGGTATTGGGCACCGATACCTTAACCGCGTTTGCGTGACCCTCTGACAAATAGAACTGACACTCAGGAATACAGTTTGCTACATCGGCATCAACCTTGTTGGCCCAAATCACGGCAATTACGATAAGCAAAGTGTACATTGATACTTTCATTTCTCAGTCCTCTTGCCGGGGTAAATGTGTTTGCTGGCAGCTCAGGTTAAAGCCGGTAAATATTCGAACCAATGTAATGTGGCGGCTCCGTGTTGTCAAACGCCTTACAAATCCCTGTAGTGCGATGACTTCGCAGCCACTGTGCTATTAAATGACAGATCGGGTATTGCAGCATTTAAAGGGTTTAATTAAACTTTCAGGTCACTTAATTAACCATCTTTGTGGGTTGTTTAGGGGGCCGGTTATTACATGGATAGGGTATTAAGGAACAATCTATGAGCAAAATGTACGCATGTGTTTTTTTCACTTTTTTGTCTTTGATGGCTGCTAAGACGCTGGCAAATACATTGACTGAGGAGCTGTGGTTTAGTGCTTCATCAGGGGAAGAAGTTCGGGTTTCTTATAGCGTCACAGATGGCGTAAAGTCATTGATAATTTACAACCGGACAGAATTGTCTGAACAAAGAATCATAGAAGAATTTGCTACAGCAGCGTTTAACGATGGGCATTACAACGACCTTCAGGATTTGGAAAGTTCGTTCGATGCTAACGGGAAAGATTGGCCAGAAGATAACAACAATCACGTTGCCGATAGTCAGCAAAACTCAGATCCCGATGTTATTATTTTCCGCGAACGTGGCAGTAAATTAGTCGCTGCATGCAGGTTGCAAGCTGGGTTATGTCGGGATATAGCCGATGTTGAGTTTAGCGAGTTTGACAAGAGGTTTGCCATCAATTTTCCGGCGCCTGATCCTTCGGCGACTATGGCAAAGTTGCAGCAACAGTTGCAACTTCAGGCCACCCTGTTTAAGGCTGTGAACCGGCTAAGTTCACAGGCTAATATGGTCTGTCAGGTTCAGGGCAATACTTTGCTTCAGTTAACCTGCCGCGTGGCTGTTTAGCGTATCTTCATTTCCGGTTTGATGTGCTGGATAGAAACACATTAACCCTGCTTCATTCTGATGCCGAGACAGGCGCCGGAAAAGCAGGGTTCTTTAGTGATAGTACTGCCTTGTCAGCTCGCTACAAAAGCTGGCAGTATTCGTTCAGCGATCATTTGTTGTGTTGTCTGATCGCGATGATGTGCTGTTATTACTACCACCAGGTTGAGTGCTTTAACGTGTAATATATACATACCGCCGCCGCCCTGGGCTGAAGCTGACGGGTAATGTTTTCCATTGTGATGTAAATCGGTGCCCCAAAAGTAATACCCGTAACCCTGTCTGGACACATCTTTACCACCGCCGTATATATCATCATCGCCGGTGAATATATGACGGCGGGTCGCGTCGCTGAGGTAAGCCGCTGAAATCAGTTGTTGTTCCTGCCATTTACCGTTGCTACTGAACAGCAATCCAAATTTCAGCATATCCCGCGAGGTGATACTGGCTTTCCAGCCAGATTCCGGCAGGCCACTGGCGGCGTTTTTCCAGCTGTAATTGTGAATACCGAGCTTGTCGAGCAATTCTGTTTTAATAAAGTTTTGAGCAGAGCCGGGTACAACCGCATCCAGCACCTGCATGATCAATTGCGGGCCGGTGCCATATTTAAACACCTGAGTGTCGTCGCTGATGGGTTGGCTGGTTTCCAGAATAACCTGAACTTCCTGTTGCCCCTTGAGCTTCTCCGGATTGTCATTGATTTGCTGCCATTGCTCTTCACTAATAGTGATCCCGGTGGTCATGGTCAGGGCACGGCGAAGGGTGACTTTCCCTGCGCCATCTGCTAACCGGGCGTGATCCAAATCCTTGAGAAAACTGATCACCGGTTTGTCCAAATCCGCCATCGACAAATAACCCAATTGTATTGCACGACCAACGGCCAGTGAGGTGTAACTTTTGGTGGCAGAAGATTGCGGGTGCGATAAGTCGATTCGGCCGCGTCGGTAATAAGATTCAAACAACAACTCTCCCTGATGAGCAATTAGCAAACTGTCCAGTTGCCCGTGCTTTTCTTCTGCAATTTCTTTGGCCAGTTTAACAATGGCCGCGTTATCGCCGAGGCGGGAGCTGAGGTTGCCGACGGCTATGCCATCATTAAGGTTTTCCGGACTGGCACTGATGTAGGCCTTTTCGAGTTCCGGAATATCCATGAATCTCTGATTGAGTTCTGGCTCTCGCCAGTGTTTGATTAAGGCTTCTTCTGCGGTGGCTCTGGGGGCCCCTGACGAATCTATCCCTGAGCCGGCAAGTGCGAAGTTGCAGATCATACTGATAGTGGTGATTGTGAATAAGTGGAGGATTTTTGTTTTCATGTCTGTCCTTTAAAATTCGGACTCCTCAGCCAGGCGCTGAGTCGTGGTTATTGAACTCATCACCAGTCTGTCGTAATTACCCCGTAAAACATGATAAAACGCTGACTTGTCGCTGATTTTTTGCTGATAAGCGGAAATCATATTCTTCTCTGCCGGTGATAGTGGTAACGTTGGTATCTTTGGGACGAGCCTGGCGTCAGAGGGGTTATGGCAGAACAATATTGGTTGGGTGGGTTTTTTATTGATCTTTCCCGGAATCAGATCACCCACAATAACGAAACACTGACACTGCCGCCGAAAGTATTGGCGGTGCTGACCTATCTGGCGGAACATCAGGGCAAAGTGGTAAGTCAGGACGACCTGCTGGACAACATCTGGAAAGATACCGTGGTGTCTCCCAATACGCTGCAACGCTGTATTGCCCAACTGCGCAAGGCATTAGGTGATGACAGCAGACAACAGCATATCATTAAAACCCATGCCAAAAAAGGTTACAGCCTGGAATGCAGCGTTAGTTGGCAAACGGGGATTTCGCCACAAAGCAGCCATGACCAACACAGTGATACACTGACTGAGGACGTTGTCGTCAATGGCACGCAGGCTGCTACAACTGATGATGAATCTTCAACCTCTTCCGGCAAGCCTGCATCCCCTTCTTCAACCCATAGCATACGTCAAAAACGACCCGCACTATTCGCGCTGGTGGCTTTACTGCTGATTGTGGGCATGTTGCTAACGAACCGTTTCTGGACTGAGTCAGAGCCCCGGTTTACTATTGATAATATTCGCGCACTGACTTCAACAGACAACCGGGAACTGGCTAGTGTTTATTCACCGGATGGCAAATACATTGTGTTTAAACGTTATCCGGAAGTGCTGTGCGTGAACAACCTTTGGGCAAAGAACAGAGAAACTCAGGAAGAGTTTCAACTGACCCAGGAGGTTGGGGCGTTTGATAGTCCGGCGTTTTCAGCCGATGGTAAAACCCTGGCGTTTGTAAAAGAGGTGGATTGCAGGACACCCATTACGCAAAACAGCTGTTTTAAGCTGCAAAGCATAAATTTTGAACAGGCCCTCAGGTCGCCACAGCGTCCGGAAACACTGCTGGAGTGTAAAAATACTGAAATTCGCACAGCCCGCTGGCTGAATAGTGATGACATTGCTTTAATGCAGAAACATGAGGGCCGCTGGCAACTTATCAGTTATTCCATCCCGAAAGATAAAAGCAGCACTTTGTTTGCACCTGAATCAGGCAACCTGATTGCCTATGATTATTCACCGGCACTAAATATGTTGGCACTGTCGCGTATCGATAGTGAGGGCAAGGCGTATATCGACATGCGCAATCCGGACGGAGAATTGGTGTCCAGCCATGCGATCCAATTGCCGGATAAGATTGCAAAATATCGCCCGATTTATCCGCGTTTTTCTGCTTTGGATGAGTTATTGCTATTTAGCACCGGCAGGCAACTCTTTAGCCTGTCTCATAAGGGGCAGGTGGCGCGCATTACTGTGCCACTGGATGAGGCTATGGGGACACCGGTATTTCATCCGGATGGCAAACATATGCTGGCCATTAAAGGCTTTTACGACAGTGATATTGTGTTATTGCCTGGCCTGTTCTCAGACAACACACCCGGTAATATTACCCGACAACAAATGCTTGATGCGGCGCTGTCCCGCTCTACACTGGAAGATGAACAGGCCAGATTTCAGCCTGAGGGGGATTGGATTGCCTACGTTTCCAACCGCTCTGGTGCGGCGCAGATCTGGTTAACCGATGGCGAAAGAACAACACAGCTTAGCCAGTTTCCGTTAGATACCTTTATCCCCAGTTTTGTCTGGGCGGCTGACGGGCAAAGTGTGTTAGTCAGCGCGTCCTACGAATTAAAGCGCATTGAGCTTAATGGTCGCGAAACTGAGATCCAGCTTCCCTATCCGGTGACCGATCTTTTTCACTGGGATACTGCCGGGCAATCGGTGCTGGCCATGGCCCAAATTCAGGGCATCAGTCGGCTGGTGGAAATAGACCTGGATAAACTTAGTGTACGTGTAGTGAATAATAAAAAGGTGATTTGGGCACAGAAAACCGACGATGGCAAAATCATTTATCTGGATAACCTGGACCGCTTTTGGCAACCGGGTCCCGCTGAGGATCAGCTTATCCCAATCGAAAACGGCACAGGTCGGCACAAACACTTTGTGGTTCGTGGCGAGCAGATATACAGCATCAATCGCGACTATCAGCTGTGGTTTTATAACCTGCAAGACAATAGTTCAGGCATTATTGCCCAATTGCCGGATACCGTTGATTACATCACGGATATTAATGAGCAACAGATGTTACTGACCTTACGTGTTGCAGCCCGCAAGGACGTGGTGGAGCTGACACTGCAGTGAGTCGGTTTTAGAGCTGCCGGTCATCTAGTTTCACGAATTGTTATGTGAGGTCTTGTTGCTGAGCAGATACCCTTGCATAGCCTTTGAATTCCATCAGAGAGTTACTCTATGTCAAAACTCAAGAGATATTGATATCTACTAATACAACTCTGAAATTACAGTTATTGTCAGTGTCAAATTATATGAGAGTGTTTCTGGCAGTGGCACGTCTATGCATCGCTCCACGGGTCTATGTTTTCTTGCATTTCCCTTAATAGGTGACGTAGCTGTTCCAGACTCATTGCAGGTTTGGTCCTATGAATCATTCGATGACAATTGGAGCACAGCACGCAAACGTCATCTAACGTAGAAGGTGTTAATTCACTTTGTTCAGAAAGCGGATTTTTATGGTGGCATTCAATGTAGTTCTTTCCTAATTCGCCATACTTCTTCTCAAAATCAAATCCACAGGCTTGGCATACATAACCATAGTTTTTTTTTGCGTCTGCGACTAATTGAGGGTTTCTTGCAAAAAAGAAACTCTCACGCATTTTTCTCTCTCCTTCTGAATATTCAACGTCAGGTCCTGGTTCTTGAACAGTTGAATAATCTGGCTCGTCAATTGTATAGTCCTCCCCTATCAATTGTGCAACATAGCCGTCTACACCATCAAACTTTGATAGTCGGTCTTCCTTGACCCTATATACGTTTCCGCTAGGTCGAAATTTTGGTAAGTAATTAACATCCTGCTTAAACTTAGTCCATGTAAGTTCAATTTCTTTAGTCTTAAAGAAAAATACATAGGGAAAATGGTTGCTTCCCCACAAAAAGTTAGAAAGTACAGGTAGCTCTTCTTTCCAAAATCCTTTTACTTGGCAAAGCGCAGGCATCTCGCCATTACCGCCGGTTGTCTTTATTAGAAGCATAACGTCATCATATTGAATATTACGTATGACGCTTTTTGCACCGGAAGGAACGCCCCAAGCGTTACAAAAGCCGCTTGGGAACTCCTTAGTTAACGCAGTATAGACCTCGTCTTTAATGTGTGGCGGTAATTTCTCTGCGATATCGTCAATTGAAACCTCCCCAAAAACTGTTTTGGGGAAGTCTGCAGTAGCTCCTTTTAGGCCAACATCATGAAAATATAAATTCATCAATCTAAACTCCTTTTATACTGAACATTACTATGATGGATTTAATACTAATTCTTTCCTTTATCATTGAGGATATCAAAGTATTTCTTTAAACCTATAGAGACAGACTAATTTTCAAAAAAATAGCCATTGGTAACAGGGCAATGCAATCGTATTTGATAAGAGAATCAGGGTGGAAACTTCTGCATGTATCTGCTACTTTCAGATAGGTAACAGTGGATGAGTAATATTGCTAATTTCATTTTTGGCTATATAATGACCGGCGTTTTAATTAGGGGAAGTTATGTACAAAGAAGAAAAGTCAGCTCAGATTGCGGCATTCTTTGTTGAAAGGGAAGGTGGGGACATATCACATCTAAAGCTTATTAAGCTTATGTATATTGCTGACAGACTGTCTATGGAAAAGACAGGATTTCCTATGACTTATGACAGAATGAAGTCACTACCGCACGGTCCAATTCTCGACAAAACTTTGAATTATATCGATTCAAAGCCAACACCTATGCCTGAATCTTGGGCAAAGTTTCTGGTGAAAGGTGGCCCACACACCATTTCTTTACATGAAGAAATTGATTTTTCCTCTCTTAGCCCAAACGACATTAATACCCTAGAAGAAGTTTACGAAGAGTACGGCCATTTGAGTAAGTACGCTCTTCGTGACCTGACACATGACCCTGATCACTTTCCAGAATGGAGAGATCCAAAGGGTTCGAGCCTCCCAATCCATTATAAAGATATATTTTTGGCTGTAGGGGATTCTGATGAATTGGCTAGGGCTAAAGCAGAACAAATAAGAGCTATTGAGACAATAGATAATATTTTTGACTCACTATGATAGGAAATCAGTATTCACCTTGTGCAAGATGCACGCTTTTGGTTCCCACGCCTTTGGCACATAGGCAAGGATTAAATCACTTAATGTTGGTGATCACAGACCCTGTTAACATTCCACCTCCTTCAGTTATCGTGACCCCTTTAAACAGTTATTTTGATGGCTGTGACAATACATGTATATTAGATGTTGGAGACCATGCATTTGTCGTTAAGAAGAGCTTTGTAAACTTTAAAGAAAGTAGAATTCGAGAAGTATCTAAAATAGTATCTGGTGTAGAGAATAATGTGTTCTCACCCCACGCTGACTTAACTGAAGTAGTTCACAGTAGAGTGTGTGAAGGATTTGAATGTTCAGATGCAATGGATACACTGGTGAAAGGTATATACAAACGTTTCAAAAGAGAAAGTGACAACGTAGCATAAAATATTATGTGTTGTATTTTATTAAACCTTTTTCAAATTTGAGAAAGTATCCCACTACATTAAGACTATTTTCGAAGCTCGCTTAAGTACCAGTTACTGCAACATGTGTCGACAAGAAAAAATAGCCATAAATAACCCACGTTTTTTCTTTAATCATGGAACGGCGCAATTGTCTCTAAGGGTTATTACCTTGCCCCCTCTCCCTTTCCTCATAGGAGGTCCTGAGAAGATCTGCGATAAGACTTTGAGTATAGGCATACCCGACACATTACGAGATCGTAGAAGCCCTTAAAGAGCTGATTTTATAGATAGTGAATTAGGGGGATATATTGGGAAGTTGATGGATATCGTAAAAGGAGATTAGGGAAATGGTGTGAAACTAACCGTGACACAAAACGTACCACAGTTAGTTTCAAATGCTCGTAAGCCCTTGGTTTATAAGGACCTAGAAAGCGGGGCGATTCTTACATCATGCCGCCCATGCCACCCATGCCGCCCATGCCGCTCATATCTGGCGCAGGCGCTTCATCTTTAGGTGCATCAGTGATCATACACTCGGTAGTGATCATCAGGCTGGCGATAGACGCTGCGAATTGCAGAGCTGAACGCGTAACCTTAGTTGGGTCAAGGATACCCATTTCGATCATGTCACCGTAAGTGTCGTTACCCGCGTTGTAACCGTAGTTACCTTCGTGGTTTTTAACTTCGTTAGTAACTACAGAAGCTTCTGCACCGGCGTTAGAAGCGATTTGACGCAGAGGAGATTCCATCGCGCGCAGTGCCAGGTTTACACCGTGAGTCTGATCTTCGTTGTCACCAGTCAGGCCTGCTAATTTAGCAGCAACACGAACCAGAGCAACACCACCACCAGGTACTACACCTTCTTCAACGGCAGCGCGAGTAGCGTGCAGTGCATCTTCTACGCGAGCTTTCTTCTCTTTCATTTCAACTTCAGTGGCTGCGCCAACTTTGATTACTGCTACACCGCCAGACAACTTGGCCAGACGCTCCTGCAGTTTTTCTTTGTCGTAGTCAGAAGTAGATTCTTCAATTTGGCCACGGATTTGCGCGCAACGACCTTTGATGGCTTCTTCGTCGCCAGCACCGTCAACAACAGTTGTGTTGTCTTTGTTGATAACGATACGCTTAGCAGTACCTAAGTCTTCCAGCGTGGCTTTTTCCAGCTCAAGACCGATTTCTTCAGAGATTACAGTACCGCCAGTCAACGTTGCGATGTCTTGTAACATAGCTTTACGACGGTCACCGAAACCAGGTGCTTTAACCGCAGCAACTTTAACGATACCGCGCATGTTGTTAACTACCATAGTGGCCAGTGCTTCGCCTTCTAAGTCTTCAGCGATAACCAACAGCGGTTTAGAGGCTTTAGCAACAGCTTCTAATACTGGCAGCAATTCACGGATGCTGGATACTTTTTTGTCAACCAACAGAATGAAAGGGTTTTCCAGTTCAACAGTACCGTTGTCCTGGTTGTTGATGAAGTAAGGAGACAGGTAACCGCGGTCGAATTGCATACCTTCAACAACGTCCAGCTCGTTTTGCAACGCCTGACCTTCTTCAACAGTGATAACGCCTTCCTGACCTACACGGTCCATTGCTTCAGCAATGATGTTACCTACTTCTTCGTCAGAGTTTGCAGAGATAGTACCTACCTGAGCAATTGACTTGCTGTCTTTACAATCTGTAGACAGTGATTTTAATTCTTCAACCGCTGCAGCAACAGCTTTGTCGATACCGCGCTTAAGATCCATTGGGTTCATACCCGCGGCAACAGACTTAAGACCTTCAGTAACGATAGATTGCGCCAGAACAGTGGCAGTAGTAGTACCGTCACCCGCTTCGTCGTTAGCTTTAGACGCAACTTCTTTAACCATCTGTGCGCCCATGTTCTCGAACTTGTCTTCCAGTTCGATTTCTTTGGCTACAGATACACCGTCTTTAGTGATGGTAGGTGCGCCGAAAGACTTGTCTAAAACAACGTTGCGGCCCTTAGGACCCAAAGTAACTCTTACTGCGTTTGCCAGAACGTTAACACCCGCCAACATTTTTGCGCGAGCGTCATCTGAGAAGCGAACTTCTTTAGCTGCCATTTTAATTTCCTCTAATTATGCTTAGTTGATGGGGTTGTATTATTCGACGATTGCAAGGATGTCGCTTTCGCTCATGATAAGCACTTCTTCGCCATCCAGTTTTTCAGTTTTAACGCCGTATCCATCATTGAAAACAACGATGTCGCCAACTTTTACGTCAAGTGCGCGAACTTCACCATTGTCAAGAAGGCGACCGTTACCAACAGCGATAACTTCACCACGAGTGGATTTTTCTGCAGCAGAGCCAGTTAAAACGATGCCGCCAGCAGATTTAGTTTCCTGCTCGTGACGCTTAACGATAACGCGATCGTGTAAAGGACGAATTGCCATCTCAAGATCTCCTGATAAGTCTTGTTTAAGTCAAATAAGTACCCAAATGGGCGGTTATTTTAACCACTGTGCCGATTGGCAAAGTGGCATGTTGTTTATGTCTGCCTGCCTAGATGGGGGTCTCAGAATCGATCTCAAGGACTTTTTTTTAAAAAAAGTGAAATTTTTGTTTATTTGTCGCGATTCGTCGTATCAAAGTCCGAAAAACACCCTGTCAAAGCGGAATAATCAGGGGCAGTGCCAATATTCAGGAATCAATAACCATGAAGAAAAATCTTGCGATATTAATGTTTGATCAGGTGGAAGTGCTGGACTTTGCCGGCCCTTTTGAGGTGTTTTCAGTAGCCAATGAATTACATGACTATGGGCTGTTCAATGTGCTCACTGTCAGTATTGACGGCAAAGATGTGCGCGCAGTGAATGGTTTGAGAGTGGGTGTAGACTGCAGTTTTGCCAGTTGTCCGGATGATATTCATTATCTTGTGATACCAGGTGGCGACGGCACCAAAGCGATATTTCAGCTACCCGAATATCAGCGCTGGGTAAAGCAGCGGTATCAGCAGGCGGAACAGGTGTTAACCGTGTGTTCCGGTACGCGGTTGTTAGCCAGTATGGGGTTGTTGTCAGGAAAACAGTTCTGTACACATCAGGAAGTATATCCACAGCTAGTGGCGCTGGCCCCCGATGCATTTCCTCAGTCACATTTGCGCTACGTGCGCGCTGGCAAACTGCTGTCTGCAGGCGGTATTTCGGCTGGTATAGATGCCGCGCTGGATTTACTTAAGGACATTACCAGTGCAAAGGTGGCCAACAAAACCGCAACCTACATGGAGTATCATCGCAATAGCGCGGACTGCGGGATGGATTTTGGGCGCGACTGATTTAGTCAGCGCGTCTTGTATTTCATCTGAAATTTTTGCTTATCTCAAACGGGCGTGTTAAATCGGGGCTGAAATATTGCAAAAAATGCAATGTTCTACCGGTATTTATATTGTTCTGGTTCAATCACCGAATAAACGGGATAGGCTTCATACTAAGCTCGACATTCTTCTAGTACATTTTTGTTCCGCTTTTAGAACAAAAAAATGGACTAACTAACAATGAAGCTCAAATTTAAAATCGCCACAACCGTCCTGGTATTTCTATATATCATTGTATCTTCTGTCTCTGCTTCTGACCTGGATTTAAGTCTCTTCAAGACTAAAAAAGTGAATGAAAGCTTGTATGTGATGACTCAGGACTATGGCGATGCATCAATCAATTTTGCTGCCGTAGTCGGAGAACACAGTGTTGTACTCATCACTACCATGATGAAAGAGTTCTCTCCCCACGTTGAAAAGCTTATTAAAAAGGTAACTGATAAACCCATCCGACATGTCATTAGTATTGATGGCGACTACTACCAATATTATGGCAGCAGATATTTTGTAGAGCGTGGCGCAACATTCATCGCTCATAAAAACCTTATCCCGAATGTGTTTGAAAACAGGATATTAGTGGATAAACCCTATCGGTTGGATGTAGGCACAGAGCAACTTTGGGTTATTCCAACCAAAGCTCACACTACTGATCATGTCATGGTCAAACTTGAAAATAGCAATGTCATTTTCGCAGGTGACGCGTTAAGTTTTGACTGGATTGTCTATTCTGGCCCCAACGGTCCCGATGAGCATATCGCAGCGTTAGATTTGATCCTGGCTCAGGGAGACGAAGAAACCATTTATTACCCAGGAAACTGGACGGCAGAGGAGTTTGGCAACAAAGCGGATATGGGAGAGTTGATGGCAATCTACGGACTATTTGTAGAAAAAGTTAAATCGCTTCATAAGTCAGGACTTAAACCGACAAAAATTGCCGAAAGTCAGGATATTCACAACTTACTGAAACCGCTAAATGATTACGAAAGGCTCAGCCCATATATCATACATTTCGTCAAAGATGTGTTGGGAATCGTAGATGAAAGCTAGAGATTATTAAAATTCACTGCTGTGACAATGACGGCCAGGGGTAAACCCCTTTGCTGTTCACGGTGCGATTGTGTAGTGGGATAATCTTGCGGTTATTGAGGTTGGCTCTTTCGATGGCGCCGTTTTCAATTGTATCGAATAAAATATCAAAAGAACCATCGTCAATACTGGCCAGAATGCCTTTTTCGATTGTCTCGGCCAGTGCCCGGTTGTTTTTGTGTACGAAAAAGAAGATGTAGGCAGGGTAGGCAAATGCCAGCTGTTGTTCCACTACCAGGCCGTGTTGCTGGTGCTGTTGGGCCTCTCCCCACACTTCCAGTATTGAGCGCGGGAAGTAGTCGGCCCGACCTTTTTCCACCAGTTCAAACATGGCGTCGTAGATCTCAACGCCTTCTACCCTGAATCCATTGTGTTGCAGCACTTTGATATCTGGCCAGTCGTGACCCTGCACAGCCAGGCGTTCTTGTTGTAACCCTGACAGTGACATGTCTTTGCTGAAACGATGTTGGTTTTGAGCAGAAATTAAAAATATGCGATAGCCAAACAAGCCTTTATAAATGGGGATTTTGATGGCCCGAAGCTTTTTTTCTCGTTCAATGGAAGTCATGCTCCAGGCCACATCCAATTCAATATCTTGCGATAACAGCACCAGTGCGCGCCCCTGTTGAATCTTTATGCCGGATTCAGTGAGGTGATATTGGTTATCCGGTTGTCCCTTTTTGAGGGCCATTTTTAGCAACGCCAGCGGGTATCCGTCAGAAAATGATTGATGAGGATAGGTAAGGAATAGTTCTTCGGCGATGGCACTATTGACCATCAGCACAAAGAACAGTGCGAAATAGCGACGCATGTCAGGGTAAAATATTTGGTCTTTTCATAGTGCTAATTAAAGACCAGTTTCAATGATTTTTCATTGGTACTTTAGTACAAGGCACATGAGTTTCTAATCGTCTTTGCGCTGATATTCGCCTTCGATCACCGTTGGATCTTGCGGTTTGGATGACTGATAGCGGGACTGAGTTTGTTGATGTTGCTGAAACTGCGCCTGCTGAAAACCCCCGGCGCTGTGCATGACCACCCGATGACCCAGATTCGCCATCAGATACCTTGCAATGAGCGGGCGGGTGAACGGTGTGGCAAACAGAAACCCGATGGCATCAGTAATAAATCCTGGCGTTACCAGCAACACACCCGCAACTAACAATAGCAAACCTTCCGCCATTTCCTGGCCGGGCATTTCACCACTGCGCATTTTGAGTTGAGCGTTCGTCAGGGTTTGTATTCCTTCCTGACGCACCAGGTGGGCACCCAAAAAGGCTGTGATAATAACTATGGCGACGGTATTCCAGCCACCAATTATTTCTCCAACATTGATCAGCAAGGCTATTTCAATAATGGGTAAAATCGCGAATAATATGAAAAGTTTTGCAAACACGTTCGTCTCTTTTGGCCTACGCTTTATCCCTATAGACATTGAGGCTCTGAATAAAAACTCAATGCTATGTTATGTAACCAAGTTTGTATCCCTGTTTTTTCTTGAGCATGAAATATGATCTCAGGAGTACAGGTCTTTAGGAGCTATTATGTCAGATTTATGTGTTGTTTTGTGTACTTGTCCTGATAAATCCCATGCACGCGACATTGCCTGCAAAGCCATTGAGGCGAACCTGGCGGCCTGCGTGAACATTGTGCCCGGGATTTTGTCGGTATATCGTTGGCAGGGTAAGGTACAGCAAAATTCTGAGTGCCAACTGGTACTTAAAACTCATAAAGAGGCTGTGGCTGCCTTGCAGAAACTGGTCTTTAAAACGCATCCCTATGATGTTCCTGAGTGGATTGTGTTAAATGCCGATGCTGCAGGTGATGAATATGAAAAGTGGATAAAAAGTACGGTTAAATGAGCAATAACAAGCAGTTTGTTTTAATTTTTTCAGTCATTTTAATGGTGTTGCAGCTGTCCTGGTTGCAACCCTCCCAGGCCCTGCAATTTGATACTCAGGTAGACGATTTATTCTCTGAAGAGCCCGAGTTTTTGCCCGTCGATGAAGCCTTTATCTTTGAGTTTGATCAACAAGATGAGCAGCTGATATTAAGCTGGCAGATTGCCGAGGGCTACTACCTGTATAAAAAGCAATATAAATACGTTGCCAGGGACGTCACCGTAGCTGATGCCGTGTTTGTTACTGAACATCAGCAAATCGAAGATGAGTACTTTGGCATATCCGATGTGTATTTTGAACAGTTAGAAATTCGACACGATATTCAATATGCCAAACAGGACGGGGTGTTCAAGGTCCGTTATCAGGGCTGTGCAGAAGCCGGTTTGTGTTATCCACCCACCACTAAAGTGGTCTATCTGAGTGCGGTTGCTGGTGATGCCGAACTGGATAAAGCGGCTCAAACTTCTGAAGCTATGGAGTCTGAAACTGGTTCCGTATCTGAGCAATTTGAACTACAAGCCATGTTATCCGGCGAGCAACCACTGGCAATGACATTACTGCTTTTTGTGCTGCTGGGTGCGGCGCTGGCCTTTACCCCTTGTGTGTTTCCTATGTATCCCATTATTTCCAGTATTGTGGTGGGGCAGGGAAAACAGGTTAAAACTTCCAGGGTGCTGACATTATCATTCTTTTATGTTCAGGGTATGGCCATTACTTATTCCCTGATCGGGCTGGCGGTAGCCAGTGCCGGTGTGCAGTTTCAGGCGGCACTGCAGGCAGACTGGATTTTAATAACTTTCACCGTCATCTTTACCGCATTGGCACTGGTGATGTTTGGTGCATATGAACTGCAACTGCCTTCAAGCTGGCAGGTAAAACTGAATAGCATGAGCGCTCAGCAAAAAGGCGGCAGCTTTGTGGGCGTGTTTATTATGGGCGCAATTTCCGGGCTGGTGGCTTCCCCCTGTACTACTGCACCGCTGACCGGCATATTGCTGTTTATTGCCCAAAGTGGCGATTTGTTACTGGGTTTTACGGCACTATACGCTCTGAGCATTGGCATGGGCATCCCGTTGATTATCTTCGCTGTAACCGGTGGTAAGTTGCTGCCTAAAGCCGGCAACTGGATGAACATTGTGAAAGTCGCTTTTGGCTTTATGATGCTGGCCGTCGCGTTATTATTCCTGGAGCGCATGATAGAAAATCTCTGGACCAACCTGGCCTGGGCTGCGGTGGGATTAGCCATGTTTGGCTACTTTTATGTGATGAATCAAAACAGTACAGCAAGCTTCTGGAAAGGTGTGCGAACTGTGGTGATTTTCCTGGGTTTGTTTGCATCTGCGCTGTGGGGATGGCAACAAATCCAGCTGGCAACGGGCTTAGTTAATCATTCCGACGGGACGGCGACTGCAGCCAAAGCCCATCCCGAGTTTCTGATTGTGAAAGACCTGGCCGACTTCGAAGCCAGGCTGACGCAAGCCAATCAGCAAGGTAAATCTGTGATGATCGACTTATACGCCGACTGGTGTGTGGCCTGTAAAGAGTTTGAGAAGTACACCTTTACCGATGCCGGAGTACAGGATGCCCTGTCGAATACCGTGTGGATGCAAATTGATTTGACCGACAACACACCGCAATCTCTGGAATTTCAGGAAAACTTTGCCATTTTAGGGCTACCCACCATCTTATTTTTTGATGAGCAGGGCAATGAGCTGGACAGCGCCAGAGTTACTGGTTTTATGAAGGCCGATAAATTTGAAGCGCATGTGCGCAATGCGCTGTAGCTCATAACTATTTGACTTGCAGGAGATACTGGCGGGGCGACTCGCCAGTGGTCAATTCACAAATCTCTGTATGACACGCCACCCTGTTTAAATAAAGCTGTTCTGCCCGCTTTGCTATTTCCGAGACACTATTAATTTAAGTCAGTCGGTAAACGCTGGCGACCAGTATGGTTACTACACACCATCCCAAGCCGATACTCAATGGCAGAAAACCAATCACTACGCCGACTTTAGATAAGGTGTCTTCACCGACAATATCTGGTTTTATGGCCTGCAGAATAAAGCCAAACGGGTTGTAGATGGCACCAATCAGGGTCAGCCATAAAATGAGTGATGGAGGATTGATTTGTAACTGCAGCAGCACCAGAAAAACCACAAAGATTATGGCAGACATGATCAGATAATCGATGTGAGAACGCACCAGATCCCGGTAATTAGGAAATACCTTTTTTACCCAGCGCCATTTCAGGTAGCGGGCGGCAGTCAACAACCAGGCCTCCAGCAGTGCCATAATCAGACAAACCGAGGCCGCAACCGGCAGCAGGAATAAATCTGTCGTCATTTATTGTTTGTGCAGCGACAACAGTGTGCTGCTCTGGTTTGCCAATGGACGGGCAGACAATATTTTATAATAGCCTGCCACTGAGTTTCCCATATTGATCTGGTAGCGTGGACTGTCCTTTACATGAAATACGCTGCTGATCGCATCGTTGGGCAGTTCGAGTTTAAGTAACTCTTCATAAGCTCTGCAGGACAATACGGCGACGTTTTGTCCTTCGATTTCCAGTTGCAACTTGTCGTTATTCATCCGCTTATCCGATTGTGTTTACTTGGTGCCAAATATCTTATCACCGGCATCGCCAAGGCCTGGCAAAATATAGCCGTTATCATTTAAACGCTCGTCTATGGCGGCGGTATAAATGTCAACATCGTCGTGGATCTGTCGAACATTATAGATACCCTCAGGTGCTGCCAGTAACACCAGACAGGCGATAGAAGTACAGCCTTTGTTTTTGAGCAGGTCGATGGTGGCATTCATAGTACCGCCGGTGGCCAACATGGGATCTAAAATAAGTGCGGTGCGTTGCTCAACATCTTCAATAACTTTGTCGAAGTAGGGAACCGGTTGCAGGGTTTCCTCGTCACGGTAAAAACCCACCACACTGATTTTCGCCGTGGGCACCAGGTTCATTACCCCATCCAGCATGCCTAAACCGGCCCGCAAAATCGGCACCAGGGTGATTTTCTTGCCGTGAATTTGTTGTACCTGGATTGGTTCGCCGTTCCAGCCGGTAATTTCGGCGTTTTCTGTGGGCAGATTACGGGTGGCTTCATAAGTCAGCAAACCGCCTATTTCTCCGGCCAGTTCCCGAAAGTTTTTGGTGCTGATGTCTTTGGTTCGCATTAAACCAATTTTATGCTCGATAAGGGGGTGTTTAATGTAATGGACTGGCATAGTGTTGTTTTCCGTTGTCTGGATTTTTATAAGTGTACTTTAAACCGATTCTGTTGCTTTTGAAATGTCATTAAATTGTCTTCAAAAAGAAATGACTTGCTAAGAAAATGCGCTAATCTTCGCAGATTAGACCAGTAAAATGCTGCCTTTTCTGCAATTTTACCTATAATGGAGCGAATTATAGGATATTGCGAAACTGATCGCTCATTATTTAACCTGTTTTTATGTTGTGTCTGACATAATTGTTTCATACTGTTAAATATTAAGTGTTTTCGACGACGTTTGATGATTTTTAGTCTATAAATTCAGTATTCGCAGCAAACTAAGAAAAAATTACTTTGAACATACTATTGCTTAACGGTCCCAATTTAAACATGTTAGGTAAGCGCGAGCCGGAAGTTTACGGCCATCGCACCTTGTCTGATATTGTGCAGGGTTTACAACAGGTTGCCAGCGACAACGGTGCCATTTTAGCGCACCTGCAATCCAATGCTGAGCATGAGTTGATTGACAAAATTCACGCCGGTTTCGGCAAAACCGATTTTATCATTATCAACCCTGGTGCTTTTACCCATACCAGCGTCGCGCTGCGCGATGCGCTGTTAAGTGTGTCTGTACCTTTTATCGAAGTACACCTGTCTAACGTCCATGCCCGCGAGCCTTTTCGTCATCATTCTTATCTGGCTGATGTCGCACAAGGCGTGATCTGCGGTTTGGGTGAACAGGGATACCACTTCGCCCTACAAGCGGCATTGCGCCATGGCAATGCGCAACATTCATAACAAACAATTAAATTGATTACATAGAGAGTCAACAATGGATATACGTAAAGTTAAAAAACTGATTGAGCTGGTGGAAGAGTCCGGTATTGCTGAATTGGAAATTACTGAAGGTGAAGAATCTGTACGCATCAATCGCGGTCACAGTGGTGGCGCTTATATGGCGGCTCCTATGGCTCAACCGATGGCCCATGCCCCAGTTGCTGCACCGGCTGCGCCTGCCGCCAGTGAGCCAGCTGCACCCGCAGCCCCAACAGGCCATACGGTTCGCTCCCCAATGGTGGGTACCTTCTACCGTTCTTCTTCACCTGGTACGCCAGCGTTTGTTGAAGTAGGGCAAAGCGTATCTGTGGGTGATACCTTGTGTATCGTTGAAGCCATGAAGATGATGAACCAGATCGAAGCCGATAAGTCGGGTGTGGTTAAGCAAATCCTGGTGGAAAATGAAGAGCCTGTAGAATTCGATCAGCCTCTGTTTATCATCGAATAAGAGGCAAGCTCATGTTGGATAAAGTTCTTATCGCCAACCGGGGTGAGATTGCACTGAGAGTATTGCGGGCTTGTAAAGAGCTGGGCATTAAAACAGTGGCAGTACACTCGACGGTTGACCGAAATTTAAAGCATGTATTGCTGGCCGATGAGTCTATCTGTATCGGAAAGGCAGCAGCTCAGGAAAGCTACCTGAACATTCCTGCCATTATCGCCGCCGCAGAAGTCACTAACTCAATTGCTATTCACCCGGGATACGGTTTTTTGGCGGAAAACGCTGATTTTGCTGATCAGGTTGAGCAAAGCGGCTTTATTTTCATTGGTCCCAAAGGCGACACTATTCGTCTGATGGGTGACAAAGTGTCAGCCATCAATGCCATGAAAAAGGCCGGTGTTCCCTGTGTTCCGGGTTCTGATGGGCCATTAACGGACGACCAGGATGCGAACAAAGCTCACGCCCGACGCATCGGTTACCCCATAATTGTTAAAGCTGCCGGTGGTGGTGGTGGTCGTGGTATGCGGGTGGTGCGCTCTGAAGGTGAGCTGATCAACGCCATTGCAACTACCAAGGCGGAAGCCAAAGCGGCCTTTAACAACGATGTGGTTTACATGGAGAAATTCCTGGAAAACCCACGTCACGTTGAGATTCAGGTACTGGCCGATGGTCAGGGTAATGCAATCCACTTAGGTGAGCGGGACTGTTCTATGCAGCGTCGTCACCAGAAAGTCGTGGAAGAAGCACCTGCGCCAGGAATTACCCCTGAAATGCGCGCCAAAATCGGTGAGCGTTGTTGCCGTGCCTGTGTGGAAATCGGCTATCGCGGTGCCGGTACTTTTGAGTTTCTGTACGAAAACGGCGAATTCTACTTCATCGAAATGAATACCCGTATTCAGGTGGAGCACCCGGTTTCAGAAATGATCACCGGCGTTGATTTGATCAAACAGCAACTGCGTATTGCCGGTGGTTTACCGCTGTCTATTGACCAGTCGCAAATCAACATCAAAGGTCACGCCATTGAGTGTCGTATCAACGCTGAAGATCCGAATACCTTTATTCCTTCTCCAGGCGCAATAGATATGTTCCATTCGCCAGGTGGTTTAGGGGTGCGTTGGGATTCCCACATTTACGCGGGCTATTCAGTACCGCCTAACTATGACTCCATGATCGGTAAACTGATCACCTACGGCGAAAGTCGTGATGTGGCCATCGCCAGAATGCGTCATGCACTGGACGAACTGGTAGTGGAAGGAATCAAAACCAACATTCCACTTCAGAAAAAAATCATGGCAGATGAAAGCTTTGGTGCCGGTGGTACCAACATTCATTACCTGGAGAAAAAGCTGGGGATTGGCGGCCATTAAGGCAACCTTTATAAGCGATTCAAAACGGGCCGGATGGCCCGTTTTTGTTTGTGTGAATAAGTTCTTATAGATTTTCCGGAGAAGTTAATGGCCTATTTGTATTTAGCAATTGCAATTGTCGCAGAGGTAATCGCTACCAGCGCCCTGAAGGCCTCTGAAGGGTTTTCTAAATCTATCCCCTCTGCTGTGGTGGTGATCGGGTTTGGTATCGCATTTTATTGCTTATCACTGGTATTAAAGACTATCCCTATTGGCATCGCCTACGCCATCTGGTCGGGGCTTGGCATTGTATTAATCTCCATCGCCGGATTGATTTTGTTTGGTCAGAAACTGGATTTAGCGGCCATTGTGGGGATTATATTGATCATCAGCGGTGTGGTTGTGATGAATGTATTTTCAAATTCGGTGAGCCATTGAGGCTGAATAAGTAAAAGCTATGGCTACCGTGATATTCAGGTTAAGGATAATCGTCCTTTTGTGGCTCACTATGGTCGGCTATGGCGCAGCAAAAATTCCGGATATGCACGAGGACAATGGCTACATCGAACCTTTCCAGATGTTCGATAATGTCTATTACATTGGTGATAAATGGGTTTCTTCCTACGCGGTGACAACCTCTACCGGACTGATCATCATTGATACGCTGGAGTTTCCCTATAGCCAATGGCTACCTGTCAATCTTAAAAAGTTAGGTTTACAGGGGGCACGGGTGAGCCACATTCTGGTGACCCATGGTCACTCAGATCATGTGGCTGGTGCCAGCTATTTACAGGAGTTATACGCTGCTGAGGTCATTATTTCCGAGCAGGGTTATGCACTGGCTCTGCAACAAGCTGAACAAAGCCGCGGTGAGAAGAAGTTCAGGCCGCCTGAAGTGTTATCATTTGTAAAGGATGAAATGAGCCTGCTTATTGGCAATACAAGGTTTAAGTTTTACCTTACCCCCGGTCATACACAGGGGGATATGTCGATTGATTTTATGGCAAGGCATCGAGGGCAATTGTACCGCGCATTTGTCACCGGTGGGCACAGCGCAAATCTTCAAAATAAACAACTGACCAAACTGTTTATAGCCAGCATGTCACGCATAAAAACACTCAGCGCTGAAAGTCCTGTGGTAACCGTCAACCTTGCAAATCATCCCCATAAAAATCATTTATTTAAATCCCGTACGGCGATTAACACCAATGATTTGAAGAATCCGTTTGTTGATCGGGAAAACTTCCTCCAATTTATCGAGCAGCAACAGGCGCAGGCCCTAAATAAGGTGCAGTAATCGGTGAGCAATCAGGTTCCCCACAAGTGACAGAGTAGAGCTGCATCACTTCTTTTTTCCCGGTTAGACGGAGATGGTCCGTTTCTTGTTTTCAGCGTATGTGATGATTATAATGGTTAAAAAAAGCACCTGCATTGATAGGGGCTTTACCAAGGACAGAACGTTGACAAAAGGAGAATCATGCAATGAGCCGATTACGGTACCTCATCCTCTTACTAACCCTTCCACTATTTACGCTGGCCCAACCCGATAGCTATCAAAGAGACATCAATGACGTAAACGGAAATGGCATCAGAGACGATGTCGATCGTGAAATAGCGAGTTTCACGTCTGATATCACAGAACAGACCCATTTGAGTTATTACGCATTTTTTCTGTCGCGTTTTATAGAAACTAAAGGCATAAAGCGAGCACAGAGTTTTGCGAATATGGTGGAGCATATGATGTGTCTGAAAACCGAAGAACATCAGATTGAAATCAAGTCTCGTATTCTTGATTCAGAAAATAGCTTTAGTGCTTACAACAGGGCGAACAGTGAAGTTGTCAGGTATATGTGGTTACAGTCGGCTATTGGGTCGAAGAACTGTGCTATTGAACGGTCTCCGACTGACTTTGATTTTTGGCAATTTATCCAGGCTGCTTATGATGAAGATATATGCGACAGAATCAAAAAAAATAACAGATTTTCTGCAGATCCTATGGCCAAACATGATTACGCCAGGTGTATAGACGAAACCCGGTAAGTCAAAATTAAACTAATTAACAGTTGTTGCTGGCTTGTGTGGATATTGGCTATCGCAGTGCCTGGAATGGTATAAGATTGGTTGGAAGCCTGGCCGCCCTCAGGCATTATCTTTACTAGCCATTAATAGGTCAGGAAAACCAGGAGCAACACTATGATTGGATACATCACGTTAGGGACAAATGATGTCCTAAACGGCGGCATCTTTTACGATCAGCTATTTGCCATTTTAGGTGCCAAAAGAGTATACGACCAGGCAAACTGCATTGCATGGGCAAAAGACGACGCGCCTGTCATATTTACCTTGCTGAACCCCGAAAATGGTCAACAGGCCACAGCCGGTAATGGCACCATGATCGCGTTTCAGGCAGCATCACAAGCACAGGTTGAATCGCTGTATTACAAAGCCCTGGAAATTGGCGCCTCCGATGAAGGCGCACCTGGTATTCGTTCCGGTGGTTTCTATTGTGCTTATATTCGGGATCTGGATGGCAATAAGCTCAACTTTC
Source organism: Planctobacterium sp. R6 (assembly GCF_055755215.1). Classification (NCBI taxonomy): domain Bacteria; kingdom Pseudomonadati; phylum Pseudomonadota; class Gammaproteobacteria; order Alteromonadales; family Alteromonadaceae; genus Planctobacterium; species Planctobacterium sp. R6. Next base: position 27,982 of record NZ_JBVTQY010000011.1, read on the forward strand.
ATTTTAATCCCAACGGGACTGAATAAAACCCGCTCAGGTAGCACTAAACAGCAAGCATTTGCAAAGGCCTGACTGACAGTGTATTTCCAATCCCCCCGGTTTTACTGGTAACCAGGTTGTCACAGAATCCTACGACAATAGACCGGTGTATTATTGAGTTTAATTTAGGAAAAGTAAGATGATTTTGCTTTGGTTGTTTCTGGGATTGTTGCTGGTAAGCCCACTTATTTTTATTACGCGAAAGCTGCGTGGTAAAAGGTTAGTTCATATTATGGGAAGTAGCCTGGTGATTGCTGCGCTTATTTATATCGGTTTTGCAATTATCTGGGGGGATACTAAGTGGCTGGCAACCGAGTTTGTTGGGGTTCTTTTATATAGCGCTTTCTACTGGTTGGCTTTGCAGCGCGGACTCGTTTGGCTGGCCATTGGCTGGTTACTGCATCCTGCCTGGGATGCTGCACTGCATTTATTTGGCCCGGGAGCACACATTGCGCCTGCCTGGTACGCCTGGGCGTGCATTTCATTTGATGTTGTACTGGCTGCTTATTTGCTGAAAAGAAGCCTGGAAAAACAGCCAATGGCGATCAATTCATAGTTTTAGACAGGGCGCGACGATAAAACACCAGGCTGAGCAATAAAATCGCCATAGGCACCAGCATAGTGTAAAAGGCGGTTTGGCCGTCGAACAAATCGAAAACAGTACCGGTGACCAGGCTGCCAAAGGTACCGCCCAGAGCAGAGAAGATCACAATTAAGCCGGTCATACTGGCGTGTTGTGCTTTGGGCAGAGCGCTGAGTACCACTGAGTTAATCGCCGGGTAAATTGGGGCCATAAACAGGCCGATGAGAGGCAGCAACCAGGCGGCGAAAGGCACTGCCTGCCAGCTGGTTATCGCGGCGTCAGGGCGTTCCTGCAGTGTCAGTGGAATGGTCAGTAATAATAGTGCTGCCATGGCAATAACGCAGATCAGTAGAAACACAAACCAGTCAACTTTATTCAGAATAACGCCCGCTGAAAGGCGTCCCAGAGCGAGTGAGGCAGCAAAAATGCTGGTGATCTGAACACTGATATTGTTACTCAGTCCCAACACGTCTTTGTTGAAGGTGGGCAACCAGGTGCCGAGTCCCTGTTCGATCAATACATAGAAGAAGGCGCAGCAAACAAACATGACGACGAAGGGTAACCACACCAGCGACAGCATGGCTTTAAAACTGTCAAAACTGGATTCTGTGGTGGTGACCTCCGGTGCCGGAAAGTCCGAGATAAGAACCACAAAAAGTGCAATGGCACAGAGTATTGCCACCAGCCAGTAGACATTGAGCCACTCCGGCGACGCGGGGTTGTCAGGATTAATAAAAAAGCTGAATATCCAGTAACCGGACAATACACCCACCATAAAGCAGCCTTCCAGCAGGTTCATTTTTGCGGCGTGTTGGCGGGCGTCATCAGCGATCAGGCCGATACTGGAATAAACCGAAACCTTCACCAATGCGAAGCTGACCCCGACGGACAAAAACAACAACTTAGTCATCAGAAAGTTACCCACTAATGGCATGAGCACTGAACTGAGAGTGACGATAGTCAGGCCGGTAAGCAAAGCTCGTTTAAATCCGAAACGCGGCAACCAGGAGGCCAGTAAAAAGGAGACGATTGCGATGGGTAAATCTTTAAAGCCCTCAAGGGTACTGGCCTGAGTTTTAGAGACATTAAAGGATTCAATGGACTGCAGGATAACCGTGCCCACACTGTTGAGCAAAATGGCAAACACCACGTAGGTACAAATCAGACTCAAAAACACCAGATGTTTAGATTCAGTGGTGGTGGCTTTTACCATAGTTGCTTCTCCAGAAATCCCGCTTAATCATTACATGAGAATTTCTGAATTGCAATCGATTGCAATTGTTATTTTGATGTTAACGTTGAAAATTGCCCGGTTCAGCTACTACTGCGTTTTATCAATTGCGTATCCAGCAGGAAAGATTCCGCCGACTTACCCTCAAGGCGTTCAAATAACAGCTCTACTAATTTTTCGCCGCCTTTGCGGGTGTCCTGGCGAATGGTAGACAGGGACGGGGTTGTATAGGTCGATACTGAGATATCGTCATAGCCTACAAAAGCCACATCTTGCGGAATGTGCTTGCCCGCTTCGCTCAGGGCTTTCATCATGCCCAGGGCAATGGTGTCACTGGCTGCAACGATGGCATCGTAATGAAATTGCTCGTCCTGTAACAGCGATTGAGTGATGGCGTAAGCATCTGAGAAACTAAAGTGCACATCCAGGTGGTGACTGTATTGTTTGCCGGCGTCGCGGATCGCTTGCTGGTAACCCTGGTAGCGCTGCGCGGTTTCATAGGACAAATGTCCGGCAAAGCAGATATTTTTGCGCCCGGTTTGCAGCAAATGTTGGGTCGCCAGCAAGCCACCCTGGTAATTGTCTGTACCCACGGTGACGTAACCCGAATCGGGGGCCACTTGCCCCCAGACGATCGCCGGTAACTCAGGCTTGACCACCTCGGTGAAGTGGGCAATGTCGTCGCCCTGGCCAAATAAGATCACGCCGTCGGCTTTTTTCTGACTGACCAGCTCCGGCACCTTTTCCAGTGATTTCCCTGGATGGGAAGAGAGCAACAAATCATAATTGCGCTTGCTAAGCTCATCGGCAATGACGCCCACCAGACTGAGTAAGAAAGGATCGCTGGCGGACTGGTCTTCTTCTGAACTCACAACCAGTACAACGGCGATGGTATAGGATTTTTGAGTACGTAAATTTCGGGCCAGCGTGTTAATTTTAAAACCCATATCTGCCGCGATTTGCTTTATGCGCTTACGGGTTTTCTCGCTGACCAGGTGGCTGTCATTAAGGGCTCTGGATACGGTAGATTCAGAAACGCCGGCGATGCGGGCGACATCCGTGAGGGTGCTGGCTTTTTTTGTCATTAATCCGGTGACCTGGTGAATACTAAAGACACAAACCTGTTTGCGCCCTGTGGACTGTAAAAGACTATATGTAACAACAATCCACTCAAAAATCCAACCGCCAATTAGCGCTGATGGCGCTTTTTATAAAAGGCACGGGATACACCATTGGTCCAGCCGAACCCCGTTTGCACCTGATATTCGCCACCTCCGGCAACGGTGCCCGGTTGAACTACGTCGTATTTTTCCAGCATACAGCCGTGCGTTGCCAGGCAGAGCTCGACATTGCCAAGCCAGGCGTCCATGATTTCATTGGCGAGAGTTTGCTCACCGTAATTTTCCATCGCAATCACCGAAAACCACTGCAGCGGAGCCCAGCCATTGGGGCTGTCCCATTGCTGTGGAGTACTGGTTAAGGTGGTGACCAGGCCACCAGAGTTCAGAAACTCGCCGCGCAGTTTGTTGGCTACCTGCCGGGCCTGATCTGTTGTTGCAATACCCACAAACAGCGGCAGTACACCGGCCAGTGAAAACACCTGTGATGCCCTGTCTTCTACGATGGCATAATCCATATAGAATCCCTGACTTTCCTGCCAGAACCAGCGCTGAATAGCTCTGGCGCGTTGTTGTGCCGCTTGTTTGTACTGGCTGGCTTTGTGTTCTTCGGCGAGTAACGTGCTGTAGTGGGCAAGGCTGGTTTCCAATTGCCACAACAAACAGTTCAAATCCACCGGAACTATGTCTGCGGTGCGAATTGTTTCCAGTTTATCCGGCTCTGCCAGCCATCGGGAACTGAAGTCCCATCCGGATTCACAGGCCGCGCGAATGTGGGTGTAGCAGCTGCTACGGACAGTTTCGGGGAGTGCCGATGCCAGTTCTAAATCTTCCCGCCAGGACTCGGGTCTGGGGCCGGTGTGCTCATCCCAATAGCGATTCAGCACAGCACCATCGGACATTAAAACGCAGCGGTGATTTTGCCGGTTCTGTGGAGAAAGGGCATCTGCACCCTGCATCCAGTACCGGTATTCCTGTTCCAGGCTGTCCACTGCTTTTGTCAGGAAGTCAGCTTGCTGCACTGCCGGTAGCTGTGTTTTATTGCTTAACAATAAATCCAGCAACAAGGCCATTATTGGAGGCTGGGTACGTCCCCGATAATAATCGCGATTGCCATTGGGGATACAACCATTGTCCTGTAACAGATACTGAAAATTAAGAAACATATCCAGTACCCATTGATGATGCCCGTCGTGACATAAACCCAGAGCAGTAAAATAGGAATCCCAGTAGTAAATCTCCTGAAACCGTCCGCCGGGTATCACATAAGAGTGCGGCAAAGGGATCAGGGTACTATGAGTTTGTGCATCCGGGTGGCGGTGCAATTTAGGCCACATAGCCTGAATATAATTCAGGGCATCTTGCTGTGTATCGGGCCGCAGGGTTTCGTTATTGGCGAGCGGCACATTAAAATGCTCGGCAACAAAATCCGCCAGTTTGAAATGCGCCGACCGGGATTGCTTAACCCAGTTATTTTCGATTTCAGCGAATGGTAATTTGGGGATGGCATCGGCAAACGTTTTACTGTCAGGAAACAATTCTGATGACTGCACCGCAGTGAATAACTCACTGTTTAAAAACGCGTTGGATGTATTTGTTTTTTCTAACATTTCCATAACAACTCTGGACGCCTTTTGCACTTGTGACCAGCCATTTATCTACATGGCGTTTGGTCCGGTCGCCCGTATCCCCCTTTAAAATCATATCATCTTGATTGCAGTGTACTGCTAAAATCTTAAAATGCAATCGTTTGCAAAAAATACTTGCAATCGATTGCAATAGATCCTAAATTAACAATTAAGTAACATCTGGGAGCAGAGGATATACACACAATGAGCAACACACGACCCCACACTAATTTGTTAAATTTAAAACAGTCGGCACTGGCCGCTGCGGTTTCACTGGCGATGTTTAGCACAGTATCAGCACAGGAAGCCGAAACCCCTGATGACGGTGCCCAAAAACCGGATCTGTATGAACAGATCATCGTAACCGGTACTGCCAGCGGTAAAGCCGTGCGCAAGGTAGACAGTAGCTTTGCAACTACTTCACTAAGTGCCGAAGACATTAAAAAGCTGGTGCCTAAGTCCACCGCTGACGTATTTAAGGCGATCCCGGGTATCTGGGCGGAAAGCTCTGGCGGTGTATCAGGCGCTAATGTGTTTGTACGTGGCTTTCCAAGTACCGGTGATGCCCCCTTTCTGACTGTTCAGTTGCAGGGTGTACCCGTGTATCAGCCACCCACGCTGTCCTTTTTAGAGAATTCCACGCTGTTCCGCGTGGATGAAACCATTTCATTTATGGATGGCTTGCGCGGCGGGCCAAACTCTGTGGTTTCCAATGGTCAGCCAGGTTTAACCACTAACTTTTTGTTAAAAGAAGGCAGCGATGCCACTGAGGGCTTACTCAAGTACACGACATCCAGTTACGATCTGCAACGCCTTGATGGGGTGTTGAGCGGTTCGTTGGCTGACGACTTCTACTATATGATTGGTGGTTATGTGCAACAGAGTTCCGGTATCCGCGATGCCGGTTTCAACTCTGAAAAAGGCCAACAGTTCACTATTAATCTGACCAAAGAGCTGGACAACGGCAAACTAAACTTCTTTACCCGCGTTACTGACGATCACGGTGCCTGGTATTTGCCTACACCGCTGGTGGATGGTGTGGATAACGAGTACACCCAACTGGGTACGTTAAACCGACAGGCGAGTATTCAGTACGGACCTGACGGCACCAGCGAAGCGTTTGATTTTGGCGAAGGCCGTGGCTGGGATGGCTCCATCACCGGTGGCTCGGTGAACTTGGAGTTGGGCAATGGCTGGACCTTCGTTGACCGCTTTGCTTTCACCAAAGGCGATGCCGATACGTTAGGATTGGTACCCAATGGTACGCCTAAAACCATTGCGGAACTGGTGGCGATAGGCGAAGACAACGCAGAGCGTTATCAGGATGAGAATGGCAATCTGGTGCCTGTTACCGGCGCGGTCACAGGTACTGAGTATGCGGACAGCACCCTGATCCAACAAGTGGGCCGTTGGGTTGTACGCAAAGAAATCGAAGCTTTCACCAATGATCTGGCTTTAACCAAAGTCGGCGACAATTACGAAGCGTCTTTTGGTTTGTACGCATCAGACTTTTCTGCCAATGACTGGTGGTCTATCGGAAATCAGTCTTATCATGTGATTGCGCAGGGCGGTGAAAACCTGACCGGTATCGTGTGTAATGATATGCAGGACAGCTGTGTCGATAACGGTGGCTGGAACTATGATATCAACAGCACCGGTGATGGTAAAACAACCGCCTTTTACGCTGCATTGGATTATCAATTTACCGAGCAGCTAAGCGCGGATGTCGGTATTCGCCGCGAAAATCACGAAATTGAGTATTCTGTAGACGAAGGTCTGGATGGTTCGATTGATAAAGTGGTGCAATACGATGAGTCAGATACCGCCTGGACTTTAGGGGTTAACTATCAGTTTGAGAACAGCAGCGGTGTTTTCCTGCGAGCCAGTGAAGGTTCAAAAATGCCCTATTTTGACGATTTTCGTGACAACTATGGTGCTTATGAAGCCGGCTCAAATTTGATCTTTGACGTCAGTCAGTTCGAGTTGGGGTATAAGTTGGCGAGAAATAACTATAATTTCTACGCCACCGCGTTCTTCAACGAAAGTGAATCATCGCAAACGCCTTTCCCCAGCGCCCCTTCACAACGCTTTTTTACCGAAGCTTATGGTGTCGAATTGGATGCGGTTTGGTTTAACGACAATGGTTTTTCTGTGACCCTGAACGCAACGCTACAGGAAACTGAGATCACTAAGAGTGATTCCAATCCGGAGCTGGTGGGCAATGAAGCGCAACGTCAACCCGGTTGGCAACTGCGCGCCACGCCAAGTTACGATTTTGAAATCGCTAACTACATGGCTTCCGTGTATGCCAACGTGATTCTGGTAGATGACCGTTTTGCCAACAATGAAAACACCGTTGTACTGGAAGGCTATGAGCAACTGGATCTGGGCTTTACCTTGCTCACAGAGGAAGGGCTTAAGTTTGAGTTGTCCATGCAAAATGTCACTGATGAGGACGCCCTGACCGAAGGCGATCCGCGTAACCCAACGGCACCTAATGGGCGTTATATTATGCCCAGATCTGCCACCTTCAGTGTCAGCTACGAGTTCTATTAAGGTATCCAGGCCGGATATCAGTCCGGCCTCATTGTTGTACGCAAGATTTACAGGTTAGTTTCTGCTCTGGTTTGGGTGTTTTGTTCCACAGTCTTGTAATTGCTGAAATAAAATTACCGGGCTCAGAGTTGAATTATAACCCGAATGTTAAATTGATTTGTTTCCTGTTAATGATATACCTCTTTGCCCCGTCTCTATTGAGTTTGGGGCTTTTTTATTTGTCATTTTGGACTACGCTTAAATGAGTGACATTTGACAACTGACTGATATGAAAATCGACCCGGCACACCTGATCTCTCCGGAGTACCTGGTGTCGGATTTAATCGACATTCCAAGGCTCACCAAGTTACTGGAGTTATATTCTTCAGCGACGGGGATGGTGACGGCGTTGTTAGACCTCGATGGCAATGTGCTAATCGCCACCAACTGGCAAGACTCCTGTACCAAATTTCATCGCCAAAATACCCGCACCTGCGCCAATTGTCTGGAAAGTGATACTGCCCTTGCTGGCCAGTTAGCTGAGGGTCATAAATACAATGTGTACGAATGCAAAAATGGCCTGGTGGATGTGGCGACCCCCGTTGTCATTGAAAATCAACATGTTGCCAATTTGTTTACCGGACAGTTTTTTTTCGAAAAACCCGATTTAGCTACTTTCAGAGAGCGGGCCAGGCAGGTAGGGTTTGATGAAGACAGCTACGTCGAAGCGATTGCGCGGGTACCGGTTTATTCAAAAACAGAAATTGAAAGTCATTTTACTTTTTTAGCCACCCTGGCAGAAATGATCGCTGAGTTGGGTATCGCGAATAAAAAAATCAGTCAAATGAACAAAAAGGTGGTCAGGCAAAACGAGTTATTGGCCAGTTCCTTCAATGATTTTATTGCAGTGGCACCCTTAGGTGTCGCAAAAAGTAATGCCAACACCGGGCGAATAGTATTGGCAAACAGTGCTTTTACTGAATTGGTTGCGCTGGACATAGATAAACTGACGGAATACAGCCTGATCGACTTTATTGCTTTTGGTGCTGAAACCCTGACGCGTACTGTTGAGGCGTTGCAAAATTCAGAAACTTTCGGACCTGTCGAAGTGAGGTTGAAAACCCGGGGAGGCACCGGCATAACGGCGTTATTGCACGGTGTTAAAACGGTAGAAGTTACCGGAGCCGCCTGCATCTGGACCATTGTACAAGATATAACATTGAGTAAATTGCACGAAATGAAACTCAATGCCGCTAAAAAACGCGCGGAACAGGCCAATATTTCCAAAAGCGCCTTTCTGGCGAATATGAGTCACGAAATTCGCACCCCCATGAATGGCGTTCTGGGTGCCTTACAGTTACTGGAGCGCAATGTTACAGATGATAGTGACAGAGATCTGATCGATAAATCCCTGTATTCAGCCCGAACCTTGCTGACCATCATTAACGATATTCTGGATTATTCAAAGATAGAAGCCGGTAAACTGGAACTGGAAAACGTGCCGATTTCTATAAAACAAATTGTGGAATCCATCAGCTCAGATTTGTATCCCGTTACCCAAAGTAAACTGCTGGAACTGCATATCAAAATTGCCGGGGGGTTTACCGACAACTGGCGGGGTGATCCAGTGCGCATCCGGCAAATTCTGTTAAACCTGGCCTCCAATGCGGTTAAGTTCACGAGCAAAGGGAAAGTGGAAATTCTCGCCAGTCAGGTGCAAATGGGTCCTCGTACAGTGCTGGAGTTTATGGTGAAAGACACCGGGATTGGCATGGACCAAAATGGCATCAAAGCCCTGTTTGAACGCTTTGAACAGGCCGATTCTACCACCACGCGCAGTTTTGGGGGCACCGGACTTGGTATGGCGATCGCAAAGAATCTTATTGATTTAATGGGCGGGCAAATATACGTCACCAGTGAGCAGGGCAAAGGATCTGAATTCAGAGTTATGCTGCCTCTGGAACAAGGTGGCGATGAAATTAAAGTGCCATCAGGCCGCTATCAGGGAAAGGCACCAATTCTGAAAGGAAAAACCATTGTCATCGCCGAAGACAATGAAATCAATCAGAGTATCGTGGCCAGAATGCTTGAAGAAACTCAGGCTGAGTTGGTGTTTGCCAATGATGGTGTTGAAGCTATCGAAGCCTTTCAACGCTGTTCACCCCATCTTATTCTCATGGATATACAAATGCCTAATCTGGATGGCATTGCCGCCTGCAAACGGATCAAAGGCCTGGACCCAGATACTAAAATCGTGGCACTGACGGCAAATGTCATGAAAGATGACCTCAGGCGTTATCAACAGGAAGGGTTTACCGAACATATAGGGAAACCTATCGATATGTCTGTTTTGTATCAAACATTAGCGCGTTTATTGATAGACTAAGGTGGAACGGTCTGGCCTGGTAGTGCGCATTCCCGTTAAATAAAAGTTCGGTCCGGCGATGATGGTCACTATCCGATTTGAAATTTTTACAGTAAAAAAAGGAAAAATAATGGGTTACGTTGATGGTTATGTGTTGGCTGTGCCTACCAAAAACAAACAGGCATACATGGAATTGGCACAGCTCAGTGCCAGGGTGTTTAAAGATTACGGCGCCCTTCAGGTGGTGGAAAGCTGGGGTGATGACGTTCCCGAGGGACAGCTCACCTCGTTTCCCATGGCTGTGCAATGCCAGCAGGATGAAACAGTGGTGTTTTCCTGGGTAACCTGGCCGTCAAAGGCAGTGCGAGACAGCGGCATGAAAAAGGCCATGGAAGATCCCCGTATGAATGACTGGGATCCGCAGGCTATGCCCTTTGACGGAAAACGCATGATATTCGGCGGATTTACCATGATCGTCGAAGACTAAAAACATCGGTTGCTGCGGAAAACCATTGCCGTTTTCCGGCAACTGACACCTGCCATTTGCCTGTTTCTATCCCGATTGTTTTCTTTACCCTATCTTTACACATATCTCTTTGAATTCTATAAATATTTTAATTTCATGATTGGTCTGTCATTTGCAAAATCTTTGACGCGAATACTCGCAAGTTAGGAGAAAAATGATGACTTCAATTACAGGCGCTTCAGGGGTTGATCCTCAAGCCATGATGCAAAAAATGCAGGAAAAACTGCAGCAAGCTGACACCGATAATAATGGCGCTTTGTCAAAGGCCGAATTAACGGAGTCAATGGAAGAAGTGGGACATACACCATCCAATATGGATAAGATGTTTGAGCGCATGGACGCCGACGGAGATGGTGAGTTGTCGCAGGAAGAGCAACTGGCAGCACAAGAAAAAATGCAACAACGCCTGGCGCAGTTTCAGTCAATGGGCGCAGGCAGTGGGTTAACGGGGATGGGCTACCAACAAAACAGTGCTTTTCAAAATCTGCTGGACTCTCTGGATACTGATAGTGACGAAGATCAGGATCTCAAAGCCGCTATTGAACAGGTGCAAAATGGTAATGGCTTGGCTGATCAGCAGCCCTGGCAAATTCTTAACGAGAAAATGCCTCCCATCAATACTTATGCCTGAGTAAAGTAAAACGCAGGAAACACTCGTAGGTGAGTTTTTCCTGCGTTTTGAGCTTCAAATACCCGGCTTCAGGCACTCTGCCAGGCCGTTTTCAGCCATCTGATTAGCTCATCGTCAATCTGTTTGCTGTCAGTTATTCTGACTCTGTGGCTTACCATGGCATTAAAACTACCGGCGTTTTCCAGACGCTCAGTGGCTGCAGTGCCTTTGAGATTTATTCCCAGATCCAGTCGGGTTTTAATGGAAGGCTGGATCAGGGCAAACTGCTTATTCCGTCGCAAGCTGACATAGGCTTTTTTCGGCGCAATTTCCAAATCCGCAGCAAAGCTCTGAATGGCACTAATGAGCGCCTCGTAAATAGGCAATAAGCCTTCTTTACCGCCGCTGTACTGTTGCGCCACCAGATCAGGCTCATCAGCTTTGTCCTGATTGAGGTATTCGTGAGCGATCAGGTTAGCAAAACCATGCGTTATCTGATGTTCGGTTTTCAGGTAGCCGACAATCTTACCGTGTTTGTCCAGTTGTTGTGTGGCGATGATCCCTAACCATTCAGCTAACGGCTTACCGGTTTTTTCCGGCAGGTTTTGCAACATGCTCAGTGCTTGTTGTTCTGGGCTGGCCATTAGTGTTGCTCCTTTTTATGTAGTTCGGTAATCTTGTCGAAACTCCAGTTTTCACTGAGTGCTACTTTCGGGGTAAAGCCCTGAGTTAGCTTGATAATAAGCAGAATCATACGGCCTGAGAAAGTCGGTTTTCCGGTTTCCACCAGAGATTTGAGGTTTTCGCAAATGAACTTGTTGCCGTCCTGCATGGTTTTTTCGGTTTTGGAAACCTCTGCCACATCGGGATTTTCTGAGATTAAGGTAAATTCAGTATCGCCATTGACCTCTTTGAGATCGTAAGTCACCTTGCTGAAGGCATCATCCATAGTGGTAAATTTAAATGTGTGAGCATAGCGATAGGGCGGGTCGAATTCGGTAACCTCGCCAATAACACTGGTGTATTTGCCATCCGGTGTGCGCATCGCCATAGGCGCACCGGGCGCCAGTCCCGGGGTGTCACACTGACTGTTAAAGAAAAATAACCTGGGGCTGTCGGTATTGACAATTTCAGACCACACTTTGTCAATACTGGCGTTGATAAAGACTTTGTACATCGATTGACGCATTTTACCGGGTTTGGGCGTGGAATCGGTCATTTTTGCTCTCGCTTTTTGTCAGGTTGGGCTTGCTTTTGCTCTGCCATAAATTTGATGTCCAGCATTCTGCCAGCCCAGAGGGCGCTGTATTCTGTGGTCCATCGGCTATGTATCATCTGAATAGGCACAACGTTGATATACAGGTGCTTGTCTCTGCCGCGTTTGTCTGTGATCAGTAAATCCGCCTTTTCCAGCACGGTCAGATGTTTCATCACGGCGATCCGGGTGACATCAAATTCCTTACAGACATCTTTTACCAGACAACCCGGGTGTTCCTTGATGAAATCCAGAAGCTTGCGACGTTTCTCATTGGCCAGTGCCTGAAACACCGCATCCATTGATTCGGGCGACATACTACATCCTGTTTTCAACTAATAGGTAACTTATAGGTTACCTTTTTAAGTAGATCAAGTTTTATCTGCAAAAACCTTACTTTTTATTACTGACTGATATTACAGGTTGTCGATATCCAGCCAGAATCTGGCATCGTTAACCGGGGTGTCAGGGGACATATTGGGGTTTGCGAGGCGATGCACCATGCGTTGTCCCAATGCAGAACGGGACAGGGTTTCTTTGATCACCGGATGGTTGTAAAACAGCGCATCATAGCTGCCATCTTCAATGGCGTTCATCAGTCCCTGATACAATTGCAGGCCTAAGGCCTGATTGTCTTTGGCAACAAAAAAGTAGAGCGCAAAGGGGTATATCAACAGGTGTTTTTGCTCAACGGTTAAATTGAGTTCCTGGCGACTGCTCACTTCAGACCAGGGCTCGTGCAATGCTCTGGGGAAAAAGTCAAAACGCCCGCCCTCGAGCATATGAAACAGACTTTCGTACTTTACCGGGTCGACCACCGCCATACGGGCGTTTTTTAACACTTTGGTATCTCCCCAAAACTTGCCTTGCCCCAGCGGAATTTGTTGCAGCTGTGCGAAACTGCTTATCTGACTAAAACGTTGTTGTTCTCCGGTGCGAATAATAAAGATTCGATGTCCCAACATTCCTTTGAGAATCGGAATACGGATGGGGTACAGACTGTGTTCATAATCTGCGGTGGTGCCGGTCCAGATAACGTCTAACTGGCCGTCATGTAGCATCTGAATTTTGCGCGCTTCGTTGATATTCAGACGTTTCGCTGTGAACTGCAGTGTTTCTGTGTGTGGACTTCGCTCAAACCCTAACTTCATCAGTTCCACAATGAGTGCTTCCGTAGGATTATCGGTAATGCTGTAGGTTATGCTTTGCTGGGCCTGCAGTGGTAGGCAAAACAATAAGCCACTACTGAATAATAACCGCACCAGATTGATCTGCAGCGTCTTGACTATACCGCTCACGGTGATGTGACTGAGTGAATTCATAGGTCGATCCGAAAGCATTGCGTAACGTTAAATTACAATGAAATGCAATCGATTGCAATAAGCGCTGCGGTGCGATAATCCGCTCTGTTTTTGCAATCCCCGGCACCTGAACTAGATTTAACAGTGTAATACCAACCCCTGTTGGTACCGTGAACGAGGGATTGAATATTGATTGACGGAATATTATTTGTTGTTCCCACGATAATGGCCCTTTTTACAGCGTCATTGCTGTATTTCATTAGTCGGACAGCAAAAAAGTTCGATAACATCTACGATGAACAACCCGCTATCTGGTGGGCCACCGGATTCCTGTTGCTCGGCAGTGCCTGGTTGCAGGCCGCTATCCTTGCATACAATGGTCAGTTACCTGGGAAAAATCTGACCTTTTTCAACAACCTGATTTACAGCGCGCCCACTTACCTGTGGCCCTTTGGGGTATGGTTGCGCAACCGCATGACGTTTGCCTGGCAATGGTTTTTATCCCTGATTGCCATTCAGATAATTTTCTTATTCAGTTTTACTTTTGTGGACAATAACTACAGTTTGCGTTCCATCACCATGCATGGTTTTAGTGCTCTCATGGCGATGATGACCGTAGTCTGTGTTCTGCGTTACAGCAAAACACGCTACGGTGACCGGTTGCTTATTTTGGGGTTTCTGGTTTACGCATTGCACAATTTCGTTACCGTGGCGGTGTTTATTACCGACCCTTCCACCAGTCTGTTTAATGGCGCAGGCGGCAGTGCTGAATTACTGGTGCTTTTGGCACCGCTGGCCTACGTGCTGTTAGGCGTGTGCTTTTTTGGGGTGATGCTACTGGATGTGATCGAAGAGCTGTCAGAAAAATCCCGTCACGATTATCTGACAGGTCTGTACAACCGGTTTGGCTTTGAGCAGGCCTATGAAACTACATTGGAAAAATCCGCCAGAGTAGATACCAAAGGACTGGTACTGGTGATGGTGGACTTAAATAAGTTTAAAGCCATTAATGATAAACACGGCCACAGCATTGGCGACAGGGCACTGACCTGGTTTAGCCACTTGCTGAACACCAGTTGCCGAAAATCCGATATTGTCGGGCGTATTGGCGGTGATGAGTTTGTGATCCTGATGTGGGATTGTGAGCCGGAACAGTGTCGGGAGTTTTTGCAGCGTTTTGATAAGCGCTGTGCTGCTTCCCCCGTGCCTGGCCTGTCTTACCCTTTATTTGTCAGCGCATCCTATGGAATATGTGACGTTACGGCCAATCAGGGACTGGATGAGATTATTGCCTGTGCCGATAAAAGCCTGTACGCAGCCAAAAAGCGACAGTCGATGCTGTCGCTTTAAACTTGCCCCAATAGCTGACCTTTAAACCAAACCTGGCTGGGTTTGTGCAATCCGGCGAAATAGCACAGTTCTCTTGGGTGCCCAATATCCCACAGAGTCAGATCCGCCTGCTTACCAACACTAATCGTCCCAATTTTGTCCTGCAGACCCAGCGCGCCGGCGGCGTGTTTAGTGACGCCTAACAAGGCTTCTTCCGGAGTGAGTCGGAAAAAAGTACAGGCCATATTCAGCATCAGCGGCAATGACGCAATAGGGGATGAGCCAGGATTAAAATCGGTAGCGATTGCTATTGGCACCTTGTGTTGGCGCAATAATTCAATGGGCGGGCATTGTGTTTCTCTGAGGAAATAAAATGCACCCGGTAACAGTGTGGCTACCGTACCACTTTGCGCAATGGCGGCAACGCCTTGTTCATCCAGATATTCAATGTGATCCACAGAAAGCGCCTTTAAACCGGCAGCCATTTCACTGCCACCCAAATTACTCAGTTGCTCCACATGGGCTTTCACTTTCAAACCCAGAGATTGAGCTTTAAACAACACTTTGTGGCTCTGACCGAGATTAAAACCAATACCTTCACAAAACACATCAGCGGCGTCAGCCAGATTTTCCTGGGCTACTTTGGGTAACATGTCATTGCACACCAAATCAATGTAACCATCACTGTTGTCTTTAAACTCCGGGGGCAGGGCGTGCGCCCCTAAAAACGTGGCCTGAATATTGGCCTGGCTGTTTTCTTTTAGTTTCCTGGCTACTCGTAGCATCTTTAATTCGCTTTCGGTATTCAGACCATAACCCGATTTGATCTCAATGGTGGTAACCCCCTGCTGCTGCATCGCCTGCAGGCGCTTTTGGGCAAGCTGGTAGAGGTGATCAAAATCAGCGTCACGGGTAGCGCCCACCGTGTTCATTATGCCACCACCGGCACGGGCAATTTCCTCATAGGAGACGCCCTGCAAGCGTTTTTCAAATTCATCTGCGCGATCGCCACCAAATACCAGGTGGGTGTGACAGTCTATCAGTCCGGGCAGCAACCATTGGCCGTGACAGTCAACTTTTTCCAGTTGTTGATACGGCTTCGGCAACTCCTTCATCGGTCCTTGCCAGCAAATTTTGCCACTGCTGATCACTACCGCAGCCTCATAAATGAGCTGCTCATCGGCAATACCGTTTTCCAAACTGGCCAGATTAAGGTTGTGCAATACCTTGTCTTGCTCAGAATTGATTTCGGAAGTTATTGAATTCATTCAGGTTGCCCCAGGTTGCTGAGTTTTAGAGTGACATTTTGCGAAATTTTACTTGTATATACAAGTTTGCTGTGTCACTTTATTAAACGATGACCGTCAGTAAATATCTACAGATCAAGCAGCATCTGCTGCGCAATATCGAATCGGGCCACTGGCCTGAGTATAGTCCTGTGCCCTCAGAAAATATGCTGGCAGCGGAATTTAATGTCAGCCGAATGACTGCCAGACGTGCTTTGCAGGAGTTGTCTGATCAGGGCGTTATCGTGCGCAATCAGGGGGCCGCTTCTTATGTGGCCAGCTTAAAAAGTCAGTCTTCTATGCTGGCTATTCGCAATATTGCCGATGAGATTCTGGAGCGTGGACATCAGCACAAAGCGCAGTGTTTGCAGCTGCACACTGTGCCGGCCACACCGAATGTTGCCGCTAATCTTGGCCTTTCCAGCGGTGCTGATGTGTATCGCAGTCTGGTGTTGCACTGGGAAAATCAGCAGATCTTGCAACTGGAAGAGCGCTTCGTGAATCCCAAAGTCGCGCCGGATTATTTGCAGCAGGATTTTGAGCACCAGACCACCCACGATTATCTGACCCAAATTTTACCTCTGACAGAAGCCGAGCATTTGGTAGAAGCCATAGTGCCGGATGCTGAGTTACAGAAACTATTAGCTATTCAGGAAGGAACCGCCAGTTTACGCGTAACCCGGCGAACCTGGTCTAAAAAGGCCTCGGTGAGTTACGCCATATTGACCCATCCCGGCGACCGCTATCGGTTAGGAAGTCACCTGACCTTCGGTTGATTCGGGTAACAGACATTATAAAGGTGATTAAAATGAACAATCGTCATGACCCTACAAGAGTGATCCGCGCCCCTAAAGGCACAGAGTTAAGCTGCAAAAGCTGGTTAACCGAAGCGGCAATGCGCATGTTGATGAACAACCTGGATCCGGAGGTGGCAGAACGCCCTGAAGATCTGGTGGTTTATGGTGGCATTGGTCGTGCCGCCCGCAACTGGGAGTGTTTTGATAAAATCGTAGAAGTGTTACAGCGCCTGGAAGACGACGAATCCCTGGTGGTGCAATCAGGTAAGCCTGTGGGTGTGTTCAAAACCCACAGC
This sequence comes from Planctobacterium sp. R6, assembly GCF_055755215.1. Classification (NCBI taxonomy): domain Bacteria; kingdom Pseudomonadati; phylum Pseudomonadota; class Gammaproteobacteria; order Alteromonadales; family Alteromonadaceae; genus Planctobacterium; species Planctobacterium sp. R6. Next base: position 44,881 of record NZ_JBVTQY010000011.1, read on the forward strand.
AATGCCCCGCGTGTACTGATCGCTAACTCTAACCTGGTACCCCATTGGGCCAACTGGGAACATTTTAATCAGTTGGATAAAGAAGGTCTGATGATGTACGGCCAGATGACCGCGGGCAGTTGGATCTACATCGGTAGTCAGGGCATAGTGCAGGGCACCTACGAAACTTTTGGTGCAGTTGCCCGTAAACACTTTAACGGCGAAGCCAAAGGTAAGTGGGTGCTTACTGGTGGTTTAGGTGGCATGGGTGGCGCTCAGCCTTTAGCCGCCACTATGGCCGGGTTTTCTATGATCGCGGTAGAGTGTGACGAAACCCGAATTGATTTCCGTTTGCGTACCCGTTATGTAGACAAAAAGGCCACCTCACTGGATGAAGCCTTAGACATTATCAACAATGCTGATACCCCGGTTTCAGTGGGGTTATTAGGTAACGCGGCCGATGTCTTTGCTGAGCTGGTGGACAGAGGTATTACCCCGGATGTGGTCACTGACCAGACTTCGGCTCACGATCCGCTAAACGGTTATTTGCCGCAAAACTGGACGATGGAACAGGCTGCTGAAATGCGCCAGAAAGACGAAGCGGCGGTAGTTAAAGCCGCCAAGCAATCCATGGCGGTTCAGGTACAGGCCATGCTGAACTTGCAGGAGCGTGGTGCAGCAACCCTGGATTACGGCAATAACATCCGTCAGATGGCATTGGAAGAAGGGGTGGAAAACGCCTTTGATTTCCCTGGCTTTGTACCGGCTTATATCCGTCCGCTATTTTGTGAAGGCATTGGACCTTTCCGCTGGGCAGCTCTGAGTGGTGACCCAGAAGATATCTATAAAACCGATGCCAAAGTGAAAGAGCTTATCCCGGATAACCCGCATCTGCACAACTGGCTGGATATGGCCAGAGAGCGCATTCAGTTCCAGGGCTTACCGGCACGTATTTGCTGGATTGGCCTGAAAGATCGCGCCCGCATTGCAAATGCCTTTAATGAAATGGTGAAAAACGGTGAATTAAGTGCGCCTGTGGTCATTGGTCGTGACCATCTGGACTCAGGTTCAGTGGCCAGTCCTAACCGCGAAACCGAATCCATGCTGGATGGCTCAGACGCAGTATCCGATTGGCCTCTGCTCAATGCGCTGTTGAGCACTGCTGGTGGTGCTACCTGGGTGAGTTTGCATCACGGTGGTGGTGTGGGCATGGGCTTTTCACAACATTCCGGTGTTGTCATTGTTTGTGATGGTAGCGAAGAAGCCGGTGAGCGAGTGCGCCGCGTATTGTGGAATGATCCAGCTACGGGCGTGATGCGCCATGCAGACGCTGGCTACGATATCGCCATCAATTGTGCCAAAGAAAATGGTCTGGATTTGCCTATGTTGTCCACCGGTAATAAATAAGGAATAGCCATGAACGAATTAATGATTCAACCCGGCAGTTTGTCATTGGCACAACTGCGTGATGTGGTGTGTAACCCTGTTAAACTGAGCCTTGACCCATCGGTACAAGCCGCCATTACCGCCTCTTCGGATCAGGTGAATAAGGTACTGGCTTCGGGTCAGGTAGTGTACGGTATTAATACCGGGTTTGGTTTACTAGCCAACACGCGTATCAAACCGGAAGAACTGGAACTGCTGCAAAAATCTATCGTCTTGTCTCATGCGGCAGGTACCGGTGAGTTAATGCAGGATTCCACAGTACGTCTGATGATGACCCTGAAAATCAACGCTCTGGCCCGGGGCTTTTCGGGGATTCGCCTGAAAGTGATTGAAATGCTGATGGCGTTGGTTAGTGCCGAAGTGTATCCCTGTGTGCCGAAAAAAGGTTCTGTCGGTGCCAGTGGTGACTTAGCGCCGTTAGCCCATATGAGTATGCCGTTAATTGGTGAAGGCCATGTGCGCTACAAAGGTGAAATCATCTCTGGTGAAGAAGGACTGAAAATCGCTGGCCTGGAAGCGGTTAATCTGGCTCCTAAAGAAGGCCTGGCCTTACTGAACGGTACCCAGGCTTCTACCGCGCTGGCGCTGGAAGGCTTATTCCATGCAGAGAACCTGTTTAACGCTGCCATCGTTGCCGGTGCCATGAGCGTCGAAGCTGCTGTGGGGAGTCGCGTACCTTTTGATGCCCGCATCCACGAGGCGCGTGGTCAAAAAGGACAGATCCGCGTAGCTGAGATGTTCCGTGCGTTGCTGACAGAGACTTCTGAAATCGGTGAGTCTCATCTGGAATGCGACAAAGTACAAGATCCTTATTCTCTGCGTTGTCAGCCGCAAGTGATGGGTGCCTGCTGGGATCAGATGCAACATGCTGCAAATATTCTGGCCACCGAAGCCAACGGCGTTACCGATAACCCCCTGGTATTTAACGAAGATATTATCTCCGGTGGTAACTTCCACGCAGAGCCTGTGGCGTTCGCAGCGGATAACCTGGCGTTGGTGATTGCTGAAATCGGTGCCTTATCTGAGAGACGTACCGCGTTGCTGATTGACAAAAACCTCAGTGGTTTGCCCCCGTTTCTGGTCAATAACGGCGGTGTTAATTCCGGCTTTATGTTGGCGCAGGTGACAGCGGCAGCGCTGGCCTCGGAAAACAAAACCCTGGCGCATCCGGCATCGGTAGATAGTTTGCCAACTTCAGCTAATCAGGAAGATCACGTCTCTATGGCCACTTTTGCGGCACGTCGTTTGATGGATATGGCTGAAAACAGCCGTGGTATCGTTGCTGTGGAACTACTGGCTGCGGCTCAGGGCATCGACTTCAGACGTCCTCACAAAACCTCAGAAAAACTGGAAATGGCTTACGCCATAGTGCGGGCCCAGGTGCCATTTTACGACCACGACCGCTATTTCTCGCCGGATATCGCCAAAGCGCAGGACATCATTCAGTCGGGTGGCTTCAACGGGTTAATCCGTTAATCTGCGAGTGTGCTGAAAAAGGGCTGTGATTGTCGCAATCATGGCCTTTTTTATTCTCTGTGTATTTAATTTAACCACAGCAGGCTATCCATAGCGCTGGATGTTAGTTATTCTGAACATTATTCACCCACTTATCACGGTCTTGTTATGCCGACACTCATCGTTAATGGTGCAGAGCTTTTTTACACGGACACCGGGAAAGGGGAGGAAACGCTGGTTTTTTCCCATGGTTATTTAATGAATCATTCGATGTTTAACGGACAGGTAGAGCGCCTAAAAGAACGCTTTCGCTGTATATCCTTCGAACACCGTGGACATGGACAAAGCGAAGTGACTGCCGCAGGCTATGAGTTGGATAATCTGGTTAAAGATGCCATCGCCTTGCTGGATGAACTCAAGCTGGGGCCGGTGCATTTTGTCGGAATGTCTACCGGCGGATTTGTCGGGATGCGCCTGGCATTGCAGCGACCGGATCTGTTGCGCTCTTTGGTATTAATGAGTACCTCTGCTGAAGGTGAGCCCAAAAAAGCCCTGAAGAAAAATAAATTGCTACTGAAAACCGTTCAGCATCTTGGCTGGTGGCCGGTTATCGGGCAGGTGTTGTGCATGATGTTTCACCGTCGATACGTTAAAAATCCTGCGAACAAAAAGACCGTGGGCTACTGGAAATCTGTGGTCACGGCACAAAATAAAAAAGCCATGCTGGCTTTTGGCAAGGCGATTTTTAACCGGGATGATGTGTTGTCGTCGTTATCGCAGCTGACCTTGCCGGTGGCGGTTATCGTGGGAGAAAAGGACGCACTGACGCCTTTAAATTGTTCAAAACGCATGGCGGAGGTGATACCTGGCGCCAGGTTGTCGATTATTCCTGATGCTGGCCATAGTGCTGCCATTGAGAAAGGGGAAGAAGTGGCTGACGCTATGCTGGATTTTTACAATAACCAGTAATCTGAAATTAAGCTGCCCAAATATTCTTTATCATTGTTGAAGTTGGAATCGGCATTCACTTTGTCCATGTTCAAGTCAGGCCTGCAAATACATCCCTGCTGCCAATTTTCAGGTTTTCTCTGCGCTTTTGGTTTATCTCGCGAAAGGACTGGATTTGTCTCGACTTTGAACACAATTGCGGGTGGTTATTTGTGAAATTTATTTTAGACTTCACAATAACTCATATATCTTGTTTGATGCATTTTACTTTTAAAAAGTAATCTTTTGTTTCGGTAGATAATTGTTTGAAATAATCATGCTTGAAGGTAATAAATAAATGAATGAAATGAACTATTTACAAAATGTAAAGGATTTAAGTAAGGAAAAGCTTCTGGAGATAGAGAAGAAAATGACTTCTCTAGGAATGGAAAAGGTTGATAATGGGGCTACTTTAAAAACAGGCCAATATAAAACTCGATCTTTTACTAACAATTTAGGTATTAAAACATACCAAGCAGAATGGCTAAGCAGTTCTGATTTAAGTGATATGATTGGGCTTTCTCGTTTGAGTGACCTTTAAAAAGTCGCTACACCTGACTCATAAATTCGTTATGAACTTTATTCGCGAAAGTTTAGTTTATATACATTCTTGGATTGTATACCTATCAGGTAATTGCATCAATATGTTGCAGTTCATGTGGCTAGGTGTTCGGATTAGGATAGGATTAAGGAAACATAGCAATGAATTTGGATAAATTGATCACCGAACTCGTCAAGAATATTTCTAAGCCGATTTTGGTTAAAATGTATGACGTCGGCTCTGCTCAGTATAAGAAATCATTAGTTACCCTAGAGCTGGCATTCAATAAATACTTAAAGAGTTCTTATGCTCGATACTCAAAAATCAAAACTCTTTTATACCGTGATCGGCCAGTCGCTCTAAGAGAACATTACGTATCTTCGGATTTCCAGCTAAGTAAGGAAAAAATTTCTGGAAACGCTATCCTTCAAAAGTTCATAGCATCAAAGAGAAACATTGTGGTAGGGACTGCTGGCTCAGGCAAGTCTGTACTAATGCGCCGATTGTTTCTTGATTTGGTTGAAAACCAACTTGGAATTGCTCCAGTCTTAGTTGAGCTTAGATTGGTTGAGTCTCTTGATGATGAAATTACTATCCAAAGTTACATCCATAAATCGATCACTGAATTGGATGAGAATCTTTCCTCTGAGCAACTTCATTATGCGTTAAAGCAAGGGAAGATAATGTTGTTGTTGGATGGATTTGACGAAATAGACTTCTCAAGTAGGGAGGTTTACGAGAAAGAAATTTTAGAGATATCTCGAAAGTATCCGGACACTAACATTGTGGTTTCGAGTCGCCCCGATGAGTGCTTTTCCTCTTGGGAGCAGTTTCATGTTTATCGTGCTCTTCCATTGAGCAAAGAGCAAGCCACTGATTTGATTAGTCGCATAGACTATGACACTACAGTTAAGAATAAATTTATTCAAGAGTTGGCTTCTGGTCTATATGACCGTCATGAGGATTTTTTGTCTAATCCGCTGTTATTGACCATGATGCTTTTAACTTATGAGCAGCTTGCGGAAATCCCCGAAAAAATACATATTTTTTATGAGCAAGCCTTTGATACGCTGTTTCATAAACATGACGCGTTGAAATCGTTGTATAAGCGCAAGTCATACACGGGGCTGCCCATAGATGATTTTAAACGATTGTTCGCAGCATTTTGCATACTCACCTACTCTGATAGGAAAATAAGTTTCACTTTTCATGAGCTGCTTAACTATATAGATCAAGCCATTGCGCTTGAGTCAGTGAAAACTGAATCTCAAAAGTTTTTCAACGACCTTGTCAAATCTGTTTGTATAATTCAAAAAGATGGTAACGTATACACCTTTACTCACAGATCTTTTCAAGAATATTTTTCTGCGTACTTCATTTCAAGGTCACAATCTATCGATTTTTCAAGTGTTTTGGACTCAATGGTTCAAGAATATTTCAGGGACTATGTCATTGAAATGCTATTTGAACTTAATCGAGAACAGATTGAAATGAATTGGGTCTTGCCAAAGCTTAATGAGTTAATTCCGCGGTGTAAGTCAGCTGATGCTCAGGGGGGAACAGTTCAGATTTTGAATATATTCTATGACGCCCTAACAGCCCATGATGACGGAATCGCTCTTCAGTTCTCAGAGCGCAAACGAGAAGGTTATTTTTCGTCTTTGTTAGCAAGGATTTATCGTGAGCAAGTAAAAACAGTTTTTGGCGAGAATGAACTGACGGAAGAGGAACGGGAAGCTAATGGGAAAAGAGAAACTGCTTTACTAGCACAACATTGCCGACTTGAAAATGATAGGACCGTTGCGTTGTCAGACCTTCCAGATGACTCGGGTTGGTTAGAAGAAACCGGGATTCCTATTTATTGCAGAAGGAAACTCAAATTTCTTCAACTACTTCAAAATGAGTTGGATACAAAGTATACAATTAAGGGGAAAAGCCTAAAAGCGTTGTTGAACAAGAAGCCAAGATCCGGATAGAAGTATAATTGCATAACAAAGCGGTGTTAAAAAAGCAATAAGGTCAGTTTTACTGAAACTTATGTTAATTTTATAAAACTCTGACGGCACTTATAAGCTAATCGCTCACATAATCTCATCAACCGGCATTTTGCTCTTTGTCATTCCAGTACTGTTTAAGTGCTAAAATTTCCTCTTTGATACTGAAAAAGGCATCCACTAACGCCGGGCAAAAATGGCTGCCGCTTTGTTCACGGATAAAGGCAAAGGCTTCATCGTCAGGCCAGGCTTTTTTGTAAGGGCGCACCATGGTCAGGGCGTCAAAAACATCGGCAATAGCGACAATCAAGGCTGACTGGGGTATCTCGTCCCCGCGTAATCCATCGGGATAGCCGCTGCCGTCCCACTTTTCGTGGTGACGTAGGGCGATCTCAGCGGCCATCTGAAATAACGGTGTGTCGCTTTTACTTAAGATTTGATGACCGATAACAGAATGAGTGCGCATGATAGTCATTTCTTCATCGGTGAGGCGGCGCGGTGCTTTTAAAATTTCATCGGCGATACCTATTTTTCCGGTGTCGTGCATTGGCGCTGCCAGTTCCAGTAGTTTTACGTCGTCAACATGCCAGTTCACTTTTTTTGCCAGGGCGCAGGCGTAGGCCGCCATTCGCCAGATATGTAAACCGGTATCATTGTCATTAAAATGTCCAGCTTTGCTGAGCATAAAGATGGCACTTTTCTGGCTGGCTTCCAGCTCGGCTGTTTTGGCTTCCACCAATTCCTGGGCGGCTCTGTATTGATCCGCCAGTTGCAGATGTGTTTTCACTCTGATTTGTACAATGGAGGGCACCACCGGTTTAGAAATGTAATCTACAGCGCCTAACGCAATACCTCTTTCTTCATTGATGGTATCGGACAGCGCAGTCACAAAAATGATAGGAATGTGTGCAGTATCCGAATGCGCTTTGAGGCGTTTACAGACTTCGAAACCATCCATTTTGGGCATCATGACATCAAGTAAAATCAGGTTAGGGGTAAATCGATGCGCGATTTTTAGCGCGGTTTCACCGTTGGTGGCCACTTTTAGAGCATATTCGTTGCCCAGTATATTGCTGAGTACATCGATATTTTGTTGATGATCATCCACGATCAAAATGGTTTGTTTGGGGAATTCCGTTGTCATAATTCACCTTCGGCACTTTTGGCAAGCGCTGTTAATTCTGGCCGTAAATTTGCCACCAGTTTGGCGGCGTCTTCATATTGGTATTTGTTGGTCAGTGTTTTGATATGGGCCAGCGTGTTGTTGATCCTGGGTTCATTGACCAATCGAATTATTTGCTCCAGCAATGCGCCGGATTGGGTATCGTAACTTTCCAGCAGCGCCTGAAGGGTATTCAGGTGTTTTGTAAGGTTTTCAAATTGTCCTTTATCGATATCTGTTGTTAAGGGTTTTACAGCTGACACTGATGCTAATTTTGCTGACGGAGCTTGCAATAACCAGTGCTTTAATGTGGCTTTAAGATCCGCATAGGCGATAGGTTTACTTAAGTGCGCGTTCATACCCGCCTGTAGGCACATTTGTTTGTCGTTTTCCATCACATTGGCTGTCAGGGCGATAACAGGCAGGTTGCGGCAATGTTCGCCCGCTTCACCCTGGCGGATCCTTTCTGTGGTTTCAAAGCCATCCATAAGCGGCATCTGGCAATCCATCAGGATCATATCCACCTTGTCTCCTGACTGGCTCAGCAGGTCTAAAGCCAGTTGACCACTTTCCGCCAGAATGGATTTTGCGCCGATCAGGTCCAACAGTCCTTTTGCCACCTGTTGATTTATGATGTCATCTTCCACTAATAGCACGGTGAAATGTTCAAACTGCGTTTTTCGGCTTTCCGTAATTTGCTGTTGATTCTGACCTGTTTCCCTGTCTAAAGCACCACAAAGGCAGGCGATAACCTCGTTTAAGCTATAAGGTTTTTCCAGGCTGCTGTAGTTTTCAGGTAGTCCGAAGTCTGTGGTATTGACCGCACTGGCAACCGGGCTGACAACCACGGGTCTGACCTGTTCAGGTATGGGCCACAGCGATTTTAATGACTGTTTAAAGCCGACATCAACAAATAGAAAGTCCGGCGGTTGGGCCGGTTGTTGCGTCAGGATTTGCACTGCGTCGGCGATATCCTGGCTACAGGTGACATTGAGTCCCAGTTTTTCCAGGATTTTGCGCAATATTGCCCTGTCTGTGTTATCCGGGGCTAGAATGAGTGCGCGTTTGCCGGATGCGATAGGTTTTAGAAGGTCAGTTTCACGATAGTCAGTGGGTAGTGGCAGGCTTAATTTGACACTGAACTGGCTGCCTTTGCCTGGCTCACTGGACACTGACACTTTGCCCTGCATTAGTCGGCATAGTCGTTGCGCAATTGATAAGCCCAATCCTGTACCGCCGTGGGTTCGGGTAGTTGTACCATCCAGTTGGGTAAAGGATTTAAACAGCAAATGTTGCTGGTCTGGTGGAATACCTGGCCCGGTATCGATTATTTTGCAGGTAATGTGATTGTGCCCGGCGATGATGTCTGAACTCAGGATTATCTGGATCTCGCCTTGTTCCGTGAACTTAATGGCATTATTTACCAGGTTATCAATGATCTGGCGAAACCTGAGGGCATCACCGATCACTAAAGTGCCCTTTAATTCTGTGGTGTCGCAATGTAATTCAAGGTTTTTTTCAGCCGCTACTTTACTGTGAATAAGGGCTATTTCTTCAACCAGAGTGCGAATATCAAACTCGTGAGTTTCCAGAGCAATTTTACCGGCCTCTATTTTGGAAAAATCCAGAATGTCGTTGATTACTGCAAGCAACGAATGGACACTGGATTGTGCCAGAGTCAGGTATTTATTTTGTTCGTTGTTGAGAGTGGATTTCAGGGTCAGGGAAATCATCCCTAAAATGCCATTGAGTGGTGTGCGAAGCTCGTGGCTCATATTGGCAAGAAATTTCGACTTAGCTTCGTTGGCCTGCTCGGCTTTATGTGTTGCCACTTCCAGCGCCTGTGTTCGATCCAGGACCTGTTGTTCCAGCTTTTCAGCAAATTGCTCTAACTCTTTATTGAGGGCATACAACTGCAGGCTCTTTTCTTCCAGCAGCTTTTCTGCTTCTTTGCGGGCGTTTTTCTCTCGGGTCAACCGCCTCTGCAATCGGCTCTCAAGAGTTGGCTGGTTTGATGAGCTCATTAATTTGTCGTTAAATTGGCTTGCGTATCCTTAATTAATAGCGGATTTTTGCTAAAACGTCCCGGCTTTTTTGCCTGTTTACGACTTAAGTTTAAGGGCGGCCTGTGCACTTTACTTCGTCGGGAGTCAGGCCCGGCTGTGGCTAAAACTCAGTACGTTATCGATATCTGAATGCGCCTGAATGAGCATCAACAAACGATCCAGACCCAATGCCACACCGGCACAGTCTGGCAACCCGGAGTTAAGCGCGGCAAGAAAATGTGAGTCAGTTTTTGCGGCATCTATTCCCATCTCCAGGCGCTCCTGATTGTCCTGTGCAAAACGTTTTTCTTGCTCATCTGCCGACTGCAACTCATGGAAGCCATTGGCTAACTCAATGCCTTTGTAATAGAGTTCAAAGCGCTCGGCTACCCGGGGATCCTGGCCTGATATTTGTGCCAGCGCTGCTTGTGATGCCGGGAAGTGATAAATAAAACAGGGGCTGGTTTGGCCAATTTGCGGCTCAATCAGGTGACTGAACAGCAACTGCAACTGGGTATCGCGAGATGTCATGCTGTCTGCAAAGTTCTCATAGCCCTGTTCGATGCACAACTCCCTGAGTTGTTCATCTGAGTCCGACAGTGGGTCAAACCCCAGATAGTGCTGAAATGCCTGTTGATAGGAAAGTTGCTCAAATTCATCGCAAGCCAATATGGGTTGCAATAAATCCTGCATTTCCCGCATCAATTGCCAATGATCAAAACCCACCCGGTACCATTCCAGCATGGTAAATTCGGGGTTGTGAAAGCGGCCTTGCTCTTCGTTTCTGAAGGCTTTACAAATCTGATAAATACAACCACTACCAGCGCACAAAAGGCGTTTCATGGCATATTCTGGCGAGGTTTGCAGGTACAGAGTACGTGCTTGCTGCGACCCTGGTTGATGCAGTTGTGTGGTAAAGTTCACCAGATGTGGGTCCGTAACACCGGCGGAGGCCATCAGCGGTGTTTCCACTTCCAGCACCTTGCGTTCGGCAAAAAAAGCACGGATATCTGCAAGTAACTTAGCTCGTGCCTGTAAGGTGGCTAAGTCCGCGCCAGGTTTCCAGTTCATGGGGTATTACTCAGTAATAACTAACAAAAAAGCCCACTGATAACTATCAGTGGGCTTTGTAAATAAACAAATCGCTTATTTTTGTACGCGGTTTACATATTCACCGGTACGGGTGTCTACTTTGATCACTTCGCCGGTTTGTACAAACAGAGGTACACGTACCACCGCGCCGGTGCTCAGTGTCGCTGGTTTACCGCCGGTGCCCGCTGTATCGCCTTTCAGACCTGGATCGGTTTCAGTGATTTCCAGTTCAACAAAATTGGGGGGCGTAACGGCAATCGGTGAGCCATTCCACAAGGTAAGTGTGCAAACGTCATTTTCGACTAACCACTTAACTGAATCTCCCACGGCTTTTTGGTCTGCTGCCAGCTGTTCAAAGCTTTCATTATTCATGAAGTGCCAAAATTCACCATCGCTGTACAGGTAGGCCAGATCGTGATCCATAACATCCGCGCCTTCAACCGACTCACCGGAGCGAAAGGTTTTTTCCAGTACTTTGCCGGAGATCAGTTTGCGAATTTTTACGCGGTTAAAGGCCTGTCCCTTACCTGGTTTTACAAATTCATTCTCTAAAATGTTGCAAGGTTCGCCGTCGAGCATTATTTTTAGGCCCGATTTGAATTCATTCGTGCTGTAATTAGCCATAAATTCCTCTCAAATTCTTTTAATTTATATTGGGTAGCACATAATTGGCGCAGATAATACCGGAAAAACTTGTCACTGTAGAGAGTCACTGGCAAAAAGAATTAGCCACTGCTTATAAATCCCCGCAAGCCCTGTTGCAGGACCTGGCGCTGGACCCGAAAACCTATGCCGACGATATTCGTGCGCGTAGCCTGTTCCCCATGATGGTGCCCAAAGCGTTTGTTTCCAGAATGCAGCCCGGAAATCCTCATGATCCCTTGCTGCGGCAGGTGTTTCCGCTGGCCGAAGAGTTTACCAGTCAAGCAGGGTATTCCGCAGATCCACTGCAGGAGCAGGACAATCAACAGCCCGGCTTGTTGCATAAATACCAAAGCCGGGTGTTGCTGGTGGTTAAAGGTGGGTGTGCCGTAAATTGTCGATATTGCTTCCGTCGCCATTTCCCCTATCAGGACAATGCCCTGAGTAAACAAGATTGGTTGCCGGTGTTTGACTATATTGCCTCTGATACGGCTATTAATGAGGTTATCCTGTCCGGGGGCGATCCTCTGATGGCCACGGATGCCTTTTTATTGTGGATGACACAACAAATTGAGGCCATTGCTCATATAAAAACGTTGCGCATTCATACCCGTTTACCGGTGGTGATCCCCAATCGTATCAATAGCGAATTTTTGCGGTGGTTTACGCAGAGCCGGTTAACACCGGTCATGGTGGTACACATAAATCACGGCCAGGAAATCGATTCGCCGCTGAAACAAAAATTACTGACACTGCGACAAGCAGGGGTTACTTTGTTAAATCAGGCGGTGTTGCTAAAAAGCGTCAACGATAGTGCCGATGCACTGATCCATCTGCATGAAACTCTGTTTGATGCCGGGGTGTTACCTTATTACCTGCACATGCTGGACAAGGTTGAAGGGGCCAGTCATTTTGAGGTTTCTGATGACCAGGCGCGGGCCATTATGGCCGAGGTGATAAAGCGCCAGCCAGGGTATCTGGTTCCCAAGCTCGTCCGGGAGATTGGTGGCCAGCCTGGCAAAACGCCTATGGATTTACGGCTTCATCCGTAATGGACATTAAGCGAAAGTATTGATGTTTCCGCCTTTTGCCACATCACCTGATGGGCCACTCGGTACGCCAGCGGCTGAGTCCAGCAGCTGAAGTGTCTGCGCGCCCTCTGCTTCTTGCTGGTTTTTAGACAGCTGCAAGCCCTTGAGTTCTAACGATGACACACCGGAGTTTCCAGAATTTCCTGAAATTTCCATACCAAAGTTCCTAAAGTTGTGACGCCGCAGCTACCGTTGAGGGGTAATCGTTGGTATGCCTTGTCGTCGGATTAAAAAGCAGGCAGAATTGCCCGCCTTCGTTTGGTTATCGGCTAAGGCTGATATTCCTTTAGGTATTTTTTCAAAAAAATAGGGATGCTCGGGTGGACGCAGTATTAGACAAATTAAATGAAAATCTCCAGGTGTTATATCGCAAAGCGTTGGACGCAGATAAAGCCTTAGATCAGCTGAGCGGGCAAGGTAAGGCAAAGCACAAAGCCATATTCCCGGCTGAAGCAGGATTTACCACTAGCAGCGAAAGATTTGCTCCTTACATCGCAGAGCTGAGTGAGGACATTGCAGCACTGCAGCAAGTCGCTGACGAAGAAGAGCGCAACCAGACGTTATCGGCAGTGGTAAAGAAAATGGAGGCGTTGTTTGTAACTTTGGCGCAATTTAAAGGTGTTTTGGCCGAATAATTACGTTCGTAGCAATTAATTGTTGTTGGGTCGCTTGTTTTTTAGGCAAAAAATACCATAATTATCTGTGAGGGGTAGTTACAGGTAAAACGCGTTGTTATGGAAATTTCCACTACAACCAACATTTTAAACGCTGGTTTTCGTCGCACTGCGACCGCCAGTGATTTACTGAATACCGATACATTTGGTATCGGCAATGCCGCGCGTGTGCCTTCCATCAATACTTCGCAAACCACCTCATTAAACGCGGGGTTTCAGCAAGACAACAATAGCAATTTGCCGGTGAATGCATTTGGTATTGGCAGGGCCAATCGGCCTGAAGTGGAACTATCGCCGCAGGCTCGCATTTTGCAGCAAAATGAAGCCAATCAACAGGCACTCAGCGACCGGCTTGCCAAAGCCCGTGAAGAACAAGCCAACGATTCTCAACAGCAAGAACAGGATAGTGATAACGATAATTCAGGGTTCGTGCGTGTTGCCAGTAGTGAAGGTAGTGCGCAAAAGAACAACATTCCCGCTGAAAAAGCGGCTGAAGTGTATCGTTCTATTCAGAGTTTGTTGTAAGCAGACATAAAAAACGGGAGCTAAACTCCCGTTTTTCGGTACTTGTACTTGCTTAGTGGTTACTGGCCAGTAGTTCTTGTTTAAATTCCTTTCTGAACCAGTCTTTAAGCATGGTCTTTTCATATTTTAGCGAGTCATTGCTGGTGGTTCGACTGACATTACTCATGAATGACATATCCTTCAACTCCTCAGTGCCCGACTTTAAAATGGTGCCGTCGGCATCAACCAGCTGATAGCTGAAATCCATTCGTGGAATTTCAATGGACTTGATCAGTCGATACTCGCGGGCACCGGGCCAAACGCGTCCGGCTAAATCAAGGTCCGTTACTTTCATGGTTAGTTTTTGCCCTGCCGGCAGATCACTTGCCAAATCGTCCAAATATTCATGCAGATTTTCCATAGTCCGGTCTCTGAACCGGGAAGCGATGCCACCAGAAGGCTTAACGTCTGTAAACTCTTTTGGGTTCACCCAGGTGACAGTGAGGCGTTCTGATTCGTCAACACGGTCGACACTTTCCTGTTCTTCTGCAAGCATCGACGCACTAAAACAAAAGGTAGATATTAAAACGGCCAGCGTTAATTTTTTCATCTGTACTCTCCTGATTGACTTTGTGCCCTGTTGTTAATCTGAGTGGATATGGCAGCACAATACCTTATCTTTAGAACGATTGTCCGGCCACTCCTATTCCCTCATTGAATAAGAACGAGGTAATCACTAAAACATCACAACACGCTTTAATTATAGTTCAGTGTGTCCCCGAAAGGGGTAAATATATGTAATCAGAGTGTAAAGCTTTGACTATTTATTATACGTGGGAATATAGCGCTGATAGCCTGGGTCATTAAACAGTGGCGAGGTGATCACCAAATCAGCTGTGGCCTCACTGCAGGCAACGGGCACATTCCAAACAGAACACAATCTCAGCAATGCTTTGACGTCTGGATCATGTGGAGCCGGGTTGAGCGGATCCCAAAAGAAAATTAACAGATCTAATTGCTGCTCCGCGATGAGCGCGCCAATCTGTTGATCGCCACCAAGTGGCCCGCTTTTAAACCGGGTGACTGGTAATTTCAGTTGCTCGGATACCAGACCACCGGTGGTACCTGTACCCACCAATTTGTGAACGGCCAGCGCTTCACGGTGTTTTTGCGCCCATTTCAGTAAATCCGGTTTTTTGTGGTCATGGGCCACCAGAGCAATGGTTTTAGGGGACGTTTCTGGGTTCATTTTAACCTCATTCTGCATTAGCTGACGGATACTGATTAGCGGCGACACGATTGCGGCCGGCAGTTTTGGCACTATACAGGGCCTTATCCGCAAGCTCTATTAAGCGGATTTTGGAATTACTGACCGTCGGCACTACACAGCAGGTACCGGCACTCAGGGTCATCCTGATGCTGCTGTCACCGGTGTTAAGCGGTGTACTCTCCAGGGCCGTTCTGGTCTGTTCCGCCAGCTCGGCGGTTTGCGCCTCGTTTTTACCCTGTACCAGGATGGCAAATTCCTCACCGCCATACCGGTACAGCTGCGCCTGATACTGTTCGGTGATGGGGGAAATGGTTTTAACAAAATGCACCAGGCACTGGTCTCCGGTAGGGTGACCAAAGTCGTCGTTGATGCTCTTAAAATGATCAATATCCAGCATCAGCAAACTCAGCGGCTGTTGCGTTAAAATACAGCGCTGCCAGAGACTTTCAAAGTGCTCTGTAAAGCAGCGCCGGTTGTGGCTTTGTGTGAGGGGATCTGTGCGGTTGAGTTTGTGCAATTCTATCTGCTTTTCTGACAGGGCTTTTTCAATTCTGAAGGCCCGGGCATATTCACTGCGATAGCGTTTGCCGACAAACATCAGATATAACCAGAACATCAATACAATAATGCACAGTTGTAACTGTTCACCATTTATCGCCGTAGCGAAACAAACCGGCAGCAGCAAGATGGAAATATACCAGCGAGTCAGGTCAAATTTGGGGATCAGGCTTTGCACTGAGGCGCTGGCGATACCGGCAATCACCAGATTTACCAGTACCGAAAGTTCTTCATAGCGAGGCACCAGGTTCACCAGATAGAACAATGCTCCCCAGGTGGCAGCGTGAATTAAGGACAGACTCGTCAGCCAGAGATTCCAAGCCTTGTAATGGCTGTCATAATATTTGGCGGTTAGTCTGCCATGTATGAGTCTCAGCGCACAGACAATGGTGAACAGGGCACCAAACACGCTACTTTCGATTGGGTTCTGACGAAAAAAGCCGGTGGAAAGGAAGATTAGTGGCCAGGCGAACAGATACAGGTAAACACCCGGCAAGGCTCTATTGATAAAATCAAAATCAGCCCGGCGCTGGAAGTCCAGATTGAGTTTGTCTGCATCTGTTTCGGGCTTCATTGCCTTAATTATTCTTCCCCGGTTACTGCATAGCGTTGTTAATAGTAGACAGCAATTCCTGCTTGTTAAAGTCAGTAACCCGATTTAATACGGACTGCCTGTGCGTCATACCTCCGAGAATATAAAACGTAGTATCGTCCTGTAACAAGCCCCGGTGGTCCATAGTTGGTGCAGAATTATTAACAATTATCCAACGTTTTTGATCAATATGAAAGAACCAGATTTTATTGTCCGGTTCCGACGCTTCGCCGTTGTACCCAACGCCATTAAAATTGTAGGGATTTGCACTGCCTCCGATAAAGAGAATGCCGTCTCCAAAATCTGTGTTTACTCCACTTGCCGCCATGCGATAGCGTGCTGTGTGGGTTGGATGAGGAATGGTTTGCCAATCTATTTTGGCATAGTTGAGCGGATCAATGAGGCCAATATAACAGGCGGGTTCAGCCGCAAACGTGCGCCGCGCATTTTGGCGCGCCAGCACTTTAACGCCATCACAAACAACTATTCTGTTGTTAACAATGCCACCCGCGTGCCCGAAAACCGCAGCTCCCGGAAATGGCGAGCCCATTTGCCATGAATCTCGTTTGATATCGTATATCTGCACCAGATTGACATTGCCATCATTGTGCCAACCACTGATGAGATAAACGTAACGTTGTTGGTAAACGAGAGCCACGCTGTCATCTACCGGCACCGGCATGTTCTTCAGTTTGGTGTATTGATCAGTAAGCACGTTATAAGCGTAGTTATCGGCGCTGGATATTTCGCTGTGATCCGCGGCAACCGTGTAGCCACCAAACAGGTAGGCGATGCCATTAACTCCCACGGCGACGCTGGCTAATCTGCCTTGTAGCGGCAATGAGGCGGGTACCGCTGTACGTTGTTGCCAATATTGTTCGGTGAATTTAAAAGACCACACCTGGTTGTGTACATCCTGCCAGTCTTTACCTGCCCCCAGCCCCATAAAAGATATAAGCCAGCGTGCCTCATCATTCTGAACCAGCACAGTTGCGTTATTGCTAACCGGTTTTGGTAAGTCGGGAATTGTGGCGGCGAAGCTCTTAATATTGATCAGCAGTATGCTAAGCAATGTAATGCGGTATCCTGAAAACATAGAGACGCGATTTTTTGAGTGAGATATTCCCTACAGTAGCGCTATCTCAGTAGATTGTCTTCCCGCCAGTAAGGGAGGCTGCCCGGGTATAAACATATTCACTCATTAATCATATTTACAATTGTTGTTATAATAGTCGTTAAAACCCGTTAAAAACGGTGTCTATAGCAATAAATTATGGATAAAAACGAATTGTCATAAAAATTTAAAGTAAATAAAAATGCAAAAAAGTTGCATAAATATATTTTGTGTGGCACATTCTCTCTCAACAGAAGCTGACCCCGAATTTATTTGTTGTAGACCTAACATGAAAGCCTTTATGCAACGCCAATCTTGTTTCCTTCCTGCCATTACTCTGGTGGAATTGTTCACATTCCGACGATAGAGCACTGTGGTTGACTGATATTCAGCAGCCACTTTCTTTTTTTCACCTATTCTTAAAAATTTGACCAAGAGATCAGTATGATTAACGTATCCTTATTAGGAGCCAGTGGTTACACCGGAATGGAACTGGCGTTGTTGGTGGAGCAGCACCCGAGAATGCAGCTTCAGGGAATGTATGTATCTGAACATAGCCAGGATGCCGGAAAAGCCCTTTGGCAACTGGATAGCCGGTTTTATCAGGTGCCGTTTACCGATGATAAATTGACTTTAACCGCACTCAGTGATGCGGTACTGGATCAGGTTGCAGAACAAAGCGACCTGATTTTTTTAGCGACCCCCCACGAGTTTAGCCACGATATCAGCGCCAGATTAATGCAACAGGGTGCGAAACTGTTGGATTTATCTGGCGCATTCAGAATCAAAGATACTGCGGTTTTTTCTCAGTTTTATGGATTTGAGCACCAGCAAAATGCGCTGTTGCAACAGGCAGTTTATGGTTTAGCAGAATGGTACGCCGAAGACATTAAGCAGGCAGATCTGGTGGCGGTTCCCGGATGTTACCCAACGGCATCACTACTGGCGTTAAAGCCACTTCAGGCTGCCGGTTTAATTGACAATGCAGTGTTGCCTGTGATCAATGCGACGTCCGGAGTGAGTGGCGCAGGCAGAAAGGCCAGTATGACCAACAGTTTGTGTGAAGTCAGTTTGCAATCCTATGGTGTTTTATCGCATCGTCACCAACCCGAAATCAGTAGCTATTTGCACAACGATGTTATTTTCACCCCGCATCTGGGCAATTTTAAGCGCGGAATTTTGGCCACAATAACCCTGAAACTGCAGGCCAATGCCACTGAGTCTGCCATTCAGGACGCTTATCAGTCAGCCTACGGGCAGTCTGATATCGTGAAAATGCTACCGGTTTGGCCCAAGTTGGACCAGGTGGTTAATTCACCGAAATGTCACCTGCACTGGCAATATTCAGCGCAAAATCACTACATAGTGATCAGCAGCGCAATAGACAACCTGTTAAAGGGCGCCGCTTCTCAGGCGATGCAATGCGCCAATCTGATGCAGGGCTGGCCCGATTCACTTGGACTTACCCAGGGTAACTGAGGGCCGGAATATGAAAAACTTTCTTGTCGTTAAAGTAGGGGGCGCATTGCTGAATGACAATGTTGCCCTGCAATCTGTACTCAAGGTGTTGCGCAGACTACAGGAGCAGTTTGCTCCGGTGCTGGTACACGGCGGCGGCGATACTACGCAGGCACTGTTAGAGAAGCTGGCGTTTAACAGCGAAAAAGTGGATGGTGTACGCGTTACGCCAAAGACGCATTTACCTTATGTTGTGGGTGCCCTTGCCGGTACCGTCAATACCGAAATTTGTGCGGCGGCGAGCGTTTGTGATCTGAAGCCGGTGGGATTAACCCTGCTGGACGGAAACGCCTGCCAGGCCACACAAAAAAGTGTCGAACTGGGCGCTGTTGGAGACGTCATTCCGGGTGATCCTGCGCTGCTCAAATTGTTGTGCAGCCAAGGTTATTTGCCGGTCATTTCATCCATTGCCAGTGACGCACAAGGCAACTTACTAAATGTGAATGCCGATGACGCTGCCGCCACCATTGCCCAATTACTGGCGGCTGAGCTGGTGTTGTTGTCAGATGTACCGGGGGTACTGGATGCGGACAAGGTGCTGCTCAGCTCGCTGAATCGTCATAGTATTGCCGAACACTGTGCCAGCGGCGTAATTCAGGGCGGCATGGTGGTAAAAGTCAAATCGGCATTGGCCACCGCTAATCAGACCGGTAAGTCCGTGTTTATCAGTTCCTGGAAATCTCCGGAGCAACTACTGGCATTAACTCAGGGGGAGCCTTGTGGTACGCGTATTCAGCCTGACAACCCCGCACAATCCGTTTGAGCCACATTAAGAAAAAGGGCCGTTATCATGAAACAAGATTTATTAACCTTCACAAATTGGTCGAAAGACAACCTCAAGGCCTTGTTGGACTCCGCACTGGACATCAAGGCGCATCCTGAAAAATACGCAACAGCATTAGCGGGTAAATCCATTGTGGGCTTGTTCGAAAAGCCGTCGCTGAGAACGCGTGTGAGCTTTGATATTGGTATCAATAAACTGGGCGGGCATTTTCTATATCTGGATATGGAAAGTGGCAATTTGTCGGGCCGGGAGTCGGGCAAGGACATGGCGGGCAATCTGGGCTGTTGGGCCGATGCGATTGTGGCCCGCGTTTTCAAGCATAGTACTTTGCAGACCCTGTCTGAAAATACCCATGTTCCGGTGATCAACGCCCTGTGTGATCTTTATCATCCCTGCCAGGCATTGGCCGACTATTTGGCGTTAGCAGAAAAGTTCGATGACCTGCCCAGCGTGCACCTGGCCTATCTTGGGGATGGAAACAACGTGGCTCACTCACTGATGATAGTGGGCGCAATTTTGGGGGTTAATCTGACGATAGCCACACCGCTGGGTTATGAACCCGACAGCAGCATTGTGGATTGGTGCCAGAGTGCGGCGCAATCCAGTGGCAGTACCTTGACCCTGACTAATGATGTCAACAGTCTGAAAGACGTTGACGCACTGTACACTGACACCTGGATCTCCATGGGCGATAGCACTCCGCTGGAACAAATTAAGAATCAGTTCCAACCCTTTCAGCTCAATGAGACATTGATGAAACAATCCGGGGCGCAATGGGCAATGCATTGCCAACCCGCTCACCGGGATCTGGAAATCACCAGTCAGGTGGCTGACAGCGAACAATCTTTACTGCTGTTACAGGCAGAAAACCGTATGCATGCGCAAAACGCCATTTTGTTGTGGCTGTTAGCGAAAAACTAATTTTTGAGGAGATTTATTATGTCTGAGCACAATGTTAAAAAGGTCGTGTTGGCCTATTCCGGTGGACTGGATACGTCGGCCATCATCCCCTGGTTAAAAGAAAATTACGACTGTGAAGTCGTGGCCTTTGCTGCTGATGTGGGGCAGGGTGATGAAGAACTGACGGGCCTGCATGACAAGGCTATCGCATCCGGAGCCAGTGAATGCTACATCGTAGACTTAAAGGAAGAGTTTGTTAAAGATTATATCTTCCCGACACTGCAAACCGGTGCCGTTTACGAAGGTGAATACCTGTTAGGCACGTCGATGGCCAGACCGGTTATTGCCAAAGCACAGGTGGAGATCGCCAGAAAAGTGGGAGCAGACGCCCTGTGCCATGGTTGTACCGGTAAAGGCAATGACCAGGTGCGTTTTGAAGGGGCTTTCTCGGCCTTAGCGCCTGATCTGAAAGTGATTGCCCCATGGCGGGAATGGGATATGGTTTCGCGGGAAGACCTGCTGGATTATCTGGCTACCCGCAATATTGCCACGACGGCTTCTGCCACTAAGATTTACAGTCGCGACGCCAATGCCTGGCATATTTCGCATGAGGGGGGAGAGTTAGAGAACCCCTGGAATGAGCCCAGCAAGCAGGTCTGGACTATGACGGTAGATCCGGAAGACGCGCCGGATGCACCGGAAACTGTGCATCTGAGTTTTGAACAGGGTATGCTGACCAAGGTAAATAACGAGGCGTTGTCGCCGTTATCCGCCCTGGTGAAACTGAATCAGATTGGGGCCGCTCATGGTGTTGGCCGGATTGATATCGTAGAAAATCGCCTGGTGGGTATGAAATCCAGAGGGTGTTATGAAACGCCGGGTGGTACTTTAATTTACAAAGCTTACAAGGCTATTGAAAGCCTGGTGCTGGACAAACACTCGCTGAAACACAGAGAAAGTCTGGGGCTGGAGTTTTCTCACGTGTTGTATGACGGTCGCTGGTTTACGCCGCTGTGTCAGTCACTGCTTGCCGGTGCTAAAGTATTTGCAGAGCAAATCAGCGGTGAAGTGGTGATCAAGCTATACAAAGGCAGCGCCACTGTGATTCAAAAAGCATCAGTGAACAGTCTGTATTCTGAAGATTTTGCGACCTTTGGTGCCGATGACGTTTATGATCAAAAGCACGCTGAGGGCTTTATCCGCCTGTACAGTTTGGCGAGCAGAATCAAAGCCATGCAAGACAAGCAAAAAGGTTAATTGAGAGGCATATTATGGCGTTATGGGGCGGAAGGTTTACACAGCAACCCAGTGAATTGTTTAAGAAGTTCAATGATTCTTTACCCGTGGACTATCGTCTGGTTGAGCAGGATATACAGGGTTCCATTTGTTGGTCGAAAGCGTTGCAGCAGGTGGGGGTATTAACCGATCTTGAGCAACAAAAATTGCAAAATGCCTTGCAGGCTTTGGCTGTCGAAGTCCAGCAAGATCCGCAGCAAATCCTGCAGTCTGATGCTGAAGATATCCATAGCTGGGTGGAGCAAAAGCTGATTGCCACTGTTGGTGATTTGGGCAAAAAGCTGCATACCGGCCGTAGCCGAAACGATCAGGTGGCTACGGATCTGAAACTCTGGTGTAAGGCCAAAGGGGAAGAGTTGTCACTGGCATTAGTCAGCTTTCAACAGGCACTCATGGATTTGGCGCAGCGAGAAAAGGCCACGGTATTACCCGGCTATACCCACCTGCAGCGGGCGCAACCGGTTACTTTTGGTCACTGGTGCCTGGCTTATGTGGAAATGTTTGACCGCGACATCGGCCGCCTGAATGACGCCCTGTACCGCGCCGACACCTCCCCATTGGGGTCCGGTGCGCTGGCGGGTACGGCTTACCCGATAGACCGCCATGCCTTAGCATCAGATTTAGGTTTCCGCAGACCCACGCTAAACAGTCTGGATGCGGTTTCCGACAGAGATCACGTGATTGAACTGATGTCCTGTGCCAGCATCAGTATGATGCACATGTCCCGGTTTGCAGAAGATCTGATTTTCTACAACAGTGGCGAAGCCGGATTTGTAGAATTAAGTGATCAGGTAACCTCGGGTTCGTCTCTGATGCCACAAAAGAAAAACCCGGACGCCCTGGAGTTGATTCGTGGTAAAACCGGGCGGGTCTGTGGTTCGCTAACAGCGATGCTGACCACCATGAAGGCACTACCTTTGGCTTACAACAAAGATATGCAGGAAGACAAAGAAGGCTTGTTCGATGCGATGGACACCTGGCAAATTTGCCTGCAGATGGGGGTATTGGTAGCCGAAGGTATTAAAGTCAACAGTGCTGCTACCCTGGCTGCTGCCCAGCAAGGTTACGCCAACGCCACTGAGCTGGCGGATTACCTGGTAAGCAAAGAAATTCCTTTCCGGGAGGCGCATCACATAGTCGGAGAAGTGGTACTCAAAGCTATTTCAGAAGGCAAGGCGTTAGAGGATTTTACCCTGTCGGAACTACAGGCTTATTCATCGGAAATCGGGCAGGATGTGTATCAATACTTAACCATAGAGTCCTGTCTTGATAAACGGCAGGTGCTGGGTGGTACCTCCCGGGAGCAGGTGGAGCTGGCGCTGGACTCGTCCCGGCGCGATCTGGCGGAGATATTCCCCAGTCAGGTAACCGGTAGTCCGTCGGAGCCACAAATACAAATCGCCTTGCGCCACGTGCAACAGCGTCTTAATGCGCAAAAAGCCGCGGCTTTGAGTGTCAGACAGGCGAAAATGACCGACGTCGACGCGATTGATGCCATAGTGCGTTTCTGGTCTGCAAAAGGTGAAACGCTGCCCAGAAGCCGTGACAATATCGTGCATGATATCCAAAATTTTGTCGTCGCAGAACTGGATGGCAAGGTGATAGGGTGCGCCTGCCTTTATATCTACCAAACCGGGTTAGCAGAAATCCGCTCTGTTGGTGTACAGCATGATGTGCAGGGTAAAGGACAGGGCAAAGCCATGATCCAGTACTTGCTGGAACAGGCGCGCCACATTGAGCTTAAGCGGGTGATTGTTCTGACCAGGGTACCGGAGTTTTTTGGCAAATTAGGCTTTGTTAAAACCGACATGAATGGCCTGCCAGAAAAAGTCATCAAGGATTGTGATATTTGTCCCAAAAAACAAGCTTGTGATGAAGTTGCCATGGAATATCTGGTCGGGTTACCGGCGCCGGGTCAACTGGATGCTAATTTGATTGTCAAAGCCTTGGTGGGCTAAAAAAAGTACCGACATCTGGCCGCAAGTCTAATACTTAGGTTTAACTTTAAGGTATTCTTCTTGCGGCTTTTTTAATTGTCTTATAGTGTTAAGGAGAAGTTAATTCACATTTACTGCAATCAATTTCTGAAACGTATCTGTAAAAGGCGGCAAAGGAATGGATTGATAAGTTGCCAGGAAAGACATTCTGCCTATGAAAATGTCGCAAAAGTTAGTTATTGCTTTTGTTTCGGCAGTGGTATTGCCCACTGTCATCATCAGTATATTGATGGTACAACACGGCAAGCGACAGGCAATTGAAAATTTTACCCTGTCCAATGAGCGCGAAGTTCGCCAAATCAATAATGGTTTAACCATACTACTGCAAAAAATTGCAGAGAGTGTCGATTATGTTGCCGGTCTCGAGCTGGTTCGTTCGGCCCATTCCGGGTTAACCAGCTACCGCACCTCCACCTCAGCGACCATGATGCGCCCGCTTTCCGGCAGCGCTACCGAGCGCGACCTGTTTATCCTGTTCGAAGATTTTGCCGACAGCCACCCCGATCTAACCTACATCTATATGGGAAATCAGGCCGGTGGTTATGTTTCATGGCCACAGGAGGCCATTTCCCGACAATATGATCCGCGCATCCGGCCCTGGTATCAAACCGCGTTGTCAGCCAATGGTGAAACGGTAAGAACCGATGCCTATTACTGGAAAATTGGCGATAAAGTTATTATCAGTACCGTCAAAGCACTGTATCAGGATGATGGCAGCCTGACAGGAGTGTTGGGCATGGACTTGTCGATGCAAAACCTGACCCAGCGCATAGCGCAAATTAAATTGGGTAAATCCGGTTTTGTGATGTTAGTGGAAGACAATGGCACGGTATTGGTGGACCCCAATATGCCGGGGAACAACTTTAAACACATTGATACCATTTACGGGGGTAATTTTGCGCCTGTTTTTGCCATGCAATCGGGGAATTCAGCGGTAAATATTGATGGTGTGAATTATTTTGCATCTGTCTATAAATCGCCACAGTTGGGTTGGAAGTTTATTGGTGTCAGTCGCGAGGACGAAATCTTGCAGGAGGTCAGTGACCTGCTGGAAATGAACGTTATCGTTGCTATTTCACTGTTGCTGCTGTTTGTGGCACTGGCGGTGGTGTTGTCCAGAGTGATCAATAGCCAGATAGAAGAGCATCAACAACTGTTAATTACTGAAAAGGAACGGGCTGAATCGGCAGTAAAGGCCAAGGGCGATTTTTTAGCCAACATGAGCCACGAGATACGCACTCCCATGAATGGCGTTATCGGTATGCTGGGCTTGTTAATGGACACCAAGTTGCAACCCCAACAAAGCCGCTATCTGCGGCTGGCGCAATCCAGTGCCGAATCGTTACTGGCTTTGATAAATGACATTCTGGATTTTTCTAAAGTGGAAGCCGGTAAGATTGAACTGGAAGAGATTGATTTTGATGTGCGTTCACTGTTTGACGATGCTATCGAAAGCCTGGCTCAAAGAGCGGAGGAAAAGGGGCTTGAACTGATTATCGATGAAGTGGATCTGGAGCGCAGTTGGGCAAAAGGCGATCCGGGGCGAATTCGTCAGGTGGTCAACAACCTGGTGGGCAATGCGATTAAGTTTACTGCCCAGGGGGAAATTGTCGTTACCATCAGCCTGGATAAGCGTCTGCCAGATAACTGGCGGTTGCGCTGTATCGTCACTGATACCGGTATCGGCATTCCGGATGATAAACTGCCTCACCTGTTTAGTTCGTTTACCCAGGTGGATAGCTCAACCACCCGAAAATACGGCGGTACCGGATTAGGCCTGGCAATTTGCAAACAACTCTGTGCTGTCATGCAGGGTGAAATCTGGGTTAAGAGCCAGTTTGGCAAAGGCAGTACGTTTGGTTTTGACATTCAGTTGTTGCCAGGTAAGCAAATTGAAGTGCCGCGCTCTAAGGCATCTATTCGCGGTAAACAGGTCCTGATTGTTGACGATAACACCACCAATCGCGAAGTGCTCAACAAACAACTGAGCAAATGGGGCGCGCAGGTGGCCGAAGCCGCAGACGGTGTCAGCGCATTAAAATTACTGCGCCGCAATCCGGAGTTTGATGTGGCTATTCTGGATATGCAAATGCCGGGAATGGACGGGGCGTCACTGGGCAAAATGATGCAGGAAGACGCTATCGTCAGACGCATTCCCATGATCATGATGACTTCCATTGGTTCCGCCAAAGAACCCAGTTTTTTCGCTCAGATCGGCTTCAAAGGCTATTTTACCAAGCCGGTGACCTGCTCTGATTTGTACGACGCTTTAGTGGTGGTGTTAGACGGCGGCTCTAATTTTCCTGCCAGCGCCATGGTTACCAAAGAACAACTGAAACAGCTCAAGCCGCATTTAAAGGAAAACAAATGCCGTCTGCTGCTGGTGGAAGACAATGTCATCAATCAGGAAGTGGCCAAAGGTATGTTGACGGGATTGGGCTACGAAGTGATTGTGGCGGAAAATGGCGTTCAAGCCGTGCAGCGTCTGGCAAATGACTCTGACGCCAGTGGTCCGCCCATTTCTGCGGTTCTGATGGATTGCCAAATGCCGCAAATGGATGGTTACGAAGCCACCCGGGCAATTCGCAACGGCGCTCAGGGCATTGAGAAAACCTCCATACCAATCATAGCCATGACTGCTAACGCCATGAAAGGGGACCGCGAGAAGTGTATCAATGCCGGTATGGATGATTACCTGTCGAAGCCTGTCTCAGCCGATGAGTTGCGTGCTAAACTGGATATGTGGTTGGGCGTGGAAGACCGCACCGACGGGATTGAAGAAGTAAATATCGAACCGGATGTGCCACTAAAACACACTGTCGATTTTGACGATGGTGAGAAAGTCTGGGATAAACAAGGTTTTATGGAGCGAATTGGCAACAGTGAAACCCTGGCTACCCGCCTGATAGGCCTGTTTCGCAGTTCCATGCCTCAGGAGATGGCATTGTTTGGTGAATATATCGAACAACACAAATATCTGGAGTTGGGCAAACTGGCTCACAAAGTTAAAGGTTCCAGTGGTAGCCTCGGGGCTGTGAAAGTGGCGCGGGTTGCTGAACAGATAGAAAACGCGGCGAAAACCGAAGATGCCGCTAAGATCACGGCATTGTATCAACAGTTTACAGGCCACGTAGAAGACTTTATCGCCGTGTTGCCATAAGGTCTTCGCGCGGCCTTGCGTCTGCCTATAAGCTGACGCGTTTGTAAGGGCGATACTCGGCGTGCCAGAAGAACTTATCGATGCGGGACAGTATGACTTCATCGCTTACCGGTAGCGCCAGTTCCTGCTCCTGAGCTTTTTTGGCCACCGCAAATGCGATTTTCCTGCTTACCGATTGTACCTGTCTCAGCGGCGGCAGCAATTCACCTTCACCGGTGGTTGCCAGTGGCGAGCATTCCGCCAGGGTGGAGCTGGCAGTGAGTAACATTTCGTCGGTGATGCGGCTGGCTTTACTGGCCAGTACGCCCAGTCCGATGCCCGGGAAAATGTAACTGTTGTTACACTGTGGAATAGTGAACTTTTTACCTTCAAACTCAACCGGTAAAAATGGACTGCCGGTGGCAACAATGGCGCGTCCTTCGGTCCAGCGAATCACATCCGCAGGGTGTGCTTCTACCTGGCGTGACGGGTTGCTCAGCGGAAAGATAATAGGTCGTTCCACATGAGTAGCCATTGCCTTAATCACTTCTTCAGTAAACAGACCTCCTACGCCGGAAACCCCAATCAAGACTGTGGGTTTGGCATTGTTGATCACTTCCAGCAACGACGGATATTCACCCGCAAATTGCCATTTAGCAAGGGCACTGCTGTCCTGCGCCAGGCATTGTTGAAAATCTCGCAGATTTGGGGTTTTGTCGGTCACCAGACCATACCTGTCTACCATAAAAATTTGACTGCGGGCCTGCTCCGGGTCAATACCTTCAGCGGTCATCTGCTGAATGATTTGTTCCGCGATACCACAGCCAGCCGACCCGGCGCCCACAAACACCACGTTCAGATCTTTGAGTTGTGTATCGATAGCTCCGGTGGCACACATGAGCGTGCCAACAGTGACCGAGGCGGTACCCTGAATATCGTCGTTAAAACAACAAAATTTATCGCGGTAACGCTGCAGGATTGGGGTGGCATTATGCTGAGCAAAGTCTTCAAACTGAATCATCACACCGGGCCAGCGTTTTTCTACGGCGTTCATGAATAATTCAATAAACTCATCATATTCAGACTGACTGATTCTGGGGTGACGACAACCCATGTACATGGGATCTTCCAACAGTTTTTTGTTGTTGGTGCCTACGTCCAGCATAATTGGCATGGTATAGGCCGGGCTGATACCACCACAGGCGGTGTACAGGGACAACTTACCGATGGGGATGCCCATGCCGCCAATGCCCTGATCGCCCAGACCCAGAATGCGCTCACCGTCGGTTACCACAATGACTTTTACATTGCGTTTGGTGGCGTTGCGCAAGATGTCGTCGATATCATGCCGGTCAGCGTAAGACAAAAACAGGCCGCGAGATTTGCGATAAATATCAGAGAACTGTTCACAGGCATCACCCACCGTTGGGGTATAGATGATGGGCATCATCTCATCAATGTGTTCCTGGATCAGTCGGTAGTACAGGGTTTCGTTATTGTCCTGTATGGCTCGCAGATAAATGTGTTTGTTAATGGGTTCGGCGAAACTGGAGTATTGCGCCCAGCAGCGCTCCAGTTGTTCTTCAATGGTTTCATAACGGGGCGGTAATAAACCTGCCAGGTTAAAGGCAACTCGTTCCTCATGACTAAACGCACTGCCTTTATTCAGTAATGGCGTTTCCAATAAAGCAGGACCGGCATAGGGAATGTAAAGTGGATCGTTGTTATCTTGCTGCATAGTTTTAAATGTAGGGTCAATGTTGTTGAAAGTATAACGGTAAATCGGTCAGAGTTGAGCGCAATTATGCTGGTAGGACGAGCCTGTTGCTGTGCCTACCGGCAAAATTGTGGTTAAAAAATCTCATCTTCCAATGACGGCGTTTGTTGCTCATCAGAAGTCTGATCGACAATTTCGTGTTCGGCCACCCACTCTGTGGGCTCAGTGCCGGCAATAAAATACTCAAATCGCGACGTGTGATCGGTTCGGCTGGTCAACTTACCGGTGGTCCGGTCGATGCGCACCGAAACGATATTTTCCGGTATGGTACTGCTGACTTCTGGTACATCCTGTAAGGCTTTTTCCATAAATCTGATCCAGGCTGGTTGCGCTGCCTTGGCGCCATCTTCGCCGCCCTGCATCGCATTGCCGATAATCGTGGTGTTGTGAGGATTATTGCGGATCAGGTAAGGATATGCGGCAGTTCTGCCCAATGAGCGACTGGCATCGTCAAAGCCCACCCAGGTGGTCGCCACCAGGTCAGGATTAAAGCCACTAAACCAGGTATCTTTAGAGTCATTTGTCGTACCGGTTTTGCCGGCGAGATCTTTGCGCCGTATCAAAGAGTTAGCGCGCCATCCAGTGCCACGCCAATAGGTTTTGTTTTTGACGCTGCCACTGCCGGTAATCGCGGTGCGCAACATCTCGGAAACTAAAAAGGTATTCTGGCCTGAAACCACCTGTTCAGCTTGCGGTGGCAATGGGCTGAGTACCGTTTCATTGTTAGGCGCATCGCCGGGAATCGGCGTGCTAATTTGCGCCGTCAGTCCTTCCGTTTCGGCACATACCGGACATGCTGTTGCGGGATTAGCCTGCCATACATATTCGCCGTACTGCCCTTCAATGCGCTCAATAAAATGGGGTTCAACCGCGTAGCCGCCATTGGCGATAGTGGCAAAACCATTGGCTACCTCCAGGGGCGTGATTGACGCAGATCCCAAAGAAAGTGATTCGTCGCGGGGAAGATCTTCCATCTGAAAGCCGAATTTACGCATGTGATTTCGCACATTATCAATCCCTACGGCGCGCAACAGGCGCACTGCCACAACGTTTTTCGATTTACCCAGGGCGATGCGCATCCGGATGGGGCCGTCGTATACGGCCGGCGAGTTGGCCGGTCGCCATGCTCTGCCGGAACTGCGATCCCACTGGTTAATGGGGGCATCATTGATAATCGACGCAATCGTAAAACCATGGTCCAGTGCGGCGGAGTACAAAAAGGGTTTTATGTTAGAGCCTACCTGACGTTTCGCCTGAGTTGCCCTGTTAAACTGACTCTGATAAAAACTGTAGCCGCCCACCAATGCCCTGACCGCACCGTTGTTGGGGTCTAATGCAATCAGCGCACTACTGGCTTCCGGAAATTGTGACAATTGCCAACGTTGATCTTCGTTGCGTTGCCGAATCCAAATCAGCGCGCCTTCCTGCACGATATCCGCCGCGGTTTCTGGTGGTGTACCCTGCCGGCTATCGGTAATGTATGGTCTTGCCCAGGCCAGACCGTCCCATTCAATGCGACGGTAAGCGCCGGATTTGTCAATGACAGCAATTGCCTGTTCGAAAATGTCAGTCACCACAGCCGGTACCAATGGCCCGAAGGTGGAAAACCCGGCAAGGTGCCTGGCTATTTGTTGCTCAGACCAGCCCATGTCGGGGACAAAACTGGCTTTATCCGGATCATTTGCTGCGGGCGTTTTGCGCCAAAGCTGCGTTATCGCGCCGCGATAGCCATGGCGTTCATCATAGTCGTGCAGGTTTTGTCGCAGGGCGTCAATGGCAGCACTTTGCATAGCAAAACTTGCGGTGGCGTAGACCTTATAACCACCGGTTTCAGCTTCTTCTTTGCCGTACAGATTGGTCATTTCGTTGTAGATGACATTGGCCAGATACGGCGCATCCAGTTCGATTTCGGCGCCGTGCAGTTTGGCCGTAACCGGTTCAAGTGCGGCAAATTCGTATTGCTCTCTGGATATAAAGTTCTCATTGAGCATTCTGCCCAGCACTACCTTACGGCGGTTTACCGAGCGTTCCGGGCGGCTGATGGGATTCATGGTGGAAGGCGCTTTGGGTAACCCTGCCAAAGTGGCAATTTGCGCCAGGCTCAACTCGTTGAGTTCCTTGCCGTAGTAAACCTGAGCGGCGGCGCCAAAGCCAAAGGCACGGTGTCCGAGCTCTACTTTATTGATATACAGCGACAGGATTTCGTCTTTGGAAAGTACCCGTTCAATATGCCAGGCAATGAAAATCTCTTTCAATTTGCGCACAAAGGTCTTATCCCGTGTCAAAAAGAAACCCCGGGCTAACTGCATGGTTAAAGTACTACCGCCCTGACTTAATTGTCCGGTAATCATCAGATTAAACGCCGCCCGCATGATCCCGATGGGGTCTATGCCAGGGTGCTCGTAAAAGCGGCTGTCTTCGGTAGCTA
This sequence comes from Planctobacterium sp. R6, assembly GCF_055755215.1. NCBI lineage: Bacteria > Pseudomonadati > Pseudomonadota > Gammaproteobacteria > Alteromonadales > Alteromonadaceae > Planctobacterium > Planctobacterium sp. R6. The sequence goes on from NZ_JBVTQY010000011.1 coordinate 75,866, forward strand.
AAATTGCGTCGATGAGTTGCTGTGGCACCTCATCCAGGGTGACAGGAATACGCCGCTTTACACCATACTGAGAAATCAGCCTGCCATCACGGGTAAATATCTGCATGGGGGTTTGCAGTTTGACATCTTTCAGCACTTCCACACTGGGCAGATCGGCACGGATATAAAAATACACGCCAGCGATAGCAACAACCGCCAGAATCGATCCCAGAGCAAAGAGGCTGATGACGTATTTAAAAAATTTACTCACGTTTAGGCGTTATCCCGCGTCGTTGTGTAACTGGCAATTCCAGTGTCAATCAAGAGGCTTAATTACAAGCCCGACATTTTATCCTAAAACGAGGGGTTATTGAAACTGCCCCGGTAATAGTGTTGTAAGTAATCATGAGCGTCAGTTCACAATTATCTGACCATCAAATCACTATCTTCGGGCAATTCAGTGAAGAAATTAAAGATTTGCTCTCAGAATACGATGAAATGCATATAAATTAATACGTTAGTTTGGCAGCAGCTAACTATTTTTGTTACATCTGATTAAATTTAAACTATGATTCAAGAGTGTGTTGTTCTTTGCGGTACAGGTTTGAAGGTCAACACGCTCTGATAAGCACAAAAAAGAGACAACAGCTTGAATCTGAGTATAGGCAACAATAACAAACAAATTCTGGGTGTCGATATAGGAAGCCGCTATGTCAAAGCCTTGTTGTTATCTCAGAAAGGCAAACGTTACTGTATTGATGCAATCGCCTGCGAGCCAATCTATGGCAATGTCATGCAGGAACGGGAAATCAAAGATTTTGATGCGGTAAATCATGCCCTCAAAAAAGTGCGCAAAGCCCTGCAAACCAGTGTCAAAAATATCGCCATCGCAATATCCGGCTCTACGGTGCTCACTAAGGTTGTTGATATGGAGTTGGGGTTGAGCGATATCGATCTCGAGGCTCAAATCGAAATTGAGGCTGACAGCCTTATTCCTTACCCGCTCAACGAAGTGTATATGGACTTCGAGGAAATTGGCCCCTGTGCGCGCAAACCCGGGCGCGCCGATGTGTTGCTCAGTGTCGCTCACAAAAACATTGTGGAAAATCGCACCTTGATATCCCGAGAAGTGGATTTCGAAGTGAAGATTATGGATGTCGAAGGCTATGCCCTGGGCAATGCTATGGTAAATTTCGGGCAATTTGGTGATGAAGAAGTGATTTTTTGCCTGAACGTCGGGGCGGCCCAGTTACAACTGACGGTCATACGGGGTAAGCAGGTAATTTTAAGTCGCGAGCTGGCTTTTGGCACTGACATGTTAGCCAACGAAATTGCCGCCAGCTTCAATTTAAGTGTTAATGATGTTCAGAAAGGACTGATTTCCGGCGATTTACCCGATACCTGGCGAGAGCTGCTGTACCCGCAATTTTTATCAACCTTACAAATGCAGATCAATCGCATCCTGCAGTTGTATGTCAACAGCTTTAACGCTGAACTGCCAGGCAAAATTTATATGTCAGGTGGTGCCACCATCTTATCTGGGGTAGTGGAAGATCTGGCCATGGATATGAACACCGAAATAGCCCTGTTTGACCCATTAGCGCAATTGGATACGGCTAAAAATGTCAGCGTAGACGGGTTCCATGGTGGGCAGTTTGCTGTGGCTGCCGGGCTTGCCTGGAGGGGGTTCTCCACATGTCATACATAAATTTATTGCCATGGCGTGAGAAACAACGGGAAAAACAAAAGCAGCTCTATCTTGCCACTTTGGCTTTTTGTGCATTGCTGGCTGTAGGCCTGGTGTTGGGCATTGGCAGTTTTCTGGATACCCTGATCAAAAACCAACAGCAGCGAAATCAATTTCTGGAAAAAGAACTGGCAATTCTCGACGTAAAAATAGGCAAAATTGCCACTATTAAGAAGCAAAAAGAAGATATAGAAAAGCGTATTTCCCTGATCCAGCAATTGCAGGAGCATCGCAACGTCAGTCCAATTGTGCTTAACGAGCTGGCTACCCTGGTACCTCCCGGTATTGCGTTTAAGCAACTCAATCGCAAACAAAATCGCATTGAAATTATCGGGGTCAGTGAATCGAATAACCGCCTTGCGGACTTTATGCGTCGCCTGGAAAACTCGCCGGTATTTGTCGGTAACGATCTGTCTTCTGTGGTGGCGGATACCAGTACCACCGAAGCGGTCAGTGATTTTAAACTGACTTTTATGATCAGTCCCAAAGTGGCCCCGCCTTTGGTCAGTCTCAGTGATGCGGAGCAGACACCATGAAGTTTGATTTCGCTAAACTCAAGGAAATGAACGACCTGGACTTTGAACAAATCGCCTACTGGCCTTTTGAAGTCAAAACCGTATTTGCACTCATGGTATTTATTATGGTGAGTGGCGGCGCCTTTTATTTTCTGGTGAAAGATAAACTGCCGGTACTGGATGCCGAACAAAAGCGCGAATTTGAACTCAGAGGCACCTATGAAGCCAAATATCTGATTGCCGCTAACCTGGAAGCCTATGAAAAGCAGTTAGCACAGTTGAAACTGGATTTTCAAAAAGTGGTTAAATCGCTGCCTACAAGTAATGAAACTCCAGGGCTACTGGACGACATCACTCTGGTGGGCACATCGTCAGGTCTGACATTTAAAGGTATCAACTGGGAGAAGGAAATTCCCAAAGAGTTTTATACCGAACTGCCCATTCGCATTGAAGTCAATGGGGAATATCATGAGTTTGGCGAATTTCTTTCTGAGATTGCCAGCCTGCCCAGAATTGTCACGGTACACGATTTTGAAATGGTGACTTCAGGTCAGGAACTTCGCCTCACCATGTCTGCTAAAACCTATCGGGCGACACCAGAGGTGGAGGCACAATGAGGCAGTCACTGATGGTTCTAACCGTGCTCGCGGCTTTGGGGGGCTGTTCTGCGGATACCTCTGATTTGCAGCAATTTATAGCCACCGTGCAAACGTCAACACCACCGCCGATTGAACCTTATCCCGAATTTAAACCCGTGCCGGCGTTTGTCTATGCCGCACAGGAAGAAAGAAGTCCCTTTAGTCGCCCCCGCAACCAGGATCTGGCGCTGCAGGACCAGGCCACCGGCAATTGCCTGCAACCGGACATTCGCCGACCAAAAGATCCGCTGGAAGCCTTTGGTACGGACGCCCTCAGTATTCAGGGCTTTTTTACCAGCAAGGGACAAAAATGGGCGTTAATTACAGCAAATGATGGTACGTTACATCGAGTGACGGTTGGCGATCATCTGGGGTTATTTTTTGGAAAGATAACGCGTATCAGTGAAAATGCCGTGTATTTTACTGAGCAATTGCCAGATGGCGCAGGGTGTTGGCAGGAAAAAAGCTCGAGAATAACAATATCAACCGGCTCCGGAGATTAATAACATGGGTAATTGCAAATCACTTTTCACAATGAGCATAGTCATCGTTATTGTGCAGTTTTGTGTTACCGCAGCGCTCGCGCAGCCAAACGATGTGCAATTGGTAGATCCGGCTCCCTCGTCCAAAGCTTCAGCCCATTCGGTATTAACCAACATTGAATTTCAGCAACTTCCCGACGACAGCGCTGAGCTATTGATTGAATTTGATTCAGCTGATTATCAGGTGCTGATGTCCAGAGACAGTAAGTTATTGCATGTCAATCTGCACGGAACCCGATTGGGCGAGGGACAATTGATGCGCCTGAATGTGTCAGAATTTACCACGCCAATTCAGTTTGTAGAGACTTTTCAGGATGCTACGCAATCCTCCGTCGTGATTGAAATGGCAGGTGATTTTACCCATCGCCACGAAAAAGACGGCAACTTGCTAAAAATTCAGATTGGCGACATCAAGCCAGATGACCAGGAAGCACAATACAAAGCGCAATTTTCCGGTGAACCCATATCGTTAGATTTTCAGGATGTCCCGGTGCGACAGGTATTGCAGATAATAGCCCAGGTAAATGGGTTTAACCTGGTGACAACCGATTCGGTGACCGGCAATGTGACCATCAGTCTTACCAATGTGCCCTGGGACCAGGCTCTGAGTATGATCCTCAGGATAAAAGGACTGGATCAGCGCATGGAAGGCAATATTTTACTGGTGGCACCGGCAGAAGAACTGGCTGCCCGCGAAGCGCAGATTTTACAAACCAAGAAGCAGGCTGCGGATTTGGCCCCGCTCAGCACCCGCCATGTGCAAATTAATTATGCCAAAGCGTCAGAGTTGGCGCTGATTCTGAAATCCAGTGAAGGCAGTGTGTTGAGCGCCAGAGGCAATGTCACTGTCGATGAACGCACCAATACCTTGATCATCAAAGACGCCAATGAATCCATTGCTGACGCTCTGGAAATGATCGAAATTCTGGATATTCCGGTGCGCCAGGTATTGATCGAATCGCGCATGGTTACAGTACGGGACGGGGTAGACGAACAATTTGGGGTGCGTTGGGGCTTTAGTGATCGTCAGGACGAAGATGGGGTATCCGGTTCGCTGGAAGCCGCAGATTCCATCGCCGGTGGTACAATTCCCAGTATTGATGACAGGCTAAACGTAAATCTGCCGGTTAACTCACCGGCGGGGCGAATTGGTTTTACAGTGGCCCGTCTGGTTGATGGCACTATACTGGATTTGGAACTGTCAGCACTGGAAACGGAAAACAAGGGTGAAATCATCGCCAGTCCCAGAATTACGGTGGCCAATCAACACGAAGCTTACATTGAACAGGGGACCGAAATTCCTTATGTTCAGGCCACATCCAGTGGCGCTACCTCGGTGGAATTTAAAAAGGCGGTGCTAAGTATGATGGTTACGCCGCATATTACCCCGGACAATCGCATTATTCTGGATCTGGTGGTGACCCAGGATACCCGTGGCGAAACCGTATCAACGCCAACCGGTCCCGCCGTCGCCATTGATACCCAGGAAATATCCACTCAGGTGTTAGTAGAAAACGGCGAAACCATCGTACTGGGTGGCATTTTTCAGCAAACCATCTCTGATGCCGACACTAAGGTGCCCTTACTGGGGGATTTACCTGTGGTAGGCAATTTGTTTAAACAGAGTCAGCAAGTTAACGATAAACGGGAGCTTTTGATCTTTGTTACCCCCAAAATACTCACTGATACCTTGTAAAGCACAAAAATAGCCCCATAACTGGCGGGTTGTTCAAAGCAAACTGAAGATAAGGCAAGCAAAAGGGTTGCCAAATCGCGCCTGTAACTGAGATAATCCCGCTCTCGAAAATCGAGCGAGGTTGGAATTTCCATTTTTTTAGATTGTTGACGTAGATAAAATGGCCGAAAAAAGAAACATTTTTTTAATTGGGCCGATGGGGGCTGGCAAAAGTACCATTGGCAGACATCTGGCAGATGAATTACATTTAGAATTTTATGACTCAGACCAGGAAATCGAAAAGCGCACTGGTGCCGATATTTCCTGGGTGTTTGATATTGAAGGCGAAGAAGGTTTTCGCGATAGAGAAGAGTCTGTCATCACTGATTTAACTGAAAAACAAGGTATCGTTTTGGCGACTGGCGGTGGTTCTGTGGTGCGTAATGCCGTCAGAAACCGGTTATCGGCACGTGGTATTGTGGTGTATCTGGAAACTACTATCGATAAACAAGTAGCCAGAACACAACGCGATAAACGCCGTCCGTTGTTGCAAAATAACGATCCTGAAGCCGTATTGAAAGATTTGGCCGGGGAGCGCAATCCACTGTACGAAGAAATCGCTGATTACACGGTGCAAACCGATGATCAGAGCGCTCGTGCTGTAGCCAATGCGATCATCAGTAAAATCGGCTTATAAAAAAACACCATTTGGGGGGAGCGCGCATGTCGACCTTAACAGTAGAGTTGGGGGAGCGTAGCTACCCCATAACCATTTCCGAAGATTCACTTTCTCAAGCCCACCTCATTCGAGACTTCCTGAAAACCCGACAAGTGTTTGTGGTTACCAATCCAACGGTTTATGCCTTATGGGCTGACAAGTTAAGCGCTGCGTTAACTGGCATCGATGTGCAGTTTATCCAGGTACCAGACGGTGAAGAATACAAGACCCTGCAAACCATGGAATCCGTGATAGGTGAGTTGTTGCAACGCCACGCTGCCAGAGACGCTACCTTATTAGCGCTGGGTGGCGGAGTCATTGGGGATCTGACCGGGTTTGTGGCCGCCAGTTTTCAGCGCGGTATTCCCTTTATTCAGGTTCCTACAACCTTGTTATCACAGGTGGATTCCAGTGTTGGCGGCAAGACCGCGGTTAATCACGCCTTAGGTAAAAATATGATTGGCGCCTTTTACCAGCCTAAAGCGGTAATCATCGACACCGAAACCCTGAAAACCCTCCCGGCACGCGAGTTTGCGGCTGGCATGGCCGAGGTCATCAAATACGGTATTATTTATGACGCCGAGTTTTTTACCTGGCTGGAAAATAATCTGGATGCGATCAAAGCCCTGAACTCCGACACCTTACAAAAGATGATTTATCGCTGTTGCCAGATTAAGGCGGAGATCGTGGCACAGGATGAACGGGAAAAAGGACTGCGTGCATTGCTGAATCTGGGCCATACTTTTGGTCATGCCATTGAAGCCGAACAGGGCTATGGCAACTGGTTGCACGGTGAAGCGGTTGCTGCTGGCACTATTATTGCTTCAGTTGTTGCACAGAAAAAAGGCTGGTTATCAGCGTCAGAAGTTAGTCGCATTACTGCATTACATGCGGCTTTTGATTTACCGATATCCGCGCCAAAGTCCATGGGTTATGCGCAGTTTATGCAACATATGCAGCATGACAAAAAAGTGGAAGCCGGGCAGATCCGCTTTATCATTCCTCAGGGAATAGGCCAGGCGGTGGTGACTTCTGACATTGACGACGCGCTGTTGCGAGACGTTTTGAATTAATATTGAACAGGCATACCCTGAAGAGTAATAAGTTGCAAACATGAGACATTCTACTTTGCTAACAGAATACACGGATATTTCACAAAGGCTGGAATATCTCGTGGCGCATTCATCACAGATGGTATTTATTACCGGTGAGGATGTGGCTGTGCAGCAGGGATTTGTTGAAGCGTTTCTGGGGCAGCAGAGTCAGCACGCCAATGTGGCATTGGTGAATGCCCGCAAAGGTAAAAGCGACAATTATTACCGGCAATTACTGGCAGAACAACTGCAGTGCAGCTGGCAACGCAACCAGTCTTTAGTGCAGTCGTTTGCTGCGCGAGACAACAAAACCGAGCCGGTGCTGATCGCCATTACCAGCGCGGAAAATGTGCCGGAAGATGTATTGCGGGAACTTTGGGATCTGGTGTTGCAAAATCGCTTTGCCCGAAATGGTGAGCAAATCAATATTTTGATGTTCGGTGATCACTTTTGGGCGGAAGATGTGAAATCCTGGCTACCCACTAACAACAACGACAAACCGGTTCTGTTGACTACGCAAACCCTTGAGTACGATGAAGAAACCGAAGTGGAAGGCGATTTAGATGAGATGATCGCTAATCGTCGCAAGCTTTTTCAGGAGCGCATGAAACACCGTGCCAGCCGACCTGCGCTGGGTACAGCACCTTTGCAAAAGTGGTGGGTAAAACTGGCACTGGCCATGGTCTTCGTTGGCAGCTTCTCGTCTATCCTCATCTGGCAGTATTTTGATGTGACCTCGGCGGCAGTGAGTGAATTTAGCCAGTTTTTATTCCAGTCCAAACCTGATACTCAGCAGAATGCGTCTTCCGACAGCAGCGAAAGTAGCGGCTTATCTTTGGAAGCAGCTGTGGCTCTGGCAAATCAGCAAAGCAACGAAGAAGCGCGGGAGGAAAGCGCGGTAAACTCTTCGGATAATCAACGGGTAGCAGCGAATTTTAGTGATGCGATGCAGCGCCTTGACAACAATGAATCAGTGGTAAACAGCCGCGCTGACGACAACAAAGCAATTGAGGAGGCTGTTGCTGCCCCTGTGGTTGTTAATACCTTTAGCAAACAAAGCGCCGATTCTCCCAGCTCGGAATACATTGCCGATATCAGCGCCGAACAGTTAAAACAGTTGCGGGATACCGGCACATTACCGGCTCAGCGCGATACACAATCTGGCAGCCGTAGCGACAATGCGGCAAAGTCAGATAACGAACAGGCCAGTGCATTGACCGCATCTGAGGCACAGCTTAACGCTTCTGTGATGGATGCTCTGGTGGCCCTTGAGTTACTCAACAGTGACGGCGGTGTTAATGACAATGCGTCAACCCCAAGAGATGACAATGCGTTAACCCCAAGAGATGACAATGCGTTAACCCCAAGAGACAGTGCAAACCCACCATCAGACAACGCTGACACCGCATCGGTGAATCGCCGCATTGACGAAACCACCGCTCAGGAAAGTGCTGTGAATAGCGCAAATCCTGCTGCACAGAATGTCACTGTACAGGAAAACCAGAGTCAGGGAGAGGTGACAGATAATTCTGCCACAGTCTCCCGGAATGCGAGTTTATTGTCCGGGACGCAGTCGCCAGACAGCACGGCAGAAACCCAAAACCAGGCGGTGAACACTGACGTCAATGTCAATGACTACCCGGTGGAAGACATTGCCAGCTTCGAACCGATAGAGTCTGGTACTCAGAACAATTCGGACATTTCGTCGCCCAGATATCAGTATCACGAACCGTTGTTACTGGAACTGGCAGACAGCGAATACGTATTGCAGGTATCAGGCATCAGCACAGAAACCCTGTTGCAGGAGTTTTTGGTGGATAATCAGTTGCTGAATGATGTCTGGGTTTATCAGACTCAGCGTTATGGTGGAGACTGGTTTGTGGTTTTGGTAAAGCAAAACTATGCCAGCCTGGATGTTGCCCGGGCCGCCGCCGCGTCTTTGCCTGATAAGTTCAGCACAACCGCCCCGTTTGCTAAATCGGTCGCTCAGATTCGGCGTGAAATCACCGTTAACTAGCTGTAATTTTTTTTCAGTCAGGTACAATCTCAGCGTTCAGAGATCTAAGTCAGATAATAATAACAACATGCCACAATCGAAACACCGGGCATTTTTGAAGTGGGCCGGTGGCAAATATAGCCTCATTGAAAAGATCAACAAAGAGCTACCCAAAGCTAAAGTGCTGGTGGAGCCGTTTGTGGGTGCTGGCTCGGTGTTTTTAAATTCTGAGTATGAGGCCTATCACCTCAACGATATCAATGAAGATCTGATCAACCTGTACAAAATTTTGCAAACCGACAGTACGCAATTTATTGTCGAGGCAGAGCACTACTTTACCCCGCAATTTAACCAGGAAACGGTGTTTTATCAGCAACGGGAGCGGTTTAATGACAGCACTGATCCGTTTGAGCGTTCGGTACTGTTTTTGTATCTGAATCGCCATGGTTACAACGGGCTGTGTCGATACAATTTATCGGGTAAATTCAACGTGCCATTTGGCCGCTATAAGGCACCTTATTTCCCCAAAAAAGAACTGCAGTTTTTTGCCCAAAAAGCTGCCAGAGCCACCTTTACCTGCCTGCCATTTCAACAGGTGATGTTGCAGTCTCCGGATGATTCCGTGATCTACTGCGATCCACCTTATGCGCCGGTCAGTGAAACCGCTTATTTTACTGCTTATTCAAAACAGGGCTTTGGTCTGGACTCACAGGAGGAGCTGGCGCAGTTAGCGCTGCATGTCAGTGACAAACTGGGGCGTTTTGTACTGGTGAGCAATCATGACACAGCTTTTACCCGTCGAATTTACAAACCGGCCAAACTGCGCAAGCTATCCGTTTCCCGTTTTATCAGTCAAAAAGGCGATAGTCGTAAAAAGGTGGCGGAATTACTGGCGGTTTATCGCCCAAAAGCTTAGCACGCAATATGCAAGCATTACCGCCAATTCGAGCCGAGCACCTCCGACTGTCGACCGAAAAAAATCAAAATGATTGACAATTACATCATCCAAAAAGATTTTGACTTTGATGCATAAAAAGGGACGTATGCGGAAACCAGAGGGAAATTTCGCAAGGGCCGGGTCACACCATCATCAAGATTTCAGTACTATAGTTCAGCCTTCTTAACGACGATAATCCCGAACTCGTGACAGCTTCTCTCAATACGCATAACCAACAGCGTCAAGCCAAACCAACAATCACCTTACACCTAGGCTCGTCGATAGCTTTTATTCATTTTATACTCGACATTGCGGCTTGAATTTTTGGCCTAACAAAACTTGGAGCAAGGGCTAGCTTCCTTCACACCAATGCATCATTGGTGCGTGCTTTTGTGCTGCGATTTTCTCCTCCCATTTAGTCCTTTCATTTAGTTTTCTCAAAAATATTTGTCACACCTGTTCATTGCGGATCGTCTAAATAAATGTCTGTTGCGTAACGCAGTGAAGTTTATTCGCTGTGCAGGCATCGACTTACGAAGGGGATAAACCATGAAAACTTTGAAATACTTGACCAGTACAAGCCTATTACTTACCTCTGTAAGCTGGGCGGCTGGCAATATAACGGGAAATAAAACGATGAGCGAATTAAGCATTGAACCAACCGAACAGCAAATTGTAAGTGTAGTGCACACCATGACCAATGCGTTTCACCAAGCAGATATAGAGACTGTCATGAGCAGTTATGAATCGAATGTGGCGATAATGTTTGAACCGGGAACGGCCATTTCTGATCTTGAGCAGATTCAAGCTATCTTTAAACAATGGTTTACTATGAAGCCGCAATTTACATACCCAAATGGGCATCAGGTGTTTGTTGCAGGCGATATTGCAATGCATATCGCCCCTTGGGATATGTCGGCAACAGGACCTGAAGGAAGTGAGATTAAGCAATCGGGGTTATCTATTGCAGTACTGCGGAAGCAGGAAAACGGCAAGTGGTTGATGGTGTTAGATAATCCCCATGGACAAATGTTATTGAACGCTGAGTCAATTCAAGCAGACTAACTCGCTATGTGCTGCTACAAGCTCACTTTATGGGTGAGCTGTAGTAACTTTTTTATGTGCAATGACATGCTATGAGCAAGTAGTGAAGGAATACTGTTGATTTCCATTGAGTTAAACCAACATATTCGCCAAGCGACCCAAGGCAACAAGGCTTCATTACAATTGGTTGTATCTGAGGTGCAAAACGATGTGTATGCCCTTGCATTGCGCATGCTAGTCAACCCAGAAGATGCGCAAGATGCGACCCAAGAGATTCTGATCCGCTTGATCACTAAGTTGTCTCGTTTTGAGTTTAAAAGTCAGTTTAAAACTTGGGTGTATCGCGTTGCTGCTAACTACCTGCTAACGGAAAAGAAGGTACTGGCACGTCAGCCTCAAATAGGCTTTGACGATTATCAAGCCGATCTAGAATCGGATTTACAACAGCCAGGTGACGGGCTAATACAAAGACCAGAATATAACGCCATGATTAATGAGCTAAGGATCTCGTGTACCATGGCAATGCTGCTGTGCTTGAATCCAGCACATCGCCTTGCTTACATCTTGGGGGATATTTACGAATTAGAGCAGCAACAGGCGGCTGAAATTCTAGGTATTGAGAAAGCGAATTTTCGTCAACAACTTAGCCGCGCTCGACAAAAGGTGATTGAGTTTATGAACACTAGTTGTGGCTTGGTACATAGCGCAGCAAAGTGTAGCTGCCCAAACAAGCTAACAGGTGCGGTCAGTCGAGGTCGAATAAATGCTAGCGAGATGTTTTTCTCGGTGCAGACTAGCGACACTTACCAGCAAATCAAACAAACCATTGCTGAAACCCAACAGCATTTGAAAGCAACTCGGTTACAGCAAGCAGTACCGGCGTATCGCTCGCCAGAGGTATTTGGCCAAGTCATCGAAGAGCTAGTGAAGCAAGGAATGCGTCACTACGCTAGTTGAATAAATACTGATGCGCGTATTGCTTTTTACGCACTACAAAATACATAGAATAGGAAACCGACAGTCGATAAATGCGCTTTTACGCCTTTCTTAAAAGGTTAAATCCGATATGCTTTGTTCAAAGTGGGCGTTCATTCTCAGAATTTATTTATATATTGAATTCTTTTATTGGGCTATTCACAAGTAGTGTAAGCTTCGTTTGATGCATAATTGGTAGGACGTCTACATAATTAGATGTTAGATTTATGGAAGGCAAGTAGCCAGCAAAGCTTATTTTTTGTATGCCGATACTAAAGTGTTTTTAGGTTATAATCCGACCCAAGGAGAAGTTGCTGATGATCGCGCGGATAAAGCGCAACAGCCATCGTCGCCGCTAAACGGTTGGGTGCATTTGTATTGGCAACTTACACTACCCAAAGGACCTAAAATGAGTGTTGTAGAATCAAATAAGTGTCAGGAAAGAACCAGATTAACCACACCAACCAGCGCGGCGATAAACACTAATACAAATATCACGCCGATAACCACATAGGGAAGGAAGGAGGATTGTTGAAAATCAGCCTGATGGTTCTTTTGAGTTTGTACACCAAACATACTGGCGGCAACACTTTTGGTTACCTGCCACAAAGAGGCCTTTTCCGTTTGCCTGGATGAGTCTGAGGTACTACTCATTGCTGTTTTCCGAATTAACTGGTGCTGCTATCCTGACCGCTGTCGGTGACTCTTGTCAACAGCTCCAATAAATCCAGATAATGGAATTGCTTACTGGCGCTGCTACCGGAAAACCAGGAAACCCAGCTGACCCCTGAAGCTTGCTCTTTGGCGCACAGATTCTGTGGGTGGCTCATCGGCAGAGACTCGTCAAAACGGCTGTCTGCGGGACAACTACAAAAGCGCAAACCTTCGTCTTCAAGATTGCCGGCAAAAGATAGCATAGCCACCAATGCTGTACTTAGTATCAGCATTTTTTGGTTTCTTGTGGAGATCATATTCGCTACCCGTTTTGCAACACTTTGTTTCATTATACTTGTTGAACCTCTGTTTGATGAGGACGTTGGTCGTTAAAAATCTGTCGTTTATCTCAGCGATACGCTGCTATCAGTGCATTTACGTTCACTGCAGTTTTGGACAACCCCAGTAACAAAAGTTCACTAAAGTGAAAAATATGACCAGATTGAGGAATAGTTTACTCAGCAGGTGTGAATTTTAACTGAATGGAAAAGGTTATTTTACGAGGAAGGGAAGTGGCAGCCATATACGAGATATGGCTGCCAGAATACATCCACCGGACTCACCCTACAGAATCCGACAGATATATATTTAAAGCGTATGAAGCATCCTTGCTTCTGAGTGAAACCGTGCTTACAGATCGAAGGACTTGCTCAGGCTGAACAGGATTGTCTCATCGCTGCTGCCGCCACCTAAATCGCTGTCGGCAAATACCATAGATACACCGGCGTCAAAACCACCGATTTCTGTGCCATAGCCCACTTCAAAGTATTCACCGTCAGATTCGTCGCCAAAAGTACCAAAGGTGCCGTAAAAACCTTCGTGTTCCAACGTTAAACCTAAGAATGTGTAATCACCACCCGGGATACCTAAATCCAGGTCATCATCCCATTCACCGATGGTGTACTCTACGGAAAGTGGACCCCAACCAAAGCCAAAGTTCACTTCGTTGTAGGCTGAATCGAAATCACCTGTGTACTGGTAAGTAGTGACACCAATACTGGCTGAAACATCTTCGCTGATATCAAAGCCAAATCCGCCGTAGACATCGATTTCAAGACCGTCTTCAACGTCGGCAACCCAGGTGCCCAGGTAAAAGCCGCCATTTTCATAATCCACACCGGCGCTGGCAGAGGCCGAGCTGGTTTGCTGGATACCACGGAAGTGGTATTCAGAGACTAAACCGACATTGGCGCTTAAGTCTGCGTAAGCTGCCTGGGAAAATGCTGATGCGGCTAAAACGAAAGCGACCGCTTGAGTTGTTCTGGTTAATTTCATGTGTTTCTCCGTTTTTGTATGTGTGCTGGCATTCATTGAGCAAAACTAATGCCTGTTTAATTTTTAACTTGCCAGCTTTCTGAAAACTTTCTTAAGTCATTGAAAATATTGCCTTTATCAAAATTTAATAAGCTGTCTTAAGGCACGGCACTGAAAGCAACACGGGGGCGAAATGGAAAATGACGCACGTTTTTGGGGCGAGCGCACCAAAATAAGGCTTAGCCTTCTGCGGTTGAAGCTGGTATTTTTAGCGGCAATTTTGCTACAGAGAATGACTGGCTATGAACGATTATTTAATTGCTCCTTCAATCCTGTCCGCCGATCTGGCCCGTCTCGGTGAAGACGTAGCCAGGGTGATAGACGCGGGCACCGATGTTGTTCATTTTGATGTAATGGATAACCACTATGTGCCCAATCTGACCTTTGGTCCGGCGGTGTGTAAGGCCCTCAGAGACTATGGTATTAGCGCCGACATTGACGTACATCTGATGGTAAAACCCGTAGATGATTTGATTAGCCAGTTTGCCGATGCCGGAGCCAGCTATATCAGTTTCCATCCTGAAGCCAGTGAACACGTTGATCGCAGTATTCAGTTGATCAAAGATAAGGGCTGCAAAGCCGGTTTAGTTTTAAATCCCGGCACACCTCTCTCAGTGCTGGATTACGTTTTGTATAAACTGGATTTTGTGCTGTTGATGTCGGTGAATCCGGGATTTGGTGGTCAGGCGTTTATCCCTAAAACCCTGGATAAATTGCGAGATTTGCAACATCTGATAAGAGAACAAGGCCTGAAAACCCGAATTGAAATTGACGGGGGCGTGAAAGTCGATAATATTCGCGCCATAGCTGAGGCCGGTGCCGATATGTTTGTGGCAGGCTCTGCTATTTTTAACCAGCCTGATTACAAGCAGGTCATCGATGCCATGCGCCATGAATTAGCGCAAACAGACAACCATTAATTATTGTAAAGAGACCAAAGAGATATTCTGATGAGTAGTAAACCTATTGTATTAAGCGGCTGCCAGCCTTCCGGACAACTGACTATCGGCAATTATATGGGCGCCCTTAAGCAATGGGTGAGCATGCAGGAAGATCACGATTGTCTGTATATGTTGGTGGACTTACACGCCATTACCGTGCGTCAGGACCCAAAAGCGCTATACGAAGCCTGTCTGGATGGACTGGCTCTGTATGTGGCCTGCGGTATTGATCCGGTTAAAAGTACCTTGTTTGTACAGTCTCACGTGCCTGAACATGCGCAGCTTGCCTGGATCATGAACTGTTATGCCCAGATGGGTGAACTAAACCGCATGACGCAGTTTAAAGACAAGTCAGCCAGGAACGAAAATAATATCAATGTCGGCCTGTATAGCTACCCGGCATTGCAGGCAGCCGATATTTTGCTGTATCAGGCCGATAAGGTACCGGTGGGTGAAGATCAAAAACAGCACCTGGAGTTAACCCGCGATATCGCCACCCGTATGAACAATCTGTACGGTGAGCTGTTTACTCTGCCTGATCCTTATATTCCTGAGTTTGGTGCGCGCATTATGAGCCTGCAGGAACCCACAAAGAAAATGTCTAAATCCGATGACAACCCCAACAACTTTATCGGATTGCTGGAAGAACCCAAAAAGTTAGCGAAAAAGATCAAACGCGCGGTTACCGATTCTGATGAACAGGCTCGTATCTATTTCGATACAGCGGAAAAACCCGGCGTGTCCAATTTGCTGACCCTGTTGTCATTGGCAACCAATCGCCCCGTTGCAGACCTGGTGCCGGAATACGAAGACAAAATGTATGGCCATCTTAAAACGGACGTGGCTGACGCGGTTGTGGCCCTGGTTGAGCCGATTCAGGAAAAATTCAAAGCCCTACGGGAAGATCGCGCTGCACTGGATGCCATCATGAAAAGTGGTGCCGAGCGCGCTTCTGCCAGAGCCGCGGTCACACTGGCGAAAGTTTACGAAGCGGTAGGCTTTATTCGTCGTCCCTGAATAAACGACGGGATAGCTGTTGAATTTCATCCCTGAGCCAACGAATGGCAGGGTCTGACTCTGCCACCTGCCACCAGTAAAGATGAATACTGATATCTGGCAGTGACAGTGGCAGGGGCAAAATTTGCAAAGGCAGATGGCTGGCAAATTGTCGCGCCGCTTTTTCCGGCGCTGTCATGATCAGATCCGTATGACACACAGTCTGCACCGCCCCGTAAAAATTCTCACAGCGCAGCACCACATTGCGATGCAGTTGCTGCGCGGTCAGCGCATTGTCAACCAGATTGATATCTGAGGCTTTCAGGGCGGCCACCACATGTGGCCACTGTTGATAGCTGGCTAAATCACAACGTGCAATGATGGGATGCCCCTGACGGCACAGCAGTACAAAACGACTGCGTCCTAATGTTTGATTGTGGATATTTGCTGGCATGGCAATCAACGAATCCAGGGCTAAATCGATATCACCACTTTTAAGCGCTTCGGGCAGATGCTTTGGCTCAATACTGACATTGCGAATTCGCACATTCGGAGCGATGGTCTGCAGGTGCGCGAGCAGTTGTGGAAAATACAAAGCTTCCAGTATATCCCTAACCGCGACATTGAAGCTGCGATTCAGTTGCCTGACATCCCAGTGTTTTGGCTGCGACATTGTTTGCTGCAGCGTGCGCAGGCTGTTTTCTACATCGGCAATGATGTGCTGACAAAAATCACTGGGCACCATCTTTTTGCCATGACGCTCGAACAACACGTCATCAAAGTGTCGCCGTAAGCGACTCAAAGCATGGCTGACCGCAGGTTGTGTCAGATGGAGTTTATCAGCGGCGCGGCTGACAGAACCCTGGTGATAGATCGTCAGTAACACCTGAAACAAATTGTAGTCAATACTATGCATGAGATTCATGTTTAACTATAAATATTCATCATTTGAGTTTATCAGTTGCAGACGTAGAATCCAGTTGTGCTTAAAAAACAACCGGAGAATTGAATGTCTGCTCATCAAGCCACTATCGACAACATGACCATAGGTGCCGAAAAATTTTCAGTGCCTCAGCCGCCGGTGTTTTCCGAGCCGCTGCAACAACGGGAATACGACAAGGTTCGACTTGCCGCCGCCTTCAGGGTCTTCGCCTTACACGGTTTTGACGAGGGCCTGGCCGGACACATCACAGTGCGTGATGCCGTAGAAAAAGACACTTTTTGGGTGAATCCATTGGCGGTGCATTTTCGCCATATCCGGGCCAGTGATTTGGTACGGGTTAGCCATGAAGGAAAAATTATTGAGGGTAAGCACGCCATCAACAATGCCGCCTTTGCCATTCATTCCCGTATTCACATGGCACGTCCCGATGTGAACGCTGTGGCCCACGCCCATACGCGCAATGGCCGGGCTTTTTCGGCGCTGGGTGAAAAGCTGCAACCAATTTCACAAGATGCCTGTATGTTTTATCAGAATCATGGCTTGTTTGATCACTTTACCGGGGTGGTGGCCGAACTGGATGAAGGTGATTTGATTGCCGAAGCCCTCTCTGACGGCATTGCCGTAATCCTGCAGAATCACGGTTTACTGACCGTGGGTAATACCGTTGATGCAGCCACCGCTAACTTTGTTATTATGGACAGTTGTTGCGAAAGTCAGTTATTGGCGCAGGCAGCCGGAAAGATAAAACCCATTCCTAGTGATATCGCGTTGAAAACGCGTGCCATGAATGCCAATGATTTGGTAACCTGGGGTAATTTCCAGCCCCTGTACCAGATTGTGCAGGCACAGGATGACAGTTTTAAAAACTGATATTTAAACGGGTGTAGGGTAGCAGATGCAGGATTCGGTATTAACTCAGGTATTACTTCCGGCCATATTAGCCGTTATTATGTTTGGCATGGGACTGAGTCTCACCAGAGCGGATTTTTCCCGGCTCTGGCAAACACCAAAACCTATTTTTGTCGGTCTGGTGGGCCAAATTCTGTTGTTGCCAATATTGGCCTGGGGAATAGCCGTACTATTTAATTTACCGGCGGAACTGGCAATTGGTCTGATGATTTTAGCCGCCTGTCCCGGCGGCACAACATCCAATGTCATCAGCCAGTTAGCCAGAGCCAATCTGGCGTTGTCGGTATCGCTGACGGCGGTAACCACGTTGATCTGCGTTTTTACCACTCCCTGGATTATTCAGTTTGCCATTCAACAGTTTGCTGCCGACCAGGTTCAATCCTTTTCGCTGTTAAATACTTCGTTAGGACTGATGTTGTTAACTTTGCTACCTGTGATTTTGGGGATTGCGTTTCGCGCCCGTTGGGAGCAACGCGCCCTGGCGATAGAAGGGATTTTCCGCAAAATATCACTATTGTTTATGGTTGCCCTGATCATTGCCATCGTAATTCAGGAAATCGATATGCTGTTGGCCTCCTTTGATCAGATTTTCTGGGCCACGCTGGTACTTAATTTTGCGGCTATCACAACCGGCGTTTGGCTGGCAAAACTCACCGGCTTGGCTTTACCTGAAAAGGTTACCCTGGGCATTGAGGTGGGCATTCAAAATGCATCAATGGCTATTTTGATTGCTATTACCTTTTTATCCAACCCGGCCTACGCCACTTCCGCCGGAGTTTACGGCGTAACCATGTACATCGGCGCGGTGTTTCTGGCTGTCTGGGCTAAGAAACAATATCAGCGTCGCTAAATTATTCCGGCGTATTAAGGCCAATATTGCAGCCCCGGTGCACTTATTTTAATTAAAACCCGGTCAATGCCTTGCGAGGCTTGATTTTATGGCCTTTAACCTGTTTAATTCCGCAGTTTTATTCGCTCGCCCGGGAAACATGCGCGTACTGTTAATTGATAATTTCGACTCTTTTACGTTCAATCTGGCTCGTTACTTTGAAGAGCTGGCGTGTTCGGTGCAGGTGGTGAGAAATAATCAGATCAGTATCGCTGAAGTTAAAAAACTCAGACCGGACCTAATCGTTATATCGCCTGGCCCTTGCTCACCCAATGAAGCCGGTATCTCGCTGCAATTGGTGCAGGAGTTGTCCGGTAAATTTCCGATATTTGGTGTTTGTCTGGGCCATCAGGTCATTGCTCAGGTGTTTGGCGCTGATGTGCAGCGCGCTGCGAAAGTGATGCATGGTAAAGTTTCAACCGTGGCCCATTCGGGTCATAAAATGTTTACTGGCATACCTGAAAAGTTCACAGTTACACGCTATCATTCTTTGGTAGTGGCAGCGCCATCATTACCGGCAGATTTTGAGGTGACTGCCGTTACAGACAACAGCAACAATCAGTCTGTGGAAGTCATGGCGATAGCACACAATACTTTACCCTTATGGGGTGTGCAGTTTCATCCTGAGTCTCATTTGACTGAGTTTGGTCACCGAATTTTACACAACATATTAGCTTTGGTCGCGGATTCTGCCCGGGCTTAACAACAGACTAGTTTGACAAGAAGATATTGAGAACCGGCATGACTGGCCAGCAAGACATTCGCACAGATATAGACAACCGTTACTACCATTTATTAATGGGCTTACAAACCGGTCAGGCCGCCGCCGGAATCGAAGTCGAAGGCAAGGTTAAGGCCGAACAGTCGGAACAGTTAAATGCCCGCCGGAAATTGCTGGATGTAGAACGGATTGCAATGCGGGACAAAGAGCTCAATCAGCGTTCCAAACAACATTATCTGGAAAATATCAGTACCATAGTGCATGAAGAAGTTTGTGACCGAATGCAGAAAAAAATCGACAATATTGATGAACTGAGCAGTAAAATCATTGGTATTGATGATGGTCTGGCCGCAGTGTATGACGGCCTGTCTGTGAAAGCGGCGTCAATTGCCAAAATTGAACCTGGCATTGCCGCCATACCCTGGTTAGCCAAAGAATTGATGGATCTGGCCAACAGCCCCAAATACCGTAAAACGGACCGCTTGGGGAAAGTTGTCAGGTACGAAACGTTGCGTATGGCACTGAGTTTCTTTGGCATTGAAAACCTGAAGTTACTTATACCTATGCTTTCGGTGCAACGCTGGATCCCCAAAATCACCGATCCGTATCCCGCCTTTAAACAAAAACTGTGGGAACAGATTATTGCCACCGGTATTAGTTGCCGCAAAATCGCAGAACTTTCCAAAGTGGATCCATTTCATGGGTACGTTGCCGGAATGCACCATGAAATGGGAAAAATTGCCATCAGCAAAATGTTTTTCAAGTTCTTTGACAAGGTGCTGCAGGAGGCCATGATGGAAGCCCACAAAGAGCAAAAGCGAGAAGAGCATTTAGCCCTGCAGCAGGTTAAAATTGATCCCGATGTGTGGTTGGCCATGATGTGGAATCAGTCTTATCAGATTTCAGCCAACGTGATGAAGCACATGAACATGAAACGGGTAATGGTGGCCGGTGCTTTGCAGGAGCTGGCCGATAAAACCGCGATTGTTGACCGTTCACCCCTTGGACGGGTACTGGAACAGGGCCGTTGTTATGCCCGCTTTCGAATGCTGCGCAGTTATAAATTGATCAACATGGAAGATGCCAAACAATACCTGATTGCCTGTCGGATGCCCAAAGGCGCAGTTGCCGCCTTAAAAACCGTTGATATGCGACAGCTAAGCCTGGCATTTGGCGAAGAATAATCGCCGGATTAATGTACTCAGAATGGAGGTCTTTAGCTGGCATTCAGGCTTTTCCCTTCTATATAGCAAAATAATCTAAAAAATAAGAATTCAGTTCTATATAAGAGTGGGGTGTTGATAAATACGCCAGATTTGAGGCTTTTGCCCTGCTTTTTGAAAGTCTTTTCTGAAACTTTCACATACTTATTCATTTTCTATGCAATTCTAACGAAGCCCTTTTATACTAAAGGCTGGGCCCCCTTTTTCGGGAAGACAAAAGGGGAATTTTCTGGAATAATGCGCTCTCTTTTTTCACGGTGTATTACCGAATTTACTCTACAGGAGGCAATATATGAATGTGACTCGTGAAATGTTTGCTGATGTCATGGTACCAAATTACAACCCGGCGGCGATGGTGCCAGTTCGTGGTGAAGGTTCAAAAGTGTGGGACCAGGAAGGCAACGAGTACATTGATTTTGCTGGTGGTATTGCAGTTAACGCATTGGGTCATTGTCACCCGGAAATGGTGGCTGCATTGAAAGACCAAAGTGAAAAGCTTTGGCACTTAAGTAATGTATTTACCAACGAGCCAGCAATCAGATTGGCGAAAAAGCTGACTGACGCCACCTTTGCTGAACGTGTTTATTTTGCCAACTCCGGTGCAGAAGCCAACGAAGCCGCGTTAAAACTGGCGCGTCGCTGGGCATTAGATCACCACGGTGAAGACAAAAATCAAATCATTTCTTTTAAGCAAGGCTTCCACGGTCGTACATTCTTTACGGTTACTGTGGGTGGTCAGGCTGCTTATTCCGACGGTTTTGGTCCTAAGCCAGGTGCTATCGATCACGCGGTATACAACGATCTGGACAGCCTGAAAGCGATCATGAGCGACAAAACCTGCGCGGTAATGATGGAGCCGCTGCAAGGTGAAGGTGGCATTATCTCGCCTACGCCAGAGTTTGTAGAAGGCGTCAGAGCCTTGTGTAATCAACACAATGCCCTGTTGATTTTTGATGAGGTGCAATCTGGTGTTGGCCGTACTGGCGAATTGTATGCGTACATGGGACTGGGTGTTACCCCGGATATCCTGACCACGGCTAAAGCGCTGGGTGGCGGATTCCCGATTGGTGCCATGTTAACCACAGCTGCGATTGCAGAAAGTCTGAAGCCTGGTACTCATGGTAGTACTTATGGCGGTAACCCCTTAGCCTGTGCTGTTGCAGAGCGCGTTTTTGATATTGTTAACAATCGCGAACTTCTGGACGAAGTTAAGCGCAAGGAACAACTGTTCCGCGATGGCCTGAATGTCATTAACGAAAAATACAATGTGTTCAGCGAAATTCGCGGTAAAGGCATGTTGTTAGGTTGTGCCCTGAACGAAGATTACGCTGGTCGTAGCCGGGACTTTCTGGTTGCGTCAACGGCAGCGAACCTGATGTGTCTGGTAGCAGGTGCCAACGTGGTGCGTTTTGCGCCGTCTTTGGTTATTCCTGACGCTGACATCAAAGAAGGTTTAGCGCGCTTTGAAAAGGCGGTTGCTGCCGTGGTTAACGGCCAGGAATAAGTCCCATGGTGATTATTCGTCCAATCGCAGCAGATGATTATCAGGCGCTCTATGAGATTGCCAACGAGTCAGGCATTGGCTTTACGTCTTTGCCTGTTAACGAGGAAATTTTACGCAAGAGAATCGCCCATGCCGAAGCGTCTTTTGCCAAAAAAGACGTTTCAAAGCCTGGTGTTGAGGATTATCTGTTTGTGATGGAAGATGCACAAACCAAGCGTGTACTGGGGACCAGTGGCATTGAAGCCGCGGTAGGTATGGACAATACCTTTTACTGCTACCATTTGGGTAAAGTGGTACACGCTTCCCGCGAATTAGGCATTCGCAACGAAGTAGGGACTCTGACTCTGTGTAACGATTACACCGGTGCGTCAGAGATATGTACCCTGTTTTTACGCGAAGAAGCCAGACAAGGCGCCAACGGCAGATTTCTGTCTAAATTCCGCTTTCTGTTTATTGCTGAGCATCGTCATCGCTTCTCTGACACTATTATTGCAGAGATGCGTGGTGTCAGTGATGAAAACGGTAGCTCACCCTTCTGGCAGTGGCTGGAAGAACACTTTTTTTCCATGGATTTTCCCACAGCGGATTACCTCACTGGCATAGGTCAAAAGGTGTTTATCGCAGAACTGATGCCAAAGTACCCCATCTACGTCAATTTGCTCAGCGCCGAAGCGCAGGCGGTGATCGGTCAGGTGCACGAAAAAACCAAACCCGCCCTGAACTTGCTGATGAGTGAAGGGTTTAGCAAAGGCGGTTACGTCGATATCTTTGACGGTGGCCCGACCGTCGAGGCGAATGTAAATTACATTCGCACCGCACAGGCCAGTCGCAATTTGCCGATTGAAATAGACGCTGCACTGGAAGACGCGAAGGACACGCACTTTGTCATCAATACCCGGGTGCAGGAGTTCCGCGGCGTTATGGCTTGCGTCAAGGTAGACGAAGAAAGGCAGGTGGCGCGCATTGCTCCGCAAGCAGCGGGCGCACTGAACCTGAGCGCCGGTGAGGCCATTCGTTTCGCTCCGATCCATTTAGGAGGATAATTATGTCTGAACAGATTCATTACATTGGTGGCCAGTGGGTTGCCGGTGAAGGACACGGGGTGAATTCCGTTGATCCTGCCAAAAAACAACAAATCTGGCAGGGAAGTGCTGCCAGTGCCGCTCAGGTTGATAGCGCTGTAGCTGCGGCCAGAGAAGCCTTTCAAAGCTGGCAGCAGGTCAGCTTTGATGAGCGCGTAGCCATTATTGAAAAATTCGCCGCACTGTTAGGTGAACACAAAGCACATCTGGCGAAAGTGATTGCCAAAGAAACCGGTAAACCCGAGTGGGAAACTGCCACTGAAGTGGGTGCCATGATCGGTAAAGCCGCGATTTCGATTCGCGCTTACAACGAACGTACCGGTACTGTGGAAAACGCCATGCCTGTGGGTAAGGCCTTTATTCGCCATAAGCCACACGGTGTTGTGGCGGTATTTGGCCCTTACAACTTCCCGGGGCACCTGCCTAATGGCCACATTATTCCTGCGCTGTTAGCGGGGAATACTGTGGTATTTAAGCCCAGTGATTTAACTCCAATGGTAGCGGAAGAAACCGTCAAGCTATGGCAGCAGGCGGGATTACCGGCAGGCGTTTTAAACCTGGTACAAGGGCATGTTGAAACCGGCAAAGCTCTGGCTTCTCACGCCGGTATTGACGGTTTGTTCTTTACCGGTAGCTCCAGAACCGGCAAGTTATTACACGAACAATTCGCCGGCCATCCTGGTAAAATACTGGCACTGGAAATGGGCGGCAATAACCCGCTTATCGTTAAGGATGTGGCTGACATTGATGCCGCTGTACACGACATAGTGCAATCTGCGTTTATCACCAGCGGTCAACGCTGTACCTGTGCCCGTAAGCTGTTTTTAGCAAAAGGTGAGCAGGGTGATGCAATTCTGGCGCGCCTTATCGAAGTTACCCGCAATATCAGTGTCGGCCATTATGATGCCCAGGAGCAGCCTTTTATGGGTGCCATGGTATCTGCTCATGCCGCCAGTTTGATGGTGCAGGCGCAACAGTCGTTATTAGACCTGGGCGCCAGCTCGCTGGTGGAACTGACCCATACCGACACCGAAAGCGGCTTTGTCACACCTGGTATTATTGATGTGACAAACATCATCGATACTATGCCGGATGAAGAACATTTTGGTCCGCTTTTGAAAGTGGTGCGTTACGACGATTTCGATACCGCTATCGATCAGGCCAACAATACGGCATTTGGGTTGTCTGCGGGTTTGTTAGCGGATAGCGAAGCGGATTATCAGCATTTCTTCAGCCGCATCAGAGCCGGCATTGTTAACTGGAACCGTCCAATTACTGGTGCCAGCAGTGCTGCGCCGTTTGGTGGAATTGGTGAAAGTGGTAATCATCGCGCCAGCGCCTATTATGCCGCAGATTATTGCGCGTATCCGGTGGCATCAGTAGAGTTAGAAAAAGTGGCTATGCCTGGTACGCTAAGTCCAGGTCTCAAATTCTAAATCTCTGATTTAAAATCACCTTTAATTACATTCATGCTCATCGCTTAGGCGATGGGCATTTTCTGGTTGTTTGAAGTAAGAAAATCTATGAATACGAAACTCGATTCCCTGTTTGCCAATTTGTGGCAAGACTATATTAATATCACGCCTTCTGCTCACAAGATCCACGATCTGCTGGGCATGCACGGTGAAATTATCAATGATCATATCGCCCTGCGTACCTTCAATCTTGAGAAAGTGAACCTGGACAAGATCTCGGCTCATTTCACAGAGCTTGGTTATGTTGAAAAAGGCCAGTATCAGTTTGAAGAAAAGAAACTGCGTGCTAAGCATTTTGAACACCCTGAAGCCAACCGCCCAAAAGTGTTTATCAGTGAACTGCTGGTAGAAGAGTTTTCTGCTGAGTTACAGGCAACGGTGCAAGACATGGTGGCGCAGATAGATTCGGCAGCCGTCAGTGCGGAAGGTTTTGTCTATTCAGGCGTACACTGGCAAATCAGCAGCGAGCAGTACGACGCCCTGTTGCAGGAGTCGGAATACGCGGCCTGGATGGCGGCCTGGGGTTTCCGTGCCAACCACTTTACCGTAAGCTCCAATCACCTGGATAGACTGAGCCAGCTTACCGCTATCAATGAAACCCTGAAAGAAGCGGGTTTCGAGCTGAATACCTCTGGTGGCGAAATTAAAGGTGGTGAAGAAGTGTTTTTAGCACAATCTTCCACAATGGCGGATAAGGCCGCAGTGAAATTCAGCGACATTGAGCGCGTTATCCCCAGCTGCTTTTATGAATTCGCACAGCGTTACCCCATGCCCAACGGTCAGTTATATCAGGGATTTGTAGCGGCTTCTGCGGATAAGATCTTTGAAAGTACTAACGCCCGTAAGCTGGACAGTTAATCAGATTCAGTATGACGTAGTTTGCACGTCAGTGTAAAAAATAGAAGTAGCTCCCGGCGGAGCTACTTCAGTTTCATTTCCCTATCCCGGTCTTAATTACCAACTGTAGCGAATGCTTGCCTGGGCATTTCTTGGAGCGCCAAAAAATCCCTGATTGTAGAAATCGATACTGGAAAAGTACTTTTCGTCAAATACATTGTTAATATTTGCCGATAGCACCCAGGCAGGAGTCAATTGATAACTGGCCATCAGATTGACGACGGTGTAGCTGTCTTGTGTAAATGTCTCGCCATTGGGACCTGCGCCAGGATTTTCTGTTTTGCTTTGCCAGTTGGCGTTAATGCCAAAGGTGAACGCGTCTGACAGTGAGTACAGGGCACTGGTTTTTATCATGGATTTCGGTAAGAAGGGGGCAAAGTTACTGCCATCCACGTCTTCTGCATCATTGTAGGTATAGCTCAGTAAAACGTTAAGTTGCTCAGTAATATGCCCGTTTAGTTCCACTTCAAAGCCCGTGGTTTTCGCTCCTTTCACAGCTATCGACGGGAAGATTGTTGTGCCGGGTAGTGGTTCGGTATTATTGGGATCTGAAATGGCCAGATTGTCTTCTTCGACTTCATACACTGCGACACTGGCACTGAGCATGTCATTGAAAAAGTCCCCTTTAATGCCTAGTTCGAGGTTCGTACCTTCTACCGGACCAATAAGTTCATTGTTGGCGTTGCGCGCTTCCTGCGGCTGGAAAATTTCTGTGTAGCTGCCGTACACTGAAATATAACGATTGATCGCATATACCAGGCCCGCATAAGGGGTATTTACATGGTCATTATCATACTTACTACTCGCCCAGGGCGATGCGGCATCGTACTCGTAGTTGGTGATCCGGTTACCTATGATGGCTGTCAGCTTGTCTGTCAGGCTCAGCTTTGCGGCAGCGTAAACACCCTGCTGGGTGTGGGATTCAGTGGTGGAATAATTAGGAGTATCACCAAAGTTTAATTCAGGCACTCCCTGACCCCAGTTGAAGATACTGGGGATCACTATGGCATCGGCCGTACCGTATGAGCTTGCATCAACATCCTGTTTGGCGTGTAACAGGCCCGCGGTTAGCTGGTGCTCACGGCCAAACAGTGTAAAGGGACCAGACAGTAATAGTCTCACCGAGGTCTGCTCTCTGTCTGATACATAATTATTGGGAGATGCACTAAATCCCTCACCGGTTTCGCGACTGGGAAACCCGGAAAAATACAGCAGGTAGCCATTCATATCATCTTCTCTTTGCTCAATATCGGCCTGCAAGTTCCAGTTGTTGTCAAAGGCGTGTTCCAGTTTGATAAAGGCGTTCATACCTTCACGGGCCCAGCTGTTCCATGGTGATGCGGTGGTTGTTTCCACGGGTAAGTCGTCGGTTTGTGTGCCGTCTGAATAGAATAGTGGCAAGGCGCCCCACATACTGCCTTTGGGGTTGCGCTCACTGTAATCTGCGCCTGCAGTGATCCGGGTTTGGTCAGTGATATCTGCGGCGACTACGGCATAGACCTGGGTATTGTCTTTTTCTGATAAACGTACATAACTGTCGCCTTGTTCATGGGCTATTGCCACTCTGGCTCTGACATTGCCGTCATCGCTGAGTAATTGCGAGTGATCTGCTTCCAGTCTGACGTTACTCCATGAACCGATTTCCAGACTGGCATAGCCAGTGTTATCCATTTTGGGACGTTTGCGAATTAAGTTGATGGCCGCTGAAGGTTCACCGGCGCCTGTTAGCAGGCCGGTGGCCCCGCGCACCACTTCAACCCGGTCAAACAAAATAGAGTCTGCCAGCGCTTCACTGAAAAAGCTGTTGTAGGCGATGGGTACACCGTCTAACTGGAAGTTGGTGACATCCCGGCCACGAGAACGGAAGAAATAGCGGTCTGTTTCTGCCTGTTGTGCCTGGATACCGGGCGCAAATTGCATCACGTCCGCGACGGTATCCAGAGCAAAACTATCTATCAGGGTGCTATCAATAATGGAGATAGACTGTGGCGTTTCACGCAAGGTCAGTGGCAATCCTGTTGCCGTGGTTGCCTGATCTAAGCGACTACCTGTAACTTCTATATGCTCGAAGATCTTTTCTCTGACGTTGTCATCCTGAGAAGCGGGTGCTGCCTGTTCATTTTGTTGTGCGTTGGAAACTATCGGT
This sequence comes from Planctobacterium sp. R6, assembly GCF_055755215.1. Lineage (NCBI taxonomy): Bacteria > Pseudomonadati > Pseudomonadota > Gammaproteobacteria > Alteromonadales > Alteromonadaceae > Planctobacterium > Planctobacterium sp. R6. The sequence goes on from NZ_JBVTQY010000011.1 coordinate 103,480, forward strand.
AAAAGTGCGGAAACTACCGCCAAACGACAGAGATTTCGCTTAAATGTGTTCATAAAATGGCCTTGTGTTGCTGTATTGTTCTGACGCGAATGATAATGGTTATCAATACGGTGTGTCGAGGGGTTTTTATAACAATGTTGGTCTAAGTCATCGTTTCCTGGCACAAGCAACACTCAGTCACAGCACTGGACATCGCAATGAGCCGCATTATAATGTAAATAAGAATCAATAATATTTACTGCAGCTGATATCAATCTCTGGTTATGTGCTGGCTTGCACATCATTGCCGGATCGGCAGACAAACCAAACTCAGAATCCTGATACTACCCGGAGCAGATTTGAACCGTCATTTCCCCGTCATTTTGTGGGCTTTCACGAACCTGGCTCTCTTTGGGTGTGTCCCTGCGCCCGTGCCGGATTACGATATGCGTGAAGCGCAGCCCGGCGGTGGTATGACGGCCGGCCGATTATCAGAGCGAACCTATATCGTTCCGGGGCAGAATTTAAATAATGCTCAGAAGCTGGATTACTGGACCGGCTTTTCTTTGTTTCGGGATCCCTGGGTCATTGCGCCCAGCTCCACAACCGACCGGGATGGCCTGGGGCCCCTGTTTAATACCCGTTCCTGCATTAGTTGTCACACTGCCGGAGGTCGGGGGGATGTCGCTATTGAGGGGATCAGTAAGCCATCGGCGCTGGTATTGCGCCTTGGGCCAGAAAAGGATTCAGCACCATTAACAGAGCCAAATTACGGTGGGCAGCTGCAATCACGTGCCATCACGCTGTCCCATAGCAACATGGCGGCCCCGCTGCAACCCGAGGGAAAATTAAGCCTCAGCTATCTGGAAGTGGCGCGCTATCAGATAGATGGTGTTGACTATCCACTGAGGCAGCCGCAATACCAGTTGGTGGATCTGGCTTATGGTGAGCTGGCCGAAGGTATTGGCCTGTCACCACGGCTGGCACCTGTGATATATGGTCTGGGGTTACTGGATGCCATTTCAGATGTTGATTTGTTAGCCCAGGAAGATGCGCAGGATAGCAACGGGGATGGTATTTCCGGGCGCTATAACCGTGTGCCTGATGCAGCTACCGGCGAGTTGGCATTGGGACGTCTGGGCTTAAAAGCGAAACATCCCAATTTAAAACAACAGATTGCTGCTGCCTTTCGGGATGATATTGGTATCACCAGTACGCTGTTTCCCAATGAGGTCTGTACTGAGTACCAGCAAGATTGCCAGAAACTGGCCAAATCAGGGGGGCACGAGTCAGTGGAAATCCCCGATAAGCTGCTGAACCTGGTGCTGAATTTTTCAGCATTTATGGCGGTGCCTCCGGCTCGTAATACGCAAAGTGAGGTGTTTCTTAAAGGGCGGCAGAGTTTTTATCAGTCAGGATGTGCCAGCTGCCATACACCGAGTTACCGGACTGATCCCGGCTATCCGGTTACTGCGCTGGCAGGACAGACTATCTGGCCATACACTGACCTGGCATTGCACGATATGGGGGCGCTGTTGGCTGATGGCGTGCGGGAACATTCAGCCACAGGCACTGAATGGCGCACTCCGCCACTATGGGGAATCGGGCTGAGATCTCAGTATGGACAACAGCAGGCCTACCTGCATGACGGGCGAGCCACCAGTCTGGTGGAGGCAATACTTTGGCATGGTGGAGAGGCTGAGCGAAGTAAACAACGCTTTATTGCACTGCGTATCGATGAGCGACAGGCACTTATCCGTTTTCTAAATTCGATTTAAGGGTGTCAGTGTTCAATACAACTATCAATCAGGAGAAGTGAATTGCTGCGACGAGATTTTTTGAGCTATGCCGGCGCGCTGTCATTGAGTGGGCTGTTACCAGGCTGCAGCCGGTTCAGTCAGACATCTGACGTGGTACTGGCAAGTGCCTCTTCCGATTATATCGGGAATTATTATGCGGTAGCGGTCAACCTTGCCGGGGAGTTACTCAGTAAGGTGCAATTGCCGCAACGAGGCCATGAAGTACTGGCATTACCCCACAAACCGGGACATGCGTTGGTGGTTGCACGTCGCCCGGACCGTTATCTGGTGGAAGTGGATTTTAACAACAGCGTGATTAGTCGACAGATCACCAGTGAGCCGGACACGCACTTTTATGGTCACGCCTGTCTTTCGCCTGATAACCAATACCTGTATACCACTGAGAACCGGTTCTCTGATGGCCGGGGTGTGATTGTGGTGCGGGATTTACACAACCTGCAGGTGCTGGAGCGATTTGATTCCGGCGGTATTGGTCCCCACGACATCGCCTTTTTGCCTGATGGTAAAACACTGGCAATAGGCAATGGTGGTATACAAACTCACCCTGATTATCAACGCGTTAAGTTAAACCTGGATACGATGGCGCCAAACCTCAGTTATCTGGATATCGGCAGCGGAAAATTGATGGCCAGTTATCATCCGCAAAATCATCAGTTGAGTATGCGGCATCTCGATGTCAGGGAAGATGGCAAGGTATTCATTGGCGTACAGTATCAGGGACCAGAACAGGATATTGTGCCTTTGGTGTACGCGCACCAGGGCGAAGACCAGTTAATCGCCTTCGATGCCCCGGATGAGCAGTGGCGTAGTATGCATCAGTATACCAGTAGTGTTGTGGTAAAAGATCAAAAGCTGTTTGTAACCTGTCCCAGGGGCGGATATCTAAAATCCTGGCATGCCGACGAACATCGCTTTATCGCCAGCGACAGTATGTCGGATGTGTCGGGATTGTGTTTGTTGGGTCAGCAGTTAACTGCTTCAACAGGCCATGGCCAGCTGTTAAAACAGGCGGGTAAAGATTATCTGGCGCGCGAGGTGGATGGCATTCGCTTTGACAATCATATGACCACATTGTACAGCGCCTGAGCAAGAAAAACCCGCTTTGAAGCGGGTTGCTTTGGACGGGTCAGTTTAAGTCTTCATCTACCCAGAATTTGGTACCTTTAATGGTGGCCTGTAAAGCAAGACCCGATTCGGTAAAGGTATAAACGGTAACATCACCATAATAGGCTTCGCCTTCCACGGAAGCGCCTTTATCTCCGGCCTTGGCGGCTGCATCGGCGTTGCCACCAAAGGTCCAGCCTGATTCGATAAAGCGGTTAAGTGCCTTTTCATTGTGGAATACCATGACAATGCGATAGTCTTTGGCGCCAAAGCCCAGACCAACCCCACCTTCTGCCATATTCATGTAGGTGTGTTTTCCGGTACGCATATTCTTAGCGACACCATAACCACCACCGGCGGCCACAAAAATCACATTGACGTTGGCATTGGAAAACACTGCGTAACCGGCAGCCGTATTGACCTGGCTTCGGGTATCGGGTTTTTCCTCGAATAACTGTGTTAAGACCTGATCTTTCATTTGCAATACACGTTGCTGCTGTTCCTGCACTGTGCCCTCTGAAGACGTGCCGGCACAACCCAGCATTGAAACTATCGCAATCATCAAAAATAAACGGCGAAGATACTGCATAGAGACTCCTTTTTGTTTAGTCACTGATATTTTACGTTATGGCATAAATTCAGGGCATAAAAAAAGCTCCCAATTGGGAGCTTCTTCTCAAACTTTAACGGTTAACCTTCGTCAACAGCCACTGATAATGTTCCAATGCCCGCTTCTGCGGCCTGGTCCAGTACCTTAACAACGATACCGTGTGGTGCACCTTTGGCGGCTTTAACCACGGCAACGTCAGTTTCAACTTCTGCCAGATAGTTTTGAATGTTGGCGTTAACACGCTCAATATCAACCAGACGGTTGTTCATGTATATCTGACCGGTTTCAGTGATCAGAATGCTTACAGCATCAGATTTGGTTTGTTGCTGCTGTTGCTGGTCCTTTGGACGCTGAACTTCTAAGCCTTTTTCCTTCGCAAATGACGTTGTTACGATAAAGAAAATCAACATGATGAATACAATATCCAACATGGGTGTCATGTCGATATCTGCTTCGTCTTCTACTGTTTTATGCTTCTTAGCCATTTAAATACTCCGTATCCGCTCATTTGGGAAATACATTCGATACGTTTGGTGTCGGTATCATTATCGTTATAGACACATTACTCGCCACCCTATGGTGACGGGAGACTTCCAACTATAGCCTGGTAAGTGCTTCGCTGCTATTAAAAAATACATGCTTCCCACAAAAAATAAACTGTTTTATAACAATTTTTCGGTGCCTGCTGGAATAATAACCAATCTGTGTCGCAACGCTTGTTAAAAAATTTACCCTCAGCTTACAGCGATACTCCGCTGTGCAGCCAAACCCATTGCTAAGATCACAGGATCGGTTTTTTGTCGTTCGATAAAACTGGTTTTATCGCTCAGGCCAAACCAGTTATTGGCTATCAATGTTTGTGCCACTGCACCGCCCAATGTTGCGCCCGGACCTGTGATGATAAGCACCTCTGGCGCAAACTCTTTAATACTGACTTCAATGGCCTTGCTAAAATCATAGGTGCAGTTAACCTGGGTGCCCAGCGTATATTGATACAAGTTGGCAACAGAGGTGCTGTGTGGCTGCCAGATTTGACCTTCGCCATCCACCATGGGGATGGCGGGGGCAGAAAACAGTGATTCTGGTAATTGCTGTTGCCCTTTTATTGCTATCTCATCCAGCAAAGGCGTGTGGAATGCCGCGTGGTTAAATAAACGCATTGGATAGCGGTTTTCCAGTTCAGGCAAATTCGTCATCAAGGCTTTTAAGGCCGCTTCATTGCCGCCAAACACCCTGTAACCGCCCAGACGGATGGATTCATAAAGTTGGCAATCCGGTTGCTGATTGACCTGCTGTAATGCGGTCTGCACCTGGTCAAATCGCTCTGGGCTGAATTTCCAGTTATCGTCCACTATGGGATAAATTACCTGGCCGCCAATCAGGCCATCAGTCATCATGGACCCCATGGTATTGATGACCTTTGCAGCGTTGCCATGGTTTAAGGCTCCGGCAACTGCGCAAGCGATATACCACCCCATGGAATTACCGGTAACCGCAACGATATCGTATTTATCCCGGTTAATATCCTGAAAGTCACCACGAGAACAGGCATATATCAATGACGAGGCATTCTCGCCTGCGGTGTGCAGGCGCATATTGTATTTTTTGGCGCTGTCCAGTTCACGAATCGGAGTTTGATTCCGGTTTTTTCGATCAGCATCAATAGTGTCTATCATGGCTTGCTTATCAGCGTGATAGTTAGCCAGGTAGCCCAATTCTTCTTTGTTATAGGTTCCGCGGCCCGGGCAAATCACCAGGGCACGTTTTTTCTGTGTTTGCGACATATCAGGACACTTGTTTCAGTGGATTGTTTTTGTTGAGCAGGTTTTGTGCGGCAGTAACGATACCCTGGGTATCGGGCAAAACCTCATAAGAGGCGCTGCCCAGCGGAATAAAGCTATCTTCAGCCGCAATCCGCGCTATTTTGTCGGTAATGTTATGTTGCTCTTTCGCTTCGTGCAGCGCTGTCACTATCGCTTCGCTGATAGACCCGGTTTTACGGCATTCATCCACTACCAGAATGTGTTCACACTCTTTAACGGCATCGATAATGCCCGCTTCGTTCAGGGGTGCCAGCCAGCGAATGTCTATTACGCGACAGTCGATGCCTTGTTCCGCCAGTTGTTTTTCTGCCTGACGGGACAGGTAGTAGCCGTTACCGTAGCTGATGATGGCCAGTTGTTTGCCTTTACCAAAAACGCCAGGTGTGCCCAGGGAGATGGGATTTGGGGTTTCCGGGGCCGGATATTCAAAGGTCCACAAGCCATCGCCTTCTTCATGTAAGTCTTTGCGCATATACATGGCGATGGGTTCCAGGAAAATCACCACCCGTTGCTCTTCCTGAGCCAGGCGTACTGATTCCCGGAGCATAAATGCGGCATCTTCACCGTTCGACGGGCAAGCAACAATGAGCCCCGGAATATCGCGGAATACAGCAAAGGAGTTATCGTTGTGGAAATGACCGCCAAACCCTTTTTGATAGGCCAGACCGGCAATACGGATCACCATTGGATTGCTAAACTGACCATCAGAAAAGAAAGGTAAGGTGGCGGCTTCGCCACGGATCTGATCTTCAGCATTGTGCACATAGGCTAAAAACTGAATTTCAGGAATAGGCAAAATACCATTGTGGGCCATGCCAATGGCCAGTCCTAAAATAGATTGTTCATCCAGTAAGGTGTTGATAACCCGGGAGTTACTAAATTTTTCCACCAGTTTGCTGGTGACGCTGTACACACCGCCTTTGCGACCTATGTCTTCACCACAGAGCACAATATTGTCCTGCTCATTCATCAGATCCATCAGGGTCCAGTTGATGATTTTCGCCAGGTGCTGTTTTTTACTCAGATTGTGTTTTTCATGGGCAAACAGCTGTTCACGTGCCATAGTTTGCTTAAATTCTGGTGTGTTTCGCTTCGCTGGGATCAGCGATTTAAGTACCTGCTCGGCGGAGGTCAGCCTTGGGCGATCACCGGCAATATCCGCGATGGCGGCTATGCGTTGTTTCAGGGACAGATACAGCTGAGTGATTTGCTCAGCCGTCAGGATATTGTTTTCCATCAGCAGCCGGGCACTGTGTAATAAGGGGTCCTGATGTTCTATAGCATCAATTTCCGCGCCTTTGCGATAGGAGAATTCACTATCGGAACCGGCGTGACCTAACAGCCGGACAGTGTGGAAATGCAAGAATACTGGTTTGCGTTTTTGTCGGGCGATTTTGACTGCCTGACAGGCTTTCAGGTAGGTATCAGTTAAGCTCAGACCGTCGCATTCGATATAGGTCAGTTCTGGTCGATGGGCAAAATTTGCCTTTATCCAGCCACCTGGAGTCGGGGTGGAAATTCCAATGCCGTTATCTTCGCAAACAAACACAATGGGCATAGGAATCGACTGGAATGCCGCCCAGCAAGTGGCATTGATGGCTCCTTGCGCTGTGGAGTGGTTGGCTGACGCATCGCCGAAATTACACAAAATTACCCCATCGTCTTGTAAGGCTCCATCCAGTTGCAGCTTTCTTTTTAGGGCTACGCTGAAAGCGGCGCCGGCGGCTTTGGGCAGGTGTGAGGCGATGGTGCTGGTTTGCGGTGGAATAAACAGACTTTTGCTGCCCAATACTTTATGGCGTCCACCGGATGTCGGATCTTCACAGGAGGCGGCAAATGACAGTAGCATGTCATACAGCGGGGTTTGCCCTTTGACCTGCTTTGAGCGTTGGATCATAAAGGCACCACTGCGATAGTGTAAAAATGCCATATCGTCGTGACGGAATGCTTTGCCGTAAGCGGCGTTGCCTTCGTGTCCGGCACTGCCGATAGTGTAAAAGCTCTTACCGGCCTTTTGCATTTTACGGGACTGTAAATCCAGTAAACGGCTCATGATTTGGGTTTCAAACAAATCGATGAGTTCTTCGAATGACAATCCGGAACTGGCAATATCGGTTTGAGAACGGGGCGTAGGGAAGGTACCGTTTTTCACGGCATCGAGAAATTTATCTTCGATTAACTGATTGCGATCCAACATGCTATAGGCTCATTATGTGGATAAAAATGGTTGAGCCTGCGGGGCAAAGCCCCTTGGCTCTGTCGTTAGGTGCAGAATAGGTTCTGCTTTTTATTGTTTTTATTTTTACTCGTGCCGCAGTCTTAAAAGAGTTGCCCGGCAGAGCCGGGCGGGCACAGCGGTCAGGATTTATTATTATTATTACCTGACGTTCTTAACTTTTAACCTGAAAATGCCTGTAACCCGGTTTGCGCTCTGCCCAAAATCAGGGCGTGCACATCATGGGTGCCTTCGTAGGTATTGACCGCTTCCAGGTTCATTACATGACGGATAACGTGAAACTCATCGGCGATACCGTTACCGCCATGCATATCACGGGCGACCCGGGCAATATCCAAAGCTTTGCCACAAGAGTTACGCTTGATTAGCGAAATTCCCTCGGGAGCCAGCTTGTTTTGATCCATTAAGCGTCCGGCTTGCAAACAGGCGCTTAGGCCCAACGTAATTTCGGTTTGCATATCGGCCAGTTTTTTCTGAATCAGCTGGGTAGCGGCTAACGGTCGACCAAACTGTTCTCTGTCCAGAGTGTACTGACGCGCCGCGTACCAGCAGTATTCTGCGGCTCCTAATGCGCCCCAGGCGATACCGTAACGGGCTTTGTTCAGGCAGCCAAATGGTCCTTTGATACCCTGTACATTGGGCATCAGGTTTTCTTCCGGGACAAACACGTTGTCCATTACGATTTCACCCGTGATGGAAGCCCTTAATGAAAACTTGCCTTCGATTTTAGGTGCTGACAGGCCTTCCATGCCTTTGTCCAGGATAAAGCCTCGTACTACACCGTCCAGTTTGCCCCAAACCACAAAGACATCAGCGATAGGGGAGTTGGTGATCCACATTTTCGTCCCCGTCAGACGATAACCACCGTCAACTTTTTCAGCGCGGGTCGCCATGCTGGCGGGATCAGAACCTGAATTGGGTTCAGTTAATCCAAAACAGCCCACCCATTCGCCACTGGCCAGCTTAGGCAGATATTTGTCTCGTTGGGCTTCGGAGCCGTAGGTATAGATAGGATACATAACCAGAGAAGATTGCACGCTCATGGCGCTGCGATAACCAGAGTCGACGCGCTCGACTTCACGAGCAATCAATCCATAGGCGACGTGATTTACTTCAGCGCAACCGTATTTTTCCGGGAGAGTACAACCTAACAGTCCTAGTTCACCGAGTTCGTTCATGATGTCACGATCAAAGTGTTCGTGGCGGTTGGCCTCCAACACTCTGGGCATCAGGCGCTCCTGACAATATTGGTGGGCGCTGTCTCGGATCAGACGTTCGTCTTCTTCCAGAAAAGACTCTAGCAACAAGGGATCTTCCCAATTAAATGCAACTTTGGTTGAGGCAGAACTCATTGAATCTCTCGGCGATGTAAGCAAATTGTTAATGGAGCCTAGTGTAAGCTTAAAACAAGATAAATAAAAAATATATTTTATTGAGGTTTGATATAGGTAAAATCTATAGCTGATTAAGACAAGTCATTGGTGGGAAAATTGGATCTCAGAGCATTGCGTTATTTTGTGGCGGTTAAAGAAACCGGCAGTATTAGCGGCGCGGCAAGGCGTTGTTATGTGGCACAGCCTTCGATTTCTTCATCGCTAAAACAGCTGGAAGAAACCGTGGGTAAGTCGTTGTTTAGTCGCCATACCCGCGGCATGAAAGCCACCGAGGCAGCAGAGCAGTTGTATCCATTGGCTAAACAGCTGTTGGGGCAGGCCAATGCCATCGAGGAGTTGTTTAAAACCGGGCGACAAAAGTTGCCCTTTCGACTGGGCGTAGTGCGTGGTCTTGGCGTACAGCGGATGAGCCGTATACTGCAAAAGTTCACCAGTGAAAACCCAGACATTGAATTGACCTTAGTGCCACCGGAAGAAGATTGTGATGCCCGCATTATTAATGAAACCATGCTGCAAAATCGGGAGCAAATGCAATTTATGTGGCAGGAAGCGTTTCAGATAGCCATTCCGGCAGGGCATCCGCTGACCCTGAAAAGTCGCCTGAATTTAGCGGATCTTGATGGTCTGGCATTTATTCAGCGCATGCCCTGTGAAGGTGGCTTGGCACTGCAAAATAAACTCAATGCCGCGGGTCTGAAACTGGATGTCCGGGCCAGAATTCAGACCATCGAATACGCCATCGGCCTGGTTAAAGCTGGCGTTGGCTGTGCATTACTACCTAATTACAAAGAGATTGCCAATGAAACTGAAATGCAATTTCGACAAATCACCGACGAACCTTTTTCCAGGCGCATCGTACTGGCCTGGCAGCAAAACTCAGACATTGTCAGCTCCCTGATTGAGATAGTGCAGAGTTAAATCTCCCTGGCTAAATCCAGAGCCGCTTGATTGATGCCTTTTGCAATGCGTTCGTAGGTGCCGCAACGGCAGATATTGCCAGACATGGCGCTGTGGATGGCGTCGTTGTCAGGGGCCTTATTGGATTGCAATAAATGGGTTGCCGACATCAGTTGTCCTGATTGGCAGTAGCCGCATTGCGGGACGCTGTGTTCCAGCCAGGCCGCCTGTAGTGCCTGCAATTCCGGGATATTGTCGTTTTCGATAGTTTCTATTGTTTTTCCTTTGGCTTGAGCCAAGGGCAGCAAACAACTGCGTATGGGTTCGCCGTCCAGCAATACGGTGCAGGCTCCACAAAGTCCCTGACCACAGCCAAATTTAGTGCCGGTGAGTTGTACTTCTTCCCGCAAAAACCACAATAAAGGCATCTCTGGATCGGCTTGAGTGGTTATTTCCTGTTGATTGATGGTGAGTTTAATCATGCTATGTGCTCCTGATGATGAGGCCCGGATTAGCCCAGTGCAATCTGATGTTGTTGTAATTTTTCTGCACTGATTGGCAGTTGAGTAATGGGATGACCGATAATACTGGCCAGGGCATTGGCAATCGCGGGTTGTATGGTGCCCTGGAGTTTTTCGCCCACACCCATCGGCCAGGCGTCACTTTCTATGGTATGCAGTTCAATGGGGATTTGAGAGACGAAACGGGGCAGCGGATAGTCATGATAGTTGCTCTGCTGCACCTGACCTTTTTCGATGGTGATTTTGTTGTGCAGCAGCATGCCCAGGGCAAAGATACTGGCCCCCTCTACCTGGGATAGCAAGCCATCGGGGTTGATGATGGTGCCGTGATCTAAAACCAGAATTAGCTTTTCCGGTTTCCAGATATTTTTACTCCTGATCAGTACAAAAGCGGCGGCGTTGTAGTACTGATAGGGACCCTTAGGCGCTTTCTCGAATCCGAAAGCATAGCCAATTTTGCGATTGGGTTGTTGTTCGTAGGGTTCACAGGCTTTGCGCAGCTTGGTAAGCACCGGCAAAGCCCGCTCGTTGTCGATGTGTTGCTGGCGATATTGCAAGGGATGAAGCTTGTGTTTCTTTGCCAATTCTTCCATCACCACTTCCCGGCTGAAATTGGTGTAGCCATGGCTGATACCACGCAGAATGCCGGTATGCAGTGGCGCTTTGTTCAGCGTCACGCCACAACTAAAGTGCTCACTTTGATAGAGCGAAATTTCAGCGCCACCATAGGCTATCCAGTCTCCTCCATCGGTATCACGTTCCTCAAGGGAAAAGTGCCAGGCCCTTGTAGACAGGCTGGCTACATTGTGTTGCCAGGCCTGTAGCTGGCCTTTGTTATCCACACTAGCGCTGACTTTCTGGGCATTAAGTGGGCGATAAAAGCCGTGCTGAATGTCATCTTCTCTGGACCAAATTACCTTTACCGGATAAGACACCTGACGGGCAATCGTGGCGGCTTCCACCACAAAGTCTTCCTGCGCCCGGCGACCAAAACCACCGCCCATCAAGGTCGTATTAAAGTCGATTGCTTCTGGAGCAAGCTCAAATAATTCCTGAAGCTTTTGCTTAGCGTTATTGCGGTTTTGGGTAGGTGCCCAAATTTGCAACTGGCTTTCTGTTTGCCAGGCAACACAGTTCATGGGTTCCATAGTGACATGGGTTATAAAAGGAAATTCAAAGCGCAGTTCAAATCTTTGCTCGCTGGCTGCGTTGGCCAACTGTGTGCTGACATCGCCTCTTTCATTATGTTTTTGGGCCGGTGTATCCAGTTGTCCGCGAAAGGTCTGCATTAAACTATGGGACGAACTGTTACTGAACTCACTGTTGTTCCAAACCGGGTTGGCCACTTTTCGTGCGAGACTGGCATGCCAATAATTATCCGCCACAATGACCACACCCTGTGGAATGCTAAAGGTGTCCACGACACCCTTTTGTTGTTTCACGCTTTTTGCATCGAATGAAATTAGCTGGCTACCTGCCACTGGCGGCCGGATGAGCACGGCGGTTTTCATTCCGGGTAAGCTGACATCTATGCCAAATTTGGCACTGCCATCCACTTTTTCTGCCATATCCAGACGTTTAACACTGCGGCCTATCTGGGTGTATTGCTCAGGTGTCTTGCGGGTAAACTTCTCAGGAAGCGTGGTATCCTGTAACAGGTTTGCCAGTTCGCCATAACTGAGTTTTTGGCCTGTGGGGCGGTGATAAATATAGCTGTTTTGGGTGTACAGGGAATCTGCATCCACCTGCCAGATTGCCATAGCCTGATTAACTAAAAGTTGCCGCAGTTGTGCACCGGCATCACGGTGGAATTTCCAGCCGAGAAACGAACTAATGGCCCCGATCGTATTTTGAGGGCCAAATTGTTGCGGATCTGCACCGGCCTGTTCCACCTGTTTCAGTAAAGACCAGTCGGCGTCTAACTCATCCAGCAGATATTGCGCCTGAATAGTGGTGGCACCTTGTCCCATCTCCGAACGACAGTTGAACAATGTCATGCTGTTGTCCGCGTGAATTGCAAGCAACGGGAAGCGCACTGGTTTTGCAGTATGGCTCTCATTTGAGCCTGTTCTCGCTGCTGCGGGAATATGTATCGCCGATACCATGAGTGCACCACCTGCCAGTGAACACTTTAAAAATGTTCTGCGGGAAGGATTCTCGCTTTGGTGGGGATTGCCCGAAATCGGTTTCGTTAGCGGATTGTTCTTACTAAGGTTGGTTAACTTGTTTGCCATAAAAAGGTCCATCACTGCCTGATGTGTTGACCCTATGACTAGGTGCTATATAACACCACTATAGTTTTCTATAATTATTTAAAATCTTTATTATTCATAAGTTTATCTTATTTTGTTAAGGCTGTCTGGCCAGTTGTTGACGATCTGCTGAACCCCTTCACTGGGGTATTTTTGCAGTAAATTCTGTACCGCCAACAGATGGTTTTGCACTGATTCATCTTGCGCATTTTCCTGTGCACTTCTGGCCAGCAGCAATTGAATTCGGGTTTCGAAATAACCCAACTCGTTCTGCTGTGCTACCGACAATGCCTGATTCAAAAAGTCTTCAGCCTGCTCATTATGCTGTTGCTGGTTTTTGAGTTTCGCCAGATTGATGTAATTGCTGGAAAGTCCATAAGGACACTGAAACCCCTGATGATATCGGACAGCCTGCTGGTAATAATGTTCTGCATCCTCAAACTGTTGTTCCTGAAATGCCAGGTGGCCCAGCACCTCGATGGCAAATGCCAGATAGAGCAAATCTTTCCCGGATTGCGCCATTTGTTGCGTGGCTGTGATGTTGTTTTTGGCCTGTTGCCAGTCGCCGTTGTGCCATTGGGCGACACCCAGTTCGAATTGGGAGCGCAACAGCTCACTGTTGTCTGAATGTTGTTGCGCATAGTTAACTGCTTCCTGCGCCGCGGCTAACGCCCTGGGAATGTCACCCTGAGCTGCTATGGCTTTCGCCAGATAACGGCGTGATTGCGGATAGCTGTCGCCGGAATGTATGGCAGTGGTAAAATAATCTTCAGCCAGTTCGAAACTACCCTGATAGAAATGGCTTAGGCCAAAAATAAAGGCGTCGTCGGCGAATCGTTGTTCATAGGCCACATAAGGTGCAGAGGTATTCATTTGCAACAGTTCAGGGATGCGTTTTGCCAACTGATTCAGCAGCGTCACCACATTGTCACCGCTGAGAATACCCTGCTGGGTATTGTGTCGACTGATCAGACTGTACCTGAGCGTGTATTCCATCGGGGAGCCAAACAGCTCGGTATGCAAACTGGTGATTTCTCCCATCGCATGACGCAACTGTCGGGATTGCAGGGCTTCGTCCGATTGGTGACGGGAGCCGCTGCGCTGCAAGGCCTCTAACACGTCTTCGGTATCTACCACCATGATATGGCCTGAGGCCTTTTCAATCGGTGTTTGCTGCAGTTTTTGGATCAGCATGTCCATTGCGCCGATTGGCACCCAATGCAGCAGATTATCCTGTTCGGTGATTTTTACCGGTGTGACCACCAACTCGACAAACCTGGGCTGCGGGCTGGCCGAAGTCGTTTCAACTGTGATATCGCTGTTTTGTGGTGTAAATACAAACAGCGCCAGAAATAAAACCAGTACTGTGACAATCGTAGCGGTTATTGACCACATGAATCTGGCACTACGGGGCTTAGCGTTGTTGTTTGCAGGCACAACAGACTGGTGAACAACGCTGTGTTCCTCGACGCTTTCAGCTATCCATTCATACCCTTTTCTCGGGTGAGTTTTGATAACCTCCATGCCCTGAAAGCACTGGCGAATTTCTTTGATGGATTGAAATAACACGTGTTCCTGAGCACTGACATCATCCCAGATGGTGCTGAGAATGCTTTGCTTACTCAGGATCTGCTTTGGATGTTGTAACAGGTAATACAAAACGTCATTGCTTTTTGCTCTGAGAATGGTGTGATTCTGGCCATCGCAAACTTTTCCGTTGTTGTAGTCGTAGCTAAAGCGCCCGATTCGGAATTGTCTTGCTGCTGCCATATTTGTCTCAGTTTAAGTTTCGTTCAGACTCTGTTTAAGCTTGCGATCATAAACTAAGCCCCATAGAAATCTCCAGTTTCTATTGTTTCATTATTGTTCCTTGATATCTTCCTTGATAAACAGAGCTGTAGGACGCAGCTCTGTCTTTTTTGTTTCTTTTTAATTGAAGATTCTGTCGCAGCTGTTATTTTTAATGCTCTAAGTCATTCAATGGAAATGGAGAAACAGGATGAAATCTTTTGTAATTAAAACCGCCGTGGCAACCACCGCATTGTTGTCATTGTCAGGCTGCAGTTTATTTGGCGAAAAAGTGCAGGTACCACCGGCGCACATTGGCAAGGTGTTGACTAAAGATGGCTATAAAAAGGATAACTACGGCCCGTCGCGTTTTCGCTTAGATGCCTGTTTCGCCTACTGTGATTCCCTGGTGTTACTGGAAACGTCGGATCAACCCGTTACAGAGCGGTTCGCCCTGTTTATGCCCAAAGACCAGCTCAACATGGGGTTCGATCTGCGGATGACGGTGAGTGTTGACGACAGTCAGATTGATAACATCTATAAACGGGTGCCCGCTGAAAAGGGCTTAATTTCCTTCAATAAAATTTATGTCACCTATGCGCAACCTATTATCCGGGATGTGGCGCGACAAATTATGGCAAAGTACACGATTAATGAAGTGGCCAGCTCCAGAGAGCGGTTAAGTGCCGAGTTGCAAAATGCGATAGGTGAAGCGTTACAGGCAGCGCCATTAAAATTAAAACGTCTGGGGCTTGCCGATGTGCAATTTCCGGAAATCATCACTAAGGCTAAAGAGCAGGCCGCTGAACGTCGGGAACAAATAGAGCGCGAAAAAGCTCAGTTCGAAATTCAGAAAATTCAGCAGGAGCGGGAGCTGGCGCAGGCACAAATGCAACGGGCCATTGACCGTGAAAAGGCGGAAGCCACCAAAGAAGTGAATGAGATTCTGGCTAAATCAGTCACGGATAAGTATCTGTCCTATCGCTCCTTAGAGGTACTGGAGAAGATGGCCAGCTCAAAAAATAAGGTTTTTGTCCCTGTGGAGGCTTTGGGGTCTCTGGGATTACAACAGGCAATTTTTGCCGATCAGGTGAAACAAACCGCCAAGAGCAAAAGCAATTAGGTGATGTATGAACTCCATCATTGAAGCCTTACCTGAACTTGCCATTGCTGCGCTCTTAGCCGGGTTATTGTTCTGGCTGAGCAAAGATAAGTTATCCAAAAGTGTGCGCATGAAGTGTTTTGGCGCCTTTGCTGTGGGGATGTTTATCTGGATTATCTTATTGGGGCAAAGTAGCTCTGTGCCCCGGCAATTGCAGGTAACCGAGTCGGAGGTCAGTTATGAACGACCACTGGCGGAATTGCAGGATAGTTCACCAGAAGCGCAAACGGCAGAACAGTCCAGTGAGCGACTGGCACAGCTCAGAGAGGCGCAAAAGCAGGGCACTTCACTACACACCGAATCGGACACCAGTCCGGCTGTTGATGAGGACAAGCCAGAATCTGATGATCAGTAACCGGCGGCGTTTTTTCGGGAAGTAGCGCGCAACAGATTTTGACAAAAAAACACGCCCTGTTGCAGGTCGTCTATCAGCACCAATGGGGTAGAGGCGGCATATTTGTCTCTGATCAAGCGCTTCTGAACTGCACTACAGTGGCAAAACACCCGCAACTGGCAATGTTGTGTGGTTTCCCAGTGTAGAAAGTCGATGACCTTGTCTCTGGCTTGAGGTGTAGACAGTTCCCATTGCCGCATATCCATGATTCTGGCCCATCGCTGAGAAAAGGGGGTGAAAAATTGCTGTATCTGGTTTGCCAAATCTTGCAAATATAACCCCGCCTGTTCACCGTTCCAGGCACCCCGGATACAGCAAATCAGCATGTTATCTAGTTTTTCGATACGATGTTCGCCATGAGCAGCGAATTGCAACCGGGTATTCATAATCACTATTCCACCAAACAGGGCGCAACAGCGCCCGTAGTCTTTATTTTCGATTATCGGGTGACGAAACCACCATTGACAAACAGTGACTGTCCTGTTGTCCATTGCGACTGCGCAGAGGCGATAAATGTTACCAGGGGCACTATGTCTTCGATGGTACCCAGGCGATTGGCAACACTGGCTGCCTTTAAATAAGCCACGGTTTGCGCATTTTCTTCACCATGGAAAAATGCAGTATCAATGGGACCCGGGCACAGGGTATTTACGGTAACGCCCCGGTGACCTATTTCTTTTGCCAGAGCCCGGGTAAAGTCTTCCAAAGGCGCTTTCGAGCCTGCGTACAAGGCGTAATTGCCGGTAAAAGCCCCCAGTAACGAGGTGCCCAAATTGATAATCCGGCCGTTGTCTTCAATCTGTTTGGCGGCTTCCTGCATCACAAAAAATGCCGCTTTGGTATTGATATTAAACAGCTGATCAAAATCGGATTCGCTGTAATCTGTAAAGGGCCGTTTTATAATTTTTCCGGCGTTGTTGATTACTATGTCTATCCGACCAAAAGCGTCTTTGGCTTCGCTGAATAATTTTTGCACTGCATCTACTGATGTCAGGTCTCCCTGTACCAGTAATGCCCGGCTGCCCGCGGCCTCCACCTGTTTTGCCGTTACCTGAGCATCCTGCGCCGATGACTCACTGTTGTAGTGAATGACAATGTCACAACCCTCGGTGGCCAGTGCCTGGGCAAAGGCCCTGCCCATGTTACGTGCCGCGCCGGTGATAAGTGCAACTTTACCTGTGAATCTTGATGTCATGATATTTCCTCAATGGTTAATGTCGGAAATACTATAATCTTGTTGCATTATTGTTTTGAATAGGTGTAAATGCCCTTCAATAAATGCAAAAAATGCAATTAATCGCTGCGGCAATGGAAACCGCCCGGTAACAAATTCATAAATTTATAGATTCAAAAATGGTTAGATTCGGGGCCAGGTGATGAAAGAGATTAGTAACGAACAATTATTCATCCATGTTGTGGAATCGGGGAGCTTTAAAAAGGCCGCGGAGTTGCTGGCTATGGACCCTTCGCTGGTGAGTCGCCGAATCTCGTCCCTGGAGAAACGACTGGCAGTGAAATTATTACAGCGCTCCACTAAAAACTCCTTTCCCACCGAGGTGGGCGAACAGTATTTTGTTGAGTTGCAGAAGTTGCTGGAAGAACAAAATGCCTTAGAAAACCGCATTAAAGCTACAGTCAATGAAGCAACCGGGCACCTGAAAGTGGCAGCGCCCCATGATTTTGGCACATTTTTTATCAGTGATATTCTGGAAAATATGGTGGAGCACTATCCACAACTCACGGTGGAATTGGTCCTGGGCAGTCAATTTGAGAACTTAGCTGCGGAAGGTATAGATGTCGCAGTGCGCATTGGCAAATTGCCTGACTCCAGTTTGATATGCCGTCGAATTGGCGAAGTTCCCAGAGTTTTAGTCGCCTCACCTGAGTATATTGCACAGCAGGGTGAACCGCGCTCAGTCAGGGAGCTGGAACAACATAAATTTGTGTTTTACAAACGCTCACAAATGTATGAGGCGGTAACTATTGCCGGTCAGCGGTTGCATCTTTCAGGTTCCTTTGTCGTCAATAGCGTCAGTGCTATCAGGCAATGGGTACTGAATGGAAAAGGCATTCACCTGGGGCCGGTTTGGGCTTTTCGCGACGCGCTGGATACTGGTGCATTGCAGCGAGTTTTGCCTGAGGTTGAGCTGGAGAGTTTTCCTTTACATGCTATCTATGTTTCCCGTGCGTATGTGCCCGCTAAGGTGCGCTTGTTTATCGATTTATTGAGCAGCACCTTAAGCGGTAATCATTTTCAGCGGGTTTGAGCTTTAATTGATTAAAGCAAAAACGTGCATGAACTTAGTGACTGAGCACCACTTTACCTATTGCCTGTCCGCTATTGAGGCGATCATGGGCTTGACCAATTTGCTCCAGAGTAAAATGCTGGCTGTCTAATATGGGGGTTAACTGCCCTGCTTCGGCAATCTTTGTCAGTTCGTTGAGTATGTGATGATGTTCAGCACGCCCAACATTGTGCAACATGGGGATCAGCATGAACACCACATGCAGTGACAGGCCTTTAAAGTGAGCCGTAGATAAATCCAGCTCCACCATAGATACCGTAGACGCCACCTGACCATTGAGTTTTGCTGCCTCAAAGGAGTTAGCCATATTGGCGCCACCTACTGAGTCAAATACCAGATCAAAACCCACACCCTCGGTACAACGGGCGACGTAATCAGCTACGGTTTCGGTTTTATAATCAATGCTCTCAGCGCCCAATTCTTCAATAAGTGCGAGCTTGTCAGATCCACTGCCGGTCGCGAAGACTTCCGCACCAAAATATTTAGCCAGTTGCAGGGCAATATGGCCAACACCACCAGTACCGCCGTGCACCAGTACTTTTTGCTTTGCAGCGATAGCAGCCCGTTGTAAACCTTCGTAGGCGGTGATACCTACAAGCGGTATTGCCGCGGCTTGCTGCATGCTCAGGTTTTTGGGTTTGAGCGCCATCAGATTGGCATCAGCCACTATGTATTCGGCTAGTGTGCCGGGTAAATCTGCCAGCCCTCCGGCACAACCGTAAACTTCATCACCGGGGTTAAAATTGCTAACACCATCGCCAACCTCTTCCACTATTCCGGCAAAGTCCATACCCAGAATGGCGGGCAACGCCGGGGCAATGGGTAGGTCTGCACCCATCTGACGTATCATGGTATCAACGGTATTCACACTACTGGCGGCAATGCGTACCAGCACATGACCAGATTTAACCGCAGGTTTAGCCACTTCGGCTGATTCAAATACGTCTGAACGACCAAAAGAATTTATAAGCATCGCTTTCATCAGGATTTCCTTTGCTGTTGTTTTTAAGAGTCCAGATAATTTACTTTTTTATTTTATTATTGATAATTGCGTAATTACCTGAATCTGTTTAAAGAATTTGTTGATAATGAATGTCGAGCATCTGAAATTATTTGTACGCATTGCCGCGCTGCACAACATCAGCCAGGCTGGAAAAGAGTTGGGTCTTTCTGCAGCGGTGTCCAGCGCACATATGAATAAGTTAGAAGAAGGCCTGGGGGTCAGATTATTACATCGCACAACACGTCAGGTGTCTCTGACGGAGGAAGGCCGTAGCTTTTTACCTTATGCTCATGATGTATTGACCGGTATCGAGACTGCCCGAGCTGCAGTGGGAGCGGGTAAAGTAACACCACAAGGGCGCCTAAGAGTGACAGCGCCGGCATCTTTTGGGCGTATGCATCTGATCCCGGCATTAAAGGATTTTCTGGAAAAGTATCCGCAACTGGACATTGATTTGCGTTTAAGTGACAGCATTGTGGATATGGTGGAAGGTGGGTTTGATGTGGCCATCCGCGATGCCGAGCTGAACGATTCCTCCCTGATTGCCCGAAAACTGGCTCGAGATACCCGTATTTTGGTGGCCTCACCGGACTTTGTTGCACAGCATGGTGAACCTGAATCCCCGGAGCAGCTGGCCCATTTTGCTGCGGTTACCTTAACAGGTTTGGAGAACTGGCATTTTAAAACGGATAAAGGCGTGCAAACCCTGCGCATAAAAAGTCGTCTGGGTACAGACAATGGCGAAGCCGTCCGCGATGCAGCGGTCAGCGGACTGGGGATCACCATCAGCTCATTGTGGTGTTGCTATCAACAAATAAAGTCAGGCGAGCTGGTGCAGGTACTGTCCGATTATCCGTTGGCCTCAAATACTTCCATCTGGGCGGTGTATCCCAGCTCGCGTTTACTGGCACCAAAGGTGCGCGCCTTTATTGATTATTTTAGTGGCTATTTTGGTGAGGACCCCTATTGGGAGTCCTAAGTCGTTCAGTCGGCCGCAAGGCTGAATGGCTCACCCAGGGTTTGCTGATACTGGCTGGGTTTGGCTATTTGCTGCACCACTAAGTCCTGATAAATACAGGGTTGCAGCAAAGGTTCAAACTGTTCTACTTGCTGATTGTCTTCATCCAGCCAGGCGTCTATCAGGGCGCTGTCCTGCGGAAACATCATCGGCGTTGATTTGGAATGGATGTTTTGTAGTTTGGGGTGGGGCGGCAAGGTAATGACCGAGCAGGAGGTGATGCTTTCGCCTGTTCCGGAGTGGGTCCACTCTTTACACAGGCCAGCCATAAGTAGCGCGCCATCTTTGGCCTGCATATCATGGCAGTGCAACAGTTTACCTTTTTGATATTCTGACTCACCAAAACCTGTTACCGGGATCAGGATGCGGCTTTGTCGAAAAGGACGATACCCGGCTTTTCTGGGATTATTCAGACTGTCGTAGCGGGTATTGATACTGGTGTACCTTGAGGGTTTGAATCCGGTTTCAGTGGCTTCCAGCAATAGCCACCACAAGGCATTTTCCATGAAGCGTCGGCCGTTTTTCTGACGCACCACAGACACCTTGTTAGCGGCGCCTATGTAGCGCTGAAAGATTTGTGGCTCATACCCCAGCTCGATATCCATGGCGTCGCATAAGGCTCTGACGCCGGGCGCATCGGTGACATTGAGTCGGCCACACATCAGCTAGTTTTCCGTATCGGACTGTGGTTCACTTTCCGAAGGTGTGGCTGATGCCGGCGCAGCCAGTTCTATTTCCACACTATCCACTCGCTGCAACCCTCTGGGCAGTTTGTTGCCACGTCGGCCTCGTTCACCGCGATAGTGTTCAAGATCTTTACTGCTGAGCATCATGGCACGCTTACCGGCGGTCACCTTCACAGATGCACCTTCAGGTACCACTTCCAGTACACTGACATATTCTTCCCGGGACTGACTGCGGGCAGACGGGATACTGATGATCTTATTACCTTTACCTTTGCCTAAACTGGGCAAGTCTTTCAGTGGAAACAGCAATAATCGGCCTTCGTTGGAAATAGCCATACACCAGTCGGTTTCCAGGTTGTGTACCCGTCTGGGACGCAAGGTTTTCGCGCCTGTGGGTAACGACAGGTATGCCTTACCAGCTTTGGCTTTGCTTAGCATGTCGGTAAACTGGCCTACAAAGCCATATCCGGCATCGGAAGCCATCAGGAATTTCTGACTGTCTTCCGCCATGATGGCGTGTTTGAAGCTTTCACCGGCCACCACTGAAAAGCGACCGGTAAGGGGTTCGCCCTGGCTTCGGGCAGACGGCAGATTATGGGCGTCACAGGAAAAGGCTCGCCCTGATGAATCCATAAACACCACCTGCTGATTACTGCGCCCTTTGGCACTGCTGAGGAATTTATCACCGGCTTTATAGCTCAGGCCCTCAACATCCACGTCGTGACCTTTGGCGCATCTTGCCCAGCCTTTCTCTGAAAGTACCACGGTAACCTGTTCGGACGGCACCAGTTCTTTTTCCGACAGGGCTTTAGCTTCGCTGCGCTCCACCAGTGGTGAGCGGCGGTCATCACCGTACTTTTCGGCATCGGCCAGAATTTCTTTTTTGATCAGGGTTTTCAGGCGGCGATCTGAGCCCAGTAATTGCTCCAGTTTTTCCCGCTCGGCGTTCAGTTCGTCCTGCTCGCCTTTAATCTTCATTTCTTCCAGTTTGGCAAGGTGACGCAGTTTTAATTCCAGAATAGCTTCCGCCTGCGTATCGGTCAGGGCAAAGCGCTTCATCAACTCCTGCTTGGGTTCGTCTTCGTAACGAATTATGCGGATCACTTCGTCAATGTTTAAAAAGGCAATTAATAAACCTTCTAAAATATGCAGGCGTGCCAGTACTTTATCTAGGCGATACTGCAGACGACGGGTTACGGTGGCTTTGCGGTATTCCAGCCACTCTCGCAGGATCATGGCCAGGTTTTTCACCTGAGGCCGTCCGTCCAGGCCAATCATATTGAGGTTAACCCGGTAGTTCTTTTCCAGATCCGTGGTGGCAAACAGGTGTTGCATCATTTGTGCGACATCCACCCGGTTGGAGCGGGGTGTCAGCACCAGTCTGACCGGATTTTCGTGATCTGATTCATCCCGCAAATCACTGACCATGGGTAACTTCTTAGCGGTCATCTGAGCGGCTATTTGCTCCAGCACTTTAGCCCCGGATGCCTGATGTGGCAGGGCCGTGATGACAATATCACCATTGTCTTCGTGATAAACCGCGCGCATTTTTACTGAGCCCTTACCGGTTTCATACAGCTTGCGAATGTCGTCTTTGGGCGTAATGATTTCCGCTTCGGTGGGGTAATCGGGGCCCTGCACGAAGGCCATAATTTCCGACAACTCGGCTTTGCTGTTATCCAGCAAATGGGCACAGGCGTTCGCCAGTTCTCTGACATTGTGGGGCGGTATGTCAGTCGCCATACCCACAGCGATGCCGGTAACACCATTGAGTAAGATATGAGGCAATCTGGCAGGCAGCACTTTCGGTTCTTTTAAGGTGCCATCGAAATTGGGTTGCCAGTCAACCGTGCCCTGTCCCAGCTCCTGTAATAACACTTCACTAAAGCGTGATAACCGGGCTTCGGTATAACGCATGGCAGCAAAGGATTTGGGATCGTCCGGGGCACCCCAGTTGCCTTGTCCGTCCACCAGTGGGTAGCGATAGGAAAAAGGTTGGGCCATCAATACCATGGCTTCGTAACAGGCTGAGTCACCGTGGGGGTGGAACTTACCTAATACGTCACCTACGGTACGGGCGGACTTTTTGTATTTCGCATTGGCACTTAAGCCTAAATCTGACATGGCATAAACGATACGTCGTTGTACCGGTTTTAAACCGTCACCAATGTGCGGTAATGCCCGGTCCATGATGACGTACATGGAATAATTCAGATAGGCATCTTCTGCGAAGCGGCGGATGGGGAGTTGCTCCACGCCATCCTGAGAAATAGTAATGTCGTCGTTCATGGATACTGTGTTGTCACTGTCATAAGAATAATTGTAATTCGACAATTCGAACGACAGGCGTTAGGCCTGCCGCTCAGTGCGATATTCTGATGTTACTTTTGGTAGGTCACTCTGTAAATGGCATCGGCAAAATCATCGGAAATTAACAGGCTGCCATCGGGCATAGGCAGGAATGCGACAGGCCGTCCCCACACTTCGTCACCGGGTTGCAGCCAACCGTCAATAAAGGTTTCGTATTTTTCCACGCCAGTTTCCGTTGTTGTGGCCATCATAACCTTGTAGCCCACTTTTGAAGAGCGGTTCCAGGAACCGTGTTCTGCCACAAACAGTTTATTTTGATACTCTGCCGGAAATTGTTCGCCCTGATAAAAGTGAATGCCCAGCGGCGCCACATGAGCCCCTAACCGGGCAACGGGCGGGGTATAGTCCTCAGGTTTTTTGCCTTCGCCAAAGTCCGGATCCGGAATATCACCACTGTGAATATAGGGATAGCCAAAGTGCTGACCTTCTTTACTGACCCGGTTGATTTCGCACGGTGGCAGATCGTCTCCCATCCAGTCGCGGCCGTTGTCGCTGAACCACAATTCCTGGGTTTTGGGATGCCAGTCAAAGCCCACACTATTGCGTACCCCTCTGGCCACCCAGGTGCGTTGGCCGCTTGCCAGATCGTATTTCAAAATTGAGTCGTAGCGTTCATCATCAAACTCTTCACCGCCTTTGGTAATACAGACGTTGCAGGGTGTACCCACAGGCACATAAAGCTGACCATCGGGGCCAAAATCTATGTTTTTCCAGCCGTGGTGCCGGTCACCGGGTAAATCATTAATGATAACTTCACCCTTTCCCGGTGAGGCCAGGTTGGACTCGATATTACTGAATTTTCTGATCTGACTCACTTCAGATACATACAAATCACCGTCTTTAAATGTCAGCCCAGAGGGCATCACCAGATCACTGGCAATTTTCACCACCTTATCAGCTTTACCATCTCCATCGCTGTCGATGACGGCGTGAACCAGGCCAGCACTGCGACTGCCCACAAAAACGGTGCCTTTATCACCCAGGGCCATTTGCCGGGCATTTTTTACTTTGTCAGCATACACTGAAATGCTAAATCCATCCGGTAGGTTTAACTTGTCCAGTGGTAAAGCGGCGTTTGCCAGACCTGAGCCTAGCAGGCTGGCGGCGAGAATTAATTTGCGCATAGTGGTAATCATATTTCACGAACTGATTGTTATGTGTTAAAACATACCATTGGCACAAGTCCCTCGACAATGTTTTCTGTTTATTAGAATCGTCTGCCAACGTTGATAGCGGTTATAAAATGAAAAAAACACAGCTTTCCCATACCCGATCCTGCCTATTTGTATTGGCGTTGTTATTCAGCTTTCCCGCCTCCGCGCTGATCCAATTGTTTAACAGTGAAGAGGCCACCCAAATAAACAAGCAGCTTCAGATACTATGGGAACCGACGGGCACAGCGCTGTCAATCGACCAGGTTTTAAAGCAGAAAAACGCCTTTTCCTGGCCCGCTGATGGCAATCCGAATTACGGATTTTCTGACAAAGGCATCTGGTTTTTGGCGGAAATTGCGAATGTCAGCAACAATACCGACTGGATTGTGGATGTCGCCTTTGCGCAAAACGATCTGGTGGACTTTTACCTGGTCAGCGACGGTAAGGTCATTTCTGCGGTGCAACAGGGCAAAATTCGCGGGCAACAACTGCATCGCTTTCCCACCTTTCGCATGAATTTACCTTTTAACAAAGAAATGCAGTTGTTTATCCGGGTACAAAGTGCCGAGCAGGCACTGGTGGTACCGATCAATATAGAGTCCGCGCCATCCTTTGAATCCACGGTGGCACAGGACAATATCTGGTGGGGCATATTTTACGGTGGCCTGGTGATTTTATTGTTATACAACATAGTGTTGTACGTGGTTACCCGGGAAATCAGTTTGCTGGCTTACGTGGCGTATATCGGCGCGGCAATTTTGTGGCAGTTCGTCTGGGGCGGCCACAGTCAGCTGGTTTTGCCCATCGCGGCGAATGTCTGGTTTTCAGCTCATACCGATGTGTTGTTTTTGCTGGTGGGGTTGGGCGCGGGTTTGTTTACCCTGACTTTCCTGGATGCCGTACAAACGGCACCTAAAAGCGCCCGATTTATTCGTGGGATCATGCTGGGCCTGGGGTTGTTACTGCTTCTGGCACTGAGTGATCTGCTGCAGCAAACCCTGCAAAATTATCTGGTTTACGCGTTTTCGGTGGTGGCCATATGCTTGTACCTGATAGCCGGGCTGGAAAGCTATTTTAACAATTTCAAACCGGCCCGTTATTTTGTGTTTGCCTGGAGTGTCCTGCTGACTGCCGCGCTGGTGGGTATGTTGGGATTAATCGGGATATTCCCGTCAAATCAGTTTACGACCTATTGTTTTCAGGTGGGGGTATTTTTCGAAGCCGGGCTATTTTCCGTAGCCTTAATCGAAAAAACCCGTCACAAACTGGAGTCCGATGTTAATTCCGTTACCGCCGATATGCGCAATAATATCGAGATCATCGAAGAGCAAAACGTCCATCTGGACATTGCCCGCAAAGAAGCTGAGCGGGCCAGCAAGGTCAAAACCCAGTTTCTGGCCAATATGAGCCATGAGATCCGCACACCACTAAACGCCATTATTGGGTTTAGTCAGGAGTTATCTAAACAGAGCCTGCCACTGGAACAGCAGGAGCATGTGCAGATCATTAATCAGTCTGCCACCAATTTGCTGGCGATTGTCAACGATGTGTTGGACTTCTCAAAAATAGAAGCCGGTAAATTACAAATTAATCAGGAAGCCTTTTCGCCCGGTGATTTGCTGGAAGAGTTGGTGTTTGTATTTGCTAAGGACGCGCAGAAGAAGGGCCTGAAGTTTTATTATGAACCCTGTCCATTGCCGAAAAAGCTGGTGGGTGACCCGGCGCGAATTAAGCAAGTGCTGACTAACCTGTTGAGCAACGCCATTAAATTCACCAATAAAGGTTCCATTACCCTGAACATTAAATCGCAGCAAAAGCTTAACGATATGCTGGAGTTACAGGTTAAGGTCGGGGACGGCGTTTTTCAAGGTAGTTGTCGCCTAAGCCGTTAAGCTGCTTCTTTTTTGCTCTCCGGATTAAGTTCCACAACAT
>NZ_JBVTQY010000012.1:0-125435 GCF_055755215.1 Planctobacterium sp. R6
ACTCAAACCTGTCATCCACCCCCTGTCTAACAATACGAAAAACTGAGGCGACAACTATCCTGACACAGGGGGATGAGGATGCTGAAATAGCTTATTTGTGGGGCGACACTCAGCCGGGCAGGCTGCGCGGAGCATTGCTGCGTTTGCCCGCCGGATTCAATGGGGCGCTGCAATCTGACTCCGGTACACTTCGCGCCGTTGTGGTTTCTGGCGGTTTAACCTACCTCATGCCCGATGGAGGATTAGAAAAGGCCCTGACGATGGGAGGGTATTTTGCTTCCGAAGCTGAATTTACGCACCCCGTTAAAGTGGACCCGCAGGAGCCTTTGGTATTGTATCTTCGCAGTCGTGCCGGGGTCAGCCTTGCCACAACAGACTGACAGTGGTATTTGGATCTCAGGCTGAGATATCTGAATATCAGAGGAAACGGTCAGATATTGGAGAACAGGTCGTCATCGGTTGCCGTTTTCCCGCTGGTGTCTGGCCTGGCTGAGTCTGAAGTTTGGCTGAGTTGCATGGCTTGCCACCACTGTTCAGAGGCCTGTACCTCACCGTTTTCATCCAGTTGTGGTATCGGCAGGTGTTTGGCTTTAGCTTGCGCAAAAAGCGCGGGGTGACAACCCTCAAACAGCAGGGCATTGAGATCTTCATCGGAGATACGGACTTTATCGTATAAACCGGCGTTTTTTCGTTGTTGCTGTGCCTCATACAAAATGAGTGCAGCGGCCACCGAAACATTCAATGACTGCACCATACCCATCATGGGAATAACAATTTCCTGATCGGCCAATGCGATGGCTTCTGCACTGGCGCCGTGCTTTTCCTGACCCATCACAATTGCGGTGGGGCGGGTATAGTCAATGTCTCTGAAATCCACGGAGTTATCTGACAGGTTGGTGACCAACACCTGCATGTCTTGCTGTTTAAAGTGCTGATGGGCCGTGTCGATACTTTGATGTTTCAGGTGTCTGAGCCAACGCTGGGTACCCATGGCGGTGCCCTTTCTGAAATAGGTGTGTTCGTTCCAGACAATATTGACTTCGTGAATGCCCACCGCATCACAGGTGCGCAGAATGGCAGAGACATTTTGGGGTTTGTGAATATGCTCCAGACACAGAGTCAAATCCGTCTGGCGCTTTTGCAGTACGGATTTGATGCGTTGGAATCTTTCCTGAATCACGAAACGAGCTGGCTTAGTCTACCAGCTCCAGTACGCCGTCAATTTCAATTTGTGAGCCCTTGGGTAATCCGGCTACTTCTATAGCGGCGCGGGCCGGGTAAGGCTGTTCGAAGTGCTGGCTCATAATGTCGTTGACGATAGCAAATTTACCCAAGTCGGTCAGAAAGATATTCACTTTCGCCATTTGTTGAAGCGAGCCACCGGCCGCTTCACACACTGCCGTCAGGTTTTTAAATACCTGTTGTGCCTGTTCGGCAAAATCATCGGACACCATTTCCATGGTTTCAGGCACCAGCGGAATTTGACCCGACAAATACACAGTGGTACCCACTTTGACCGCCTGGCTATAAGTGCCAATGGCTTTGGGGGCGTTTTCGGTATGAATGATCTCTCTGGACATGCGTGGTGTTTCTCTTAAGTTGTGCTTTTCGTTTTGCTGTGTCGGGATACCGATTGCACTTCCGGCATATTGCGAATTTTACGCAAAATATTGGCCAGATGAATGCGGTTGCGACAGGTCAGCTCCAAATCAATGTAATAGATATTACTTTCTTTTTCTTCGGTCTGTAAGCTGATGATGTTGGAATCTGTAGAAGACACGGTATTGGTCAGGGTTGCCAGCGTACCTTGTCGGTTAATCAGCTCTATACGCACGGCAGCTTTAAATTCGCCACTGGTGTGTTCTTCCCACTGCATCGGCAGCACCCGTTGCGGCTCTTCTTTGCGCAATTTACGGATATTGCGACAGCCGATCTGGTGGATCAATATGCCTTTACCGGGACTGAGTACCGCCAGAATTTCATCTCCGGGTATGGGGTGACAGCACTGAGAATAGCTGACCAGTAACCCTTCGGTGCCTTTGATAGCAATATTCTTGTGTTTATCACTGAGCATATCACTGTCCTGCGAATCACCGATAAGGCGGCGGGCGATAATGGCACTCAGTTCGTTACCCAGACCTATGTCTTCCAGCAGCGAAGTAAAGTTGTCGTGCTGGGTTTCCTGCACCACCCGGTTTTTGTCTTCTTCCGGGATTTCATCCAGTTTGATTTTACCCAACGCATGGCGCAACAACCGGTTGCCCATCTGGATTGCTTCTTCGGCGTGTTGCCGCTTGAGGTACTGGCGAATTTGCGTTCGGGCTTTGGCGGTGACCACAAAGTTAAGCCAATTGGCATTGGGATTGGCTCTGGGCGAGGTGATTATCTCAATCGTCTGACCGTTCATCAGCGGTTTGTTCAGCGAATAGGTTTTTCGGTCTACCCGCACACCGACACAGGAGTTGCCCACGTCGGTGTGTACCGCATAGGCAAAATCCACCGCCGTGGCCTGCATCGGCAGTTCGATTATACGGCCATCCGGGGTAAACACATAAATTTCGTCCGGGAACAAATCTGCTTTTACGTGCTCGATAAACTCAAAGGAGCTGCTGGCACTTTGCTGCAATTCCAGCAGTGACTGCATCCATTTTCTGGCACGGGCCTGAGCGGTGCTCTTAGTAGCTTTACCCTGATCTTTATACATCCAGTGGGCTGCCACGCCTTTGTCGGCCATTTCATCCATATCGCGGGTTCGGATCTGAATTTCCACCGGAATACCGTGGGGACCAATTAACGAGGTGTGTAACGACTGGTAACCATTGGTACGGGGGATTGCAACGTAATCTTTGAATCTGTTTTCGATTGGCTTGTACAAACCATGCACGCTACCCAGCACCCGGTAACAATCATCAACGGTGTTAACGATGACCCGAAACGCGTAGATGTCCATGATCTGGTTGAACATCAACTCTTTGCTCTTCATCTTGCGATAAATCGAGTAAAGGTGCTTTTCCCGTCCGCTGACTTCGGCTTGTATCTGCTTTTCCGCCAGACGACTGATAATTTCCTGGCGGGTATTTTCAATGATTTCGCTGCGGTTACCGCGGGCTTGCTTAACGGCCGATTTCAACGCCCGGTAACGCATGGGATACATGGCTTGAAAACCTAAATCTTCCAGTTCATTTTTAATTTCGTGGATACCCAGGCGATTGGCAATGGGCACATAGATTTCCAGGGTTTCTCTGGCGATACGGCGGCGTTTATCAGGACGCAACGCTCCGAGGGTGCGCATATTATGGGTGCGATCTGCCAGTTTGATCAGGATGATGCGGATATCTTCCACCATGGCCATCATCATTTTGCGGAAGTTTTCTGCCTGGGCTTCTTCTTTGCTGCTGAACTTGAATTTATCCAACTTGGAAACCCCTTCCACCAGTTCGGCAACCGTTTCACCAAATCTGTTGGTCAGGCTTTGCTTATCGTGATAGGTATCTTCGATCACATCGTGCAGTAACGCGCCCATCAGGGTTTCGTGATCCATGTGCATGTCGGCCAGAATGCCGGTGACAGCAACGGGGTGGGTAATATACGGATCGCCGCTGGAGCGCTGTTGCCCGTCATGGGCATCCCTTGCAGCAATATAAGCCTGTTCTACCAGTTCAACCTCTTCGGGCGGTAGATAATTGGCTATTTTTAGTTTTAGTCCCTCGAATAAGTACAACTGAACGCGGTCTTTTAGTGATACATAGTGACAGAATACGAGGATTTTAGCAGGATGCAAAGCCTAAATGCTGAAGCTGCTCAGCATTTAGGCAAAGTTGGTTGATCGCTTACGGCTGATCGGCAAGAATGCTGGCAACAGAGGCGAATTCCGCTTGCTCTGCTTCCTGTTGTTCCTGAATTTCAGCCTGATCCATGCGCTCAGAATTGATCAAACCTTTTTCAATTTCGCGTAAAGCAAGAACCGTAGGTTTGTCATTGCTGGCGGGTACCAGTGGCTCTTTACCTTCAGTTGCTAATTGACGCGCACGACGTGCCGCAACTAACACCAGGTCAAAGCGACTGCCTACTTTATCTACTGCATCTTCTACAGTTACACGTGCCATCTGTTTCTCCGAGTCGGGTTACCGTAATGTGATACGGAAATAATGAATACTTGTTTTTTCAAAATCAAGCTAAGTCAGCTGTGCTTTTGAAAAAGGTTGCGTAGTTTACTGACTTGGCGGGCTTTTGCCAAGCATAAAGCTCAATTGTTAAGCACTTTTTATTGGGATTCGTCCAGTAACGAAGAAAATAACGCCTGATAACGCAAAACCTGTTTTTCTTTACGCAAGCGGTTGGCGCATACAATGGCTTCCAGTTCTGCCAATGCAGTATCAAAATCATCGTTGACTATGATGTAATCAAACTCGTGGTAGTGGGAAATTTCCGACACGGCTTTGGCCATGCGTTTTTCGATCACTTCGTCTGAATCCTGCCCTCTGGCCTTGAGCCGTTTGCGCAGTTCTTCCCGCGACGGTGGGGCGATAAATATGGTTTTGGTATCCGGCAGTAAGGCTTTGACCTGGCGGGCGCCCTGCCATTCGATATCTAAAAACACATCCACACCGTGCTGCAAGGTCTCAGTAATGTTGCGTTTGGCAGTGCCATAGTAATTGTCAAAGGCCTGGGCCCATTCAAAAAAAGCTTCTTCCTTGATCAATTGCTGGAACGCCTCTTTGCTGACAAAGTGGTAGTGCTTGCCGTTCTCTTCTCCGGGTCTGGGATTGCGGGTGGTATGAGAAACCGACACCTGTACCGGATGGCGCTCGTCGGCGTGATTCTCCAGGAAGGCTTTTATCAGGCTGGATTTTCCAGCACCTGACGGCGCTGCAACGATGTATAAATTACCGGGTGTATTAGACATAAGTCGAAATTTCTTAAAAAAATAGGGTTTCAGGCTGGTCACAGCTGTACAATCTTAGCATAATTTGCCGCACAGTTTCTTCAGCGCAAACTCGGCGCGTTGAAGTGGTCCAGGTAATAACACTCATAATAACAATAAAGCGCCGGAAATGCCCAGGCACAAGCAACAGGAAAATACTATGTCAGACGAACTTTTACCCTATGTTGAAGTTAACCCAAGCCAAACCGCTGATGCGGTGGTGATCTGGTTGCACGGATTGGGTGATTCCGGTAATGGTTTTGCGCCGATAGTGCCACAACTGGGATTGCCGTCAGATATGGCGGTGCGATTTGTATTTCCTCATGCGCCGGTGATCCCGGTTACCATTAACAATGGTATGGAAATGCGCGCCTGGTATGATATCAAAACCTTATCCTTTGAAGACCGGGCCGACATGGTGGGGGTTGAGCGGTCTGCCGCTCAGGTAGAGCAACTGCTCCACCGTGAGATTGCCAACGGTATCGCTCCGGAGCGGGTGGTAATGGCCGGATTTTCTCAGGGCGGTGTCATTGCTTATTATGTGAGTTTGCGTCAGCAGCAAAAGCTGGCGGGGGTCTTAACCCTTTCCACCTATATGTGTGATGCGGATCAGAGTCGTAAAGACTGGCAGGACAGCAACAAAGATACCCCGTTTTTTGCTTCCCATGGGGCCTACGATGAAATGGTGCCGATGGCACTGGGTAAATCCGCCTATCTGAATTTAAAAGAAGCCGGTTTTAATGCCCGTTTCGAACAATACCCTATGCAACACAATGTACATGGACAGCAGTTGCAGGACATTTCTGCCTGGTTACAGGACGTACTGAAATAACGTTCGATTTTTTAAGGTTATAAAATTTACCATAATTGCCACCTTGTGCTAAACTTGCTGCATTGCAACTAACGGGCAATGTCATGAGAGTTTTAGCGAAGGCAATTATTGCACTGCTGATTATCTTTGTTTTTGAATCCCTGACCGGGTTCGAGCTGTTTCGCGACTGGCGTGAACTGTCACTGGACAATATTGTCCTGGACATGGGCTGTTTCGCCGTGGCCTGGGTAATGGCGATTTTAATACTGAAGCTATTTGATGCCACTCTGCAGGAGCAAAGAGCGTCGATAGAACAATAGCCGGCCAGTTTGACCGGCTTAACATCTCTTACTGATCGCAATGATTACTGATTGCGATAACTTGCGAACAAATTAATGTCTGAAGTGGCGCATACCGGTAAATACCATGGCAATACCGTGTTCGTCTGCTGCAGCAATCACTTCCTCATCACGCATAGAGCCACCGGGCTGAATAACCGCTTTGATACCTGCTTCGGCAGCGGCATCAATACCGTCACGGAACGGGAAGAAAGCATCAGAGGCCATTACTGAACCAGCGACTTGTAGATTTTCATCCGCAGCCTTAATACCGGCGATCTTGGCGGAATAAACCCGGCTCATCTGGCCGGCACCCACACCAATCGTCATTTTGTCTTTGCAGTAAACGATAGCATTGGATTTAACGTATTTCGCTACTTTCCAGGCAAACAACAAATCATCCAGTTGTTCTTCGGTGGGTTGCACCTTGGATACGACCTGCAGGTCGTCTTTTTCCACCATACCAAAATCGCGTTCCTGCACTAACAAGCCGCCGTTTACGCGCTTGATGTCATGCTCGTCGGTTAACTGGCCTTGCCAATCACCACACTCCAGAACCCGTACGTTTTGCTTGGCAGCCAGTACCGCTTTGGCATCATCAGATACGACCGGTGCGATAATCACTTCCACAAACTGACGATCGATAATGGCCTGAGCTGTGTCTTTATCCAGAGTCTTGTTAAAGGCAATAATGCCACCAAAGGCCGAAGTGGGGTCGGTTTTAAAAGCGCGGTCATAGGCTTCTAAAATGTTGTCGCCCAGGGCTACACCACATGGATTAGCGTGTTTCACGATCACACAAGCCGGTTGTTCGAACTCTTTAACACATTCCAGTGCGGCATCCGTATCTGCAATGTTGTTGTAAGACAGTTCTTTGCCTTGCAGTTGCTGTGCTGTGGCAACGGACGCTTCCTGAATGTCGGTTTCAACATAAAACGCCGCTTCCTGATGGCTGTTTTCACCGTAGCGAAGATCCTGCTTTTTAATAAACTGCTGATTGTAAGTACGTGGAAATTGCGTGGTGCTGTCTTCACCGTATACCGCAGTACCAAAATAGTTAGCAATCATGCCGTCGTATTGCGCTGTGTGCTCAAAAGCCGCAATAGCTAAATCAAAACGGGTGTTATAACTGAGCGAACCCTGATTGTTGTCCATTTCTGCGATGATGTCGTTGTATCTGGCCGCATTGACCACAATGGCAACATCTTTATGGTTTTTTGCTGCTGCACGCACCATAGTCGGACCACCGATATCGATATTCTCAATGGCATCTTCTAACGTGCAATCGTCGTTTGCTACTGTTTGAGCAAAGGGATACAGATTCACAACAACCATATCAATCGCATCGATACCGTGCTCTGTCATGACCGCTTCGTCTTGTCCGCGACGACCCAGGATGCCGCCGTGTACTTTAGGGTGCAGGGTTTTAACCCGGCCCGCCATGATTTCCGGGTGACCGGTGTATTCGGATACTTCGGTGACCTGCAGGCCGTTTTCAGCAAGCAATTTCGCTGTACCGCCGGTGGACAGGATGGCGACATCACGCTCAGCCAGTGCTTTGGCAAATGCTACGATTCCGGTTTTGTCTGAAACGCTCAACAGGGCGCGACGAATAGGTTTAGGTGTTTCCATTTAAACAGCTACCTTAATGACTCAGTTGGTTTTGACTAAATAGTCAGGAATAGTGGAGGATAAACTAAAAGAGCACCCTAAGGTGCTCTTTTCAATAGTATAGTCAATTCGGCTTAGTTCATGCCGTATTGCTTTAATTTTTTGCGCAGAGTACCACGGTTGATACCCATCATAAGTGCTGCACGAGTCTGGTTACCACGAGTGTAAGTCATGATCTCTTCCAACAAAGGCGCTTCAACCTCAGCCAATACTAAATCGTACAAGTTGTCGATGTCAGTGTTGTCTAATTGCTTAAGATATTTGTTAACAGCCTGTTTTACAGAATCACGCAGAGGCTTTTGAGCCTGTGTTTGAGAAGGCGTAGTTACTGTAGTTGTGAATGGAGATGTAACGTTTTGATCGAACATATACCGTCTTGCTCTTTTCCTGGTTAATTTATGCTGCCGCTGAATCAGCTGAAACCAGGTTGGTTTCTGACTGTTCAATCGCCAGCTCTTCAAAAAATGCCTGCAATGCCGCAATTTGATGATGTGCATCATCAATGGCATTGAAAGCCCGGCGGAATGATTTGGAATCATGCTCCGCTAAATACCAACCCACATGTTTGCGGGCAATTCTTGCTCCCATCAGTTCACCGTAAAATTGGTGAACGTTCTGAATGTGCTCGATTAGCACATCCCTTACTTCGGACAGTGCAGGCGCGGGAAGTTGATTGCCTGTTGCCAGGTAATGATTGATAGCGTTGAATATCCAAGGATTGCCCTGGGCACCTCGCCCAATCATTACTCCGTCTGCCCCGGTGTAATCCAGAACGTATTTGGCTTTTTCCGGTGAGTTAATATCACCGTTTGCCACCACTGGAATGGATATTTCCTGCTTTACTGCTTTGATTGTGTCGTATTCTGCGTCACCTTTGTACATGCAGGCCTTGGTACGACCATGTACCGCCAGTGACTGAATGCCATTGCGTTCAGCAATTTTGGCGATGTCTACAGCATTACGATTTTCGGTATTCCAACCGGTGCGAATTTTTAATGTTACCGGCACTGACACAGCAGCAACGACAGCACTAATGATTTCTTTCACCAGTGTGGGGTATTGCAGTAAAGCGGACCCCGCCAGTTTTTTATTCACTTTTTTGGCCGGACACCCCATATTGATATCAATAATCTGGGCACCGTTTTGCACGTTAAATTGTGCCGCCTGAGCCATCAGGTGAGGTTCTGAGCCTGCGATCTGTACAGATCGTATGCCAGTTTCACCCTCGTGGTTCATGCGTTGTTGGGACTTTTGAGATTTCCACACATCGGGGTTGCTGGATAACATTTCTGAAACCACCAACCCGGCCCCCAGACGATGACAAAGCTGTCTGAAAGGGCGGTCAGTTACGCCAGCCATCGGGGCAAGCAACACATTACTAGCGAGTTTAAATTGTGCTATTTGCATTCCCGACTCTTGTACAAAACTGTGTAAAAAATACCCAAGTCCTCAAAAGGGCGCTAAGTGTACGGACTTTTTTCTCGTTTGAAAAGGCTAGATTTTAAACAAATTGTACTTTTTTTTGACGTCAAGCGGGTTGACAGCGCTTTTTATCGCTTTTTGCCGCTTAATCTTGACCATTCGTCCAGGAATTGGGGGTCATCCATGTCAAAAAACTCACTGTAAAGTGTGTTCAGTTCTGCTGCCTGACTTTCCAGTATGCCAGACAACACCAGCTGACCGCCGGATTTACACTGACCGCTGATTAATTCCCGCAACTCCCGCAGCGGGCCGGCCAGTATGTTAGCCAGTACCACATCAACAGGTTCGTCTGGTTGGTCTTCGGGTAGGTAAAGTTCAAAGTCCTGTTCGCATTGATTGCGTCGGGCATTTTCCTGCGTGGCTTGTAGCGCCTGGGGATCGATATCCACACCAATCACCCGTTTGGCCCCGAGTTTGATAGCCGCGATGCCTAAAATGCCGGAGCCGCAGCCAAAATCCAGTACGGTTTTGTCGGATAAGTCCTGTTTATCCAGCCATTGCAGACACAGGGAAGTCGTAGGGTGAGTACCGGTGCCAAAGGCAAGACCGGGATCCAGCATAATATTTACCGCATTGGGATCGGGAATGTCACACCAGCTGGGACAGATCCATAATTTGTCTCCAAACTGCATGGGCTTGAAGTTGTCCATCCATTCTCTTTCCCAGTCTTTGTCTTCCAACTGATCCAGGGTGTAACTGAATTCCTCACCCAGTACCTTGCTTTGAGTCATTCTTTGAATAACCCCTTGCATATCATGATCTGCCTCAAACAAACCGATGACAGTGGTATTGGGCCAGAGCACCAGCTCACCCGGCTTGGGTTCAAACAGGGGGCTGTCTTTGGCGTCGGTATAGGTAACGGCCTGTGCGCCGTTGCCGCTCATCAGAGAAGAGACCGCTTCGGCATCTTTTTCAGTGACGTCGATTTTTAATTGAATCCAGGGCATGAATTCTTCAATCCTTATGTTTAAACTAATTGCTATTATACATTGATTAGCCTGGATAACCTTTTGTCGAAGCAGAAAAATACCAGTCATGCCCAGCATTATGTGGTGGGCTATGGCAGCCTGATGAGCCATGACAGCCGCTTTCGCTACAGTCAGATTGATGCGGACGCCATTCCCGTGCAGGTGAGGGGTTGGCAGCGTGCCTGGAATATGTGTTGCCCGGACAACAGTTATACCTGTGTAGGCGTGATACCCGGTACTGAGACTCAGGCGGTGAATGGTATGCTGGTGCCTGTGGCGGAAATTACCCCCCAGTTGCGGCAACGGGAGCAAAGCTATCATTTTGTACAGATAGACCAGCAACAGCTTCAGTATCATGGTGTGGCCGCTCAAAACGACATCATGGCGAGTTTAAATGATGCGGTTATCTGGATTTGTCAGGTCAGTGAACCTGCCGCTGCCAGCCAGTCACATCCGATTTATCAAACCTATGTCGATACCTGTCTGTCCGGTTGTCTGGAGCATGTCAGCGAAGAGTTTGCGTTCGAATTTATTGAAAAAACCCTGGGCTGGGCGGAACACTGGGTTAATGATCGCCATGCACCCCGCTACCCGCGACTGGCGAACATCGACCTCGAGATGCAGCGCCGTATTGATGGCCTGCTGCAATCCGCCGGTATTTTAGCGCTGCGCAAGGAGGGATGATGAGCCACTATATGCACTTTGACACCGAGCGTTTGCAGGTTAGGCCACTGACAGAACAGGACGCGCCTGGCATTCTGGCTTTGAACCTGGACCCCGATTGGAAAAAATACATTGGTGATCGGGGGGTTTTTGATCTCGCCAGTGCCAGAGGTTACATTAAAAATGGCCCGGCCCGCATGTATCGGGAGTTTGGGTTTGGGGTTTTGGCGGTAAGGGAAGCCGAAACGGGGGAGTTTTTGGGCACCTGTGGTTTGCTGAAAAGAGACAATCTGGCCTCGCCGGATATCGGTTTTGCCTTTTTACCCATCGCGCGTGGCAAGGGATATGCCTTTGAGGCCTGTGCAGGGTTATTGCACAGTGTCAGGCAACAGGCGCAATGGCCACATATTGAGGCGTTGGTAACTCCGGAAAACGCCGCGTCTATAGCGTTGCTGAAAAAACTCGGTTTTCAGTATCTAAAAAATCTGCCTGACTTTGACCCCAACAAAGACACCGATCTGTATCGACTCACGTTATAATAAAATTATCCCACCCTATACCGAAAGAGAATTTAACTATGCAACAATGCTTGTCAGCCGTCAGTATCATTGTTCCGGATTACGATGAGGCAATTGAATTTTACTGCCAGAAATTGAACTTTGAATTGCTGGAGGACATTGATCAGGGCAGCAAACGCTGGGTCACTGTGCGCCCCAAAGGGGCTTCTGAAACCCAGATCGTACTGGCACAACCGGGTAATGAGGCACAAAAAGCATTAGTGGGTCAGCAAGCTGCCGATCGCGTCTGGCTGTTTTTGCAAACCGATGATTTTTACCGGGATCACGCGGCTATGCTGGCGAATGGGGTGGTGTTTTTAGAAACGCCGCGTGAAGAACCTTACGGTATTGTCGCGGTATTCCAGGATTGCTTTGGCAACAAGTGGGATCTCATTGAGAAACGCCAGCGCCAGGGGTAATCACCGGCATCACGCAGGTAAAGCAGGTGCCCTCAGCCACTGAACTGTTGTAGCTAATCGCACCATCGTGATTCATCACGATTTGTTTTGCGATGCTAAGCCCAAGGCCAATGCCTTTGCCCGCTTTTTTGGTGGTATAAAAGGGTTCAAAGACCTTGTCACCGATATCCACGGCAATGGCCTTACCCTTGTTTTGCACGGTAATTTTTAGTTCCTGGTTGTCAGTTTGGCTAAACTCGATGGCAATATCTGAGGCCGACATCGTGACCGAGGTATCTTTCATTGCCTCCAGTGCGTTGTTAACTAACTGCAGCAACAGCAGTTCCAGCTGTGTCGCGTCCATTGTTACCTGCAGGTTGTCAGGACGTTCGCAGATTAAATGAAACGGGATTTGTAGTTGTATCCTGACGTCGTTCAGTGCGCGTTTTAACAATCCGCTTAATTCAAACTGGGTTTTCTGACAATCGTGTACCTTGCCGTAGCAACGAATCATCTCGGATGCGTGGTGTCCCCGCTCCACCATGCCCAGGATTTTCTCAAAAACTGATTTAACCTGTTCAGGGGCATCGGTGGTCATCATCTGAGTTATCTCAACCATGCCTCGGATATTCGCCAGGATACCGTTGAAGTCATGGCCAATGCCCCGGCAAACCTTTTCAACGGCTTTTTTACTGGGCGGTATCTGACTGGGTCTTTCAGGACGTGATTGCAACTGCTCACACTCAGCCAGCAGCGTTAATGCTTCCTGTAACAAAGCCGCACTTTGCTCTGCCGGAGCATTGCTGGCTTTAGCAATAAACTCGCTGATATGATGATCCTGCATGCCAGGGCTCCGTTGACCGAAATTAAAACTGATGGCTTATGATCCAGATTAGTATTTAAAGGCAAATATGCAAATAGGGAGAATTACCTAAAATCAATATCCTCGCCGTCCCAGGTCAACAGCCTGGCCTCAGGGCGTTTGCGCTCGTTGCTGAAATCCACCAGACCGACTGCGCTTTTACTCACCAGGGAGCTGCGTTTATTTTTCCTATCGGGGTAGCGGGTGCTGATTTTTAATCGGCGGCGCTTGGTGAACCAGTTCAGTGGCGAGTGATGCCCGTAGAGCCATTGATTCATGGCGTCTAACTTACTCAGTAGCGTTACCGGAAACTGGTTGCAAAAGCCACTGGTTGTGATCTGATGAATGCTGGGGCTGGAGTCTTTAAAACGCAAACGGATATCGTAGACAAAGGAATAGTGCACGTCTCCGGAGAGGATCACAAACTGTTGTGCGGTTTCGGGCTCTTTAAAAATATCCAGCAACACTCTGGCGGTACCCTGATGCGCCATCCAGTTTTCCGCATCCACGGTCAGAGCCTGACCAAAAAAAGTGAAAATCTTCTGAATGGCTTCTATGACTTTCACGCCAAATATGGGGGCGGGGGAGACAATCACGACGGACTGCTCACCGGTAACCTGTTGCCGCAGTTCCCGGAGCCGCTCCCAATCCAGCAAACCTGAGGGTTGAGCCGCGTTTTCCTCGGAACGCCAGCGATGGGTGCGGGTATCCAGCACAACGATTTTGGGCTGAGTGGCAATTTGATAATGCCAGTCATCCCATTCGAACAAGGCATCAATGACCTTGTTGTGTTCGGTGATGCCGGCACTGGTGATATGAGGTTCCACTTCTTTCAGTAAAAATTCGAATTGCTCCGGGTTATTACCGAGTCCCTGGCAGAGCATATAGCCAAACAAGGCATTACCGATAATGCGTTTAGAGAAGGGGTTGCCATAGGCTAACTCTTCCCATTCCCGGGTCAGGTTCCAGTCATCGGTGACGTCGTGATCGTCAAACATCATGTACACCGGGATATGGGCCAGTGCCCGGCGGATCTGCGGCAGGGTCTGAATAAATTGCAACAGTGATTGTTGTTCCTGCTCGAAATTTTGCCTTTCAGATTCGGGCATTTTGCTGCTGTCAAAATGGATATCCTGCCAGCAGGTTTCAGACCAGACCATAAAGTACATTGCCATCACTTCTGACAAGGTGATCAAATGGTTCTTGGCGTTGACCGAGGTGAAAATAGGTTTGCGCTTGGCGCCGAAAAAGGTTTCCTGCACTTCTTCGTTTTCATCACTGTGGGGCAGGAGTTCGGTTCTTTTGTAAAAACAATCTTCGTGCTGCAGTAATTCTTCGTAGTTGCTGACTTTGGCCCCGGAAAACGTTTCCGAAAACAATTCATAACGGGCAATAACCTGATGAATAGCCTGCAAAAATGGACCTGCCACGTCATCCACGTAGACCTGGTCACCGGACATCATCAACAGTGATGCCGGCAGTTGGTTTTGGCTCAGGCACTCAGCCAGGTGTTGATCGACGCGAATCAGTGCATCACCTTCGTCATGGTGGGGTTTGCGACAGGAGCCGTGCAGCACCTTTCGCAGTGTCGCTTGCCAATACACCCTGGGCTTGTCAAAGCCCGGGTAACAGAGATCCGGCGCGACATCGGCCAGGTGCAACTGAGTATTCTGAAACTCAAAAATCAGATCGTAATCCAGGCCAGTATCAGGGGGAAGTGGCTGACTGAAATCAATAATGTGGTGAAATACAAAAGCTTTATTTCCCACCTGATGGCACAGTTGTCTTTGTTGGTATTCAGGTGTTGCGGATTGCTGTCGGGCATTGCTTAAAGCAGCATGAACCGGCACCTGATAATTACTGACATACCAGAGTACTAATTGGTGGCTGTCCAGCTTTCTGACAATGGGACCGGCAATAAGGGTAAAAGGCGCTTGTGAATCAGTCATGTAATCCGGTGAGTTCTCTTAATAATTGGGTATCTTCCTGAACCTGAACAGCATAACTCAGGCACACTTCCAGCAGTTCATCCAGATAGTCGGGCAAGTGTTCAGCAACGGCTTCTTCGAATCGAACCGAGCGCCGGTCGCCGCGACTGTGGGCTTTGGCTAACGCCTGAGCACAGGTTTGGGTGTATTGCAGCAGCGCTTCATCGGGGATATCTGCGTGAAAACAGACGTCTTCCGGGGCAATCCCCACTTTAGCGTGATGCCGGGATCGAACCAGCCAGTGAGCGGCACGCCATTCAACTTCATCCAACACCAAATCAGGGCGTCTTTGCATGCGCCGCTGACAACACACCGTCAGATGGGCTGGGTTGAGTCGATTGACGGGCGACAGGGTTTCAAAGTGAGTCAACGGCGCAGCAATGCGTTGCTCTTTCACCTCGACGATATGGCACAGTTTGAGATCTTCCTGGTCGACGTAGTCTTTCGGGCCAACCAGCAGATAATAGCGATCCATATTAATGCTGCCCGTGCCGGCACCAAGGCGTTTAACGATGTCTAAAATACTGTCGTCTACATAAGGCGAGAATACTTCACTTAACTCCCGGTACAGTGATTCGTCAATAGCGGAAAATTTGGTGTTTTCCAGGTTAAAAACTGGCACAAATCCGCTGCAATCCACGGCTTTGGCAATGGCACTTTTGCTGTAAAACTGTTTACCACCTGATGCGCGCTTTTGCGCTTTTTTGTAAAAGCGGCGAAGCACATGTTGTTTGTCGAAGTCGTTGAGCACGGCATTGCGCAGGCTGCCATCTTCTGCCAGAGCCTTACAGTGTTGAACATAAGTTGCCAAAAATGCCTGAATTGCCAGGATAGCACCTTCGACACTGGCGCAGGCTGGCAGGTTGCTGCCCGTGAGTTCCTCGGAGCTAAACTGACCGGTTTTGATACCGTCACAATATTGTTGGGCCAGCAAGATGCTGATACAAAAGCGCACCAGATCCCAACTGCTGTGGCCCAGGCAGGCGTCATCAAAATCATTGGGTGCAAAAATAACAGTATCGCCGTGCGAGCCTTCTTCAGTGAGCAAGCCAAAATTGGACAGATGACAGTCGCCCTGCACCATAGTTAACGGGATTGAAGTTTGAATCTCATTGGGTATCGACAACAATCCACTGGCGATGTCGTCATAAAACAATCCGGCAGATCCGCGAAAAAAACGAAACGGGTTGGCTGCCATCTTGAGATGCTTCTCAATGGCGTTACCTCTTTCCGGACAGATCCCATCGGCTTTTTGCAGCGCAAATAAGAGTTGTTCTTCCCGATTCATGATGCTGTGTACCTAAATTTAACCTCTGTCAAACCTTAAACTAAAAGTCTCAAATTTGAAAACCTGGAAAGCGACAAATAGCGGATTTCTGATATTTGTAACTTGACCCGCTCATGCTGCACCTTTATAAAACCAGCAGACCGGAAATTAATTGCTGCGGGAAGTTGCATGTTGTTCAGATATAAATTGTTGTTACCCTGGTGTTTGACTTTGATACTGGGAGCCTGTCAATCCACCAAAACCGATCCTCTGATGGGCACAGCCGCGAACCCTTTGCCAGTTGAAAGCTACTGGTTAACCGAATCTGCAGGTGGGGTTATGTTGGACCCTCAGACATCCGGCCTGACGTTGTGGCGCAACGGGCGACTGGTGACAATCGCCGATGGCAGTGCGCACGAATCTCAGGTGTTGAGGCTGATTGTGCTGGACGCACAGCAATTTCAGGTTGAGAAAAAGTACCCCATGGTGGTGGCCCCGGAGATTTTGCAAGGTTGTTTTGCTGAGTATATGAGCAAGCGACCCGACCTGGAAGCGCTGGTGGTGGACCCCGATGATGACCGGGTTTTTTATACCGTCACAGAGGATGCTTCCAGATATAGTCTTAGCCCGGCGTGTGCAGAAAAGTACCGCCAAACAGGCTCAACGGAATATCCCACCTTGTTGGTGCGCCTGGCGCTGGACGATGAGGCTGAACAGGTAACAGTTACCCACGTCAGACCCCTGCAATACAGTGCGGCGATGCAGGTGGGTAATCATCCCAATGACGGCATAGAGGGCATGAGTTTTGGCTCCGGACGTACTTTGTATTTAGGGCTGGAAAAAGATGCTTTGTTTCAGCCGCGTATATTTTCCGTGGAACTCAATAGCGAGTTTTGGAACAGTGTTGAGTTTGCCAGAGTAACCGACGAACAGTTGCTGTTACCGGTTTTTAGCGACCAGATCCCGCACCCGATAAATGCGCTGACCTACGTGCAGCAGGGGGATAATGGCTGGCTAGTTGCAGCTGCAAGAAACGACAATGAGTTGTGGCTGGTGGACCCCGAAAAGAAAAATTCGACCCGCAGAATCAAACTGAGTTTTCTGGCGAAAA
This sequence comes from Planctobacterium sp. R6, assembly GCF_055755215.1. Classification (NCBI taxonomy): domain Bacteria; kingdom Pseudomonadati; phylum Pseudomonadota; class Gammaproteobacteria; order Alteromonadales; family Alteromonadaceae; genus Planctobacterium; species Planctobacterium sp. R6. The sequence continues at coordinate 17,041 of NZ_JBVTQY010000012.1, forward strand.
CCAGTGATACCAAACAACAATGTGCTGAATTTACAGCGATGAATAATTATTCCATAGAAGGGCTTGCCGGTGGCAATGGGGTGTTGTGGTTGGTTAATGATCCCTGGAAGGAAAATTATCAGAAGAATATACAGTGTCAGGCTGATAAGAACCGCTACGACGCGATGGCGCCTTTGCTGTCTCAGATACTCATTGAAACCTTGTTTACCAATCCCTAGGGTTATTTTGCTAAGTCTAAAGGCCTGCCAATGCAGGCAGGCCTGACTTATTGTTTGAGTTCTTGCAAATTGAACCACTCATGCTTTTACAGAGTAGCTGCAGCTTTTTCCAGATAGGCCAGTACTTCGTCGGCTTTAAATTCTTTAGAAAACTCAACTAAATCTTTACCGTTACAGCTCAGATTTTGCGAATCCAACAATTTGCGATAAACATCTTTTTTCGACATTGCAACAACACCGATTTTGTTTTTAAAGCTGTTGTGGATCAAACGAACGTTATCCTGTGTTACTGCGCGACAAAAGCTGGCAAAAGATTTGTCACCACGGAATTCAAACTTTGTGTCGTGTGATTCAGTAGCAGAAACCGCAGAACTTAACGCTAAAGTAGTGGCCAGAGCCAAAGTTAGTTTTTTCATGTTACACCTCATAATGAGTTAGTTAGCTAGTGTGAATGTGTTGGATGTTGCCCAACACGATTTATAACTTAATGATTTTTATGAGGAATGTTGTTGTATTACTGTATTGATTTGGTTAACAAAATAAAAAATGAACTGTTAAGTGCTTGTAAAAGCAGCTAAGTCTTTGATATTTAGCGATATTACCAGTTGTTATATTTCCTATTGGAATTAAAAATATTTTCCATATGCAAAATGCATCTATTAAAGCGGGGTAATTGTTAGGATAAACATCCTAAAACGCGCTGAAATTGATGTCTGTTTACAAGCCTGTTACGAATATTTGTGATATATGCCTGCTGGCAGAGGAAGGTATGAGGGGACAATCCCCCTCATAAATCAGATTTTCAGCGCTTTGTCGCCGCGTGACAGACCACAAACCCCGGTGCGGGCTGCTTCTAACACATCGGTAAGTTCAGTGGCTGTGGTAATAAAGGCATCCAGCTTGTCACTGGGGCCCGTTAACTGAATGGTATAGTTACGGGCGCTGACATCGACGATGTTGCCACGAAAGATATCTGCCATACGCTTTACTTCTGCGCGAATGTGTTCGTTGGGTGTGGCCACCTTGATCAACATTAACTCCCGTTCCAGATGGCTGCCCTCTGTCAGGTCCATGACCTTAAATACATCCACCAGTTTATTGATTTGCTTGGTGATCTGCTCGATCACTTTGTCATCGCCATGGGTGGTGATAGTGATCCTGGACAGCGTTGGATCCGTGGTGGTGGTGACACATAAGGAGTCAACATTGAATCCACGCTGTGAGAACAGGCCTACAATGCGGGATAGCGCGCCGGGTTCGTTTTCCAATAATACCGAAATTATACGTCTCATTTAGGTACGCTCCGTTTTGCTCAAGCGCATGTCATCCATGGCACCGAATTTAATTTGCATGGGGTATACGTGCTCGTTTTGGTCCACCCGAATGTCCATAAACACCAGTTTGTCTTTGATGGCCATACAGCGTGCCATGGCATCGTCCAGTTCACTGGGGTGGTCTACGCGCATACCTACGTGGCCATAGGCTTCGGCAAGCTTCACAAAATCCGGCATTGATTCCATGTAAGAATGAGAATGACGCCCTTTGTAAATCATGTCCTGCCATTGACGCACCATGCCCAACGCGCGATTGTTCAGAGAAATGATCTTGATGGGCAAATTATATTGCAGACAGGTAGATAGCTCCTGAATATTCATCTGGATACTGCCATCACCGGTTACCACGGCGGATATGGCATCAGGGTGTGCAAACTGCACGCCCATTGCCGCTGGCAAACCAAACCCCATGGTGCCCAAACCGCCGGAATTAATCCACTGGCGTGGTTTATCAAAGGGGTAATACAGGGCGGCAAACATCTGATGCTGGCCCACATCGGAACTGACATAAGCTTTGCCATCGGTATGCTTATACAAAGACTGAATGACTTCCTGGGGTTTAATTACCTCGGAAGCGGTGGCGTAGTTCAGGCACTTTCTGGATTGCCACTGGCGTATCTGTTTCCACCAATCCTGCAATTTCTCTTTTTGCGTGTCCTGGTCAATGTCTTTGAGGTGATCAAAAAACTGACTCAGGACTTTGTCTACCGCACCGACAATGGGAATATGGGCGTTGACCGTTTTCGAAATAGAGGTGGGATCTATATCCACATGCACAATTCTGGCGTAAGGGCAGAATTTCTCAACATTATTGGTAACCCGGTCATCAAAACGGGCACCCAGTGCAATAATGCAATCGGCGTTGTGCATGGTCTTGTTGGCTTCCAGGGTGCCGTGCATGCCTAACATACCTACAAATTGTTCATGGGTGCCTGGGAACGCGCCCAGGCCCATCAGGGTATTCGTTACCGGGGCATTGAGCATTTCGGCCAGTTTGATCAGTTTTCTGCTGGCCCCCAGGGCACCACCACCGGCGTAAACCACCGGGCGTTTTGCCGCTTTAATGGCTTCAACCGCTTTTTTGATCTGCTTGTTGTGCCCTTTTTCTGTGGGGTTATAGGAGCGAATTGAGAAATCTTCAGGGTATTCGTACGGGTGAGATTCCTGAATATTGACGATGTCTTTTGGCAAATCGATAACCACCGGACCAGGACGACCAGAATTCGCAATGTAATAGGCTTTGGCGATCGCTACCGGAATATCTTCCGCTTTTTTTACCAGGAAGCTGTGTTTCACGATGGGACGAGAACAGCCCACCATATCTGTTTCCTGGAACGCATCTTCACCAATATGCTGCGAAGGAACCTGACCGGACAGCACCACCATGGGGATGGAGTCCATGTAGGCCGTCGCAATACCGGTAATGGTATTGGTGGCACCCGGACCGGAAGTAACCAGTACGGTACCGGTTTTTCCTGTTGAACGGGCATAACCGTCGGCCATGTGAGCAGCAGCCTGCTCGTGGCGAACCAGAATGTGTTTAACATCGTCCTGAGCAAAGAGGGCGTCATATATGTCAAGTACGGCACCACCTGGGTAACCAAAAACATATTCAACACCAACATCTTTTAGTGCCCTTACGACCATCTCGGCACCGGACATCATTTCCACGGATACTCTCTCCTGATAAGGTAATTATTTAGGGTTTGGGCGGATCTTACGGGACTGAGTTTGAATAAGAAACCTGGAAAGGAATAAAAGTGAGATTTGTATCCTAATATTCAGTATAAATGGGATGAATGTCCTATTTCACCCCTTTGTAATCCTAAATTTTAGGCTGTGGTCCTAAGCTTTTGATGAAAGTTAGGCTGGTTATTCTTCGTTAGTGTCGATGTCGATGTCCTCATCGGCGCCCAGACTAACGCTATCTTCATCATTGTCTTCCACATTGGCCCGCTTGCCATAAATACTGGCCGTGCGAGGCCGACCAATGCGAGCCATATATTTAACCCAGGCTTTTTCTGTGGTATTCGCGGGTTCTTTTTGGCCGCTGGCCACCGCAATCAGATTGAAATCTTCATCGTTCTCCGGATTTAACGAGCCGGAAAGCAACGCGTTTATCAGCGTACCATAGTGACTCAGGGCTTTCGCTTCAGAGATAGAGAAATCGCCGGAGCGGGAAAAGCCGTAGGGGTAATTCTTCGGATCATGGTATGCGCGAGTTAATAAATCAGAACGGGTTGCCTTAGCCATAATGCAAATTCCTGATAAATATATATTGTCAAAGTACAGTGAATTTTTAGGCCGAAAACGGGCAAGAGTCAAACCCCAAAAGGGGCTTTTTTTTAGAACTTTTTTTGACAGTTTAAAGCGATGCAGAATGGTTTGTATCTAAACAAAAAGCCCCGCCGGATTGGGCGGGGCTTTGATTGTTAATCGAGGTGATTTTAATTACTCAATGCTGAAGTTTAATCCCAGGAAGAAGTACCGACCTCTGATGCTGACAGGTGTCGCATATGAGGTAATAAAAGGTTCTTCATCCGTCAGGTTGTTAACCCCGCCGTAAACCAATAGCTCATCGCTTAACTGATAGGAGAAGTTTACGTCATGCAGGTAAACTTCATCCATAAACACGGCGCTGCCATAACGAGACATTGCTGTGTCGATTTCCACAAAGTTAACTAACTGCTCGCCCTGATACTGGGTTTGCCAACCCACTGTCAGATCTCCTGTGGTCCATTCCAGGTTAAAGTTACCTGCCCACTCAGGACGTTGTACTTCCCCCAGCTCCACATCTACTGCCTCTGGATTGAGCGGATCGTTGAACTGATTCAGTTCATTCACCTTGGTTCCAGCCAGGGTCAGATCAAATTCATGCTCACCGTAGGTGAAGTCATAGCCGAATGAAAAGTCGTAGCCGTCGGTTTCCAACTTGGCGAAGTTAATCGATGTGGCTCTCATAAAGTTAAAGCCACCAAAGAATATGGAATTTTCGTCATCGTTTCTGCCCAGTAACTCACAGAAATTTTGATTCAGTGCAGGACCTTCAAAACAGCCTCTGGCAATGTCGTCTCCGCTCACTTCGGAAATCGCATCTTCTATTTCGATACTCCAATAGTCAAAAGTCATATTGAACCCATCCAGAAATTCCGGACGGAACACAAAACCGATGGTCTTGGTGTCTGCCGTTTCTTCCTGCAATTCTTCATTACCCCCGGTTACACCACCGAACGCCGCTGATAACGGATCGTCAAAGGTATAATTGCCTTCGTCATCGAAAGGGTCCAGTCCAATGCCATTAAAGTAGGTGACACAGTTGGCTTGTGTCTGGTCTGCCAGGGTCGTTTGTCCACCTTCGCGCAGTGCGTCAATTTGTGCTCTGGCGCAGGGATCGGCAGGGCGGAAGGTGGTACCAATTTCAGGCCCATAGAGTTCGGTAATGTTAGGCGCACGCACCGCTTCAGAAATACTGACACGGAAGGTTAAATCTTCATAGGGAGCCCAGCGCAAGTTGGTTTTCCAGGTACTGGAAGAGCCAATGGTGGAATAATCGGAATAGCGTATCGCGGCGTCAACGGTCAGTTCCTCGGCAAAGGTTTTACCTTCCAGTAGCGGAACCGAAACTTCCATGAAAAGGTCGTAAACGTCGTATTCACCGACTTCATTGCGGGTAGTTGTTTTCGGGCGGAAGGTGAGTTTGGTGTTGCCTGATACCTCAGAAACATTCACTCCTGTGCCATAGGGGTTACCTGCAGGCAGGTTACCCAATTGCCAGTCATCATAACTTACAGATGATTCTTCTTCGCGGTATTCAGCACCCGCAGCGAATACGACTGGGCCAGCCGGTAACTCGAACCAGTCGGATAAATCACCGGAGATTGATGCCGAATAAACGGTTTGTTCCAGTTCAATCATGTCGCGCTCGGTAGTGGTTAACCAGTCTACTGCGCCCTGCGTGATACCACTGGCTCCTGCCCAGATGTTTAACGGTACACAACTGCCATCGCCTGGTGTAAAGGTGTAGTAGCCTGGGTCATAGTCCGGAATATTAAACGGCGTGCCCTGAGCTGGGGCGTCGGCATCGACATTGACACGGCATGTGGCATCCCCGGTAGTCGGATCGGTTACAGCATCAATCGCCGCCATGAAACGGTCCACGATAACTGCATTTTCTATTTCACTTTCGCGTTCAAATTTACCCCAAACGATACTGGCGTCATAAGTCCAGCCGTTCTCAAATTCACCATTGATTCCCAGTACTGCACGGGTTGTTGTTCTCTCATGGGTCTGAATACCGGACCCTATACCGATGGGATCGATAGTAATTGCCACACCGCCAATTTCCTGAGCGACAGGACGAATGAATTCCGGCAAAAACGGGTTGTCCGGCGCGCCGCGCAACAGATCCCAGAAAGAAGTGGGTTGCGTGGTACTTTGTGTTTCCTGATGGGCATGTTTCAATTCCCAGGTGAGCTCTGATGAAGAACCCAGCTCATAATTTCCTATCAGGTTAACGTTAATTTTTTCTTCTGGGGTCAACAGGAAACTGTCGAACTGCTGTATGGTATTGAATGAATCGCCACCAAAACCTTCTGTTCCCGAGCCACCGGCTACCAGACCATCCTGAATCACGCGATATGATCCATTGGGGTCCACCACCCAACAACCACCAATGTTACCAAAACTGTCACCGAGCGGGGCGTCATAAGCTGTGTTGGAACTGTTAAATCCAGACCAGGTATCAAGGCAGTCCGGTACACCATTGTTGTTCAGGTCAACGTTGGTAAATTCGTCAAAGCCTGCAAAGGTATTACCGTTTCCTGGCACAATATAGCCATAACCCGAAGTGAAGGGGAAGGTACGCCCCGGTAAAATTGCGCGGCTGGGAGCCGCCGCCGCTGCGGCTATCAATGCCATTTCTGCATCGGTCAGGTTGGGAGCGCTGCCATATAAATTTGAATAAAAGTCGATAAAGTCTTCAGCAGAGGGAATGGCGTGGCCATAATTAACAAAGCCGTTGTTCGGATTATAAAACTGGGCGAAATTTGGCATAGTGGCAGCATCTATCTGGCCAATCTGAAATCTTTTTGCCGGATTTCCCCAGTCTCGTCCTGAGCCCACAAATACGCCATTGTCACGTTCTTTGGCTCTTAAGCCTTGACTGTCGGCATATTCTACATTGATTGCGACATTACCCTTATCGTTATCGAAATTAAGGCCATAGGTTGCTGAAAGTTGCAGTTGTTCTGAATCGCCCTCTGAAGAGATACCTTGCTGCACGTCGAAGTCGAAACCTTCAAAATCCTTTTTCAGTATAAAGTTTACAACACCGGTTACCGCGTCTGCACCGTAGATAGCCGACGCGCCGCCGGTCAGTACTTCAACGCTGTCCACTAATTTGGTAGGGATGGAGCCAACGTCTACCGCTGCGCTTCCTCCGGAACCACCAACATGGCGCCGTCCGTTCACTAAGACTAATGTTCTTCTGGAGCCCAAACCTCGCAGGTTCAGAATATTTGCCCCTTCTTCGAAGGCGGTATCGCCATCATTACCACTTTCTGAATTGGTGGAGCTAAATAGTGCCGGAATGTCATTGACTACATCGGTGATAGAGAATTCACCGGAGTTACGGATATCTTTGCCGTCAATTGCCTGCACCGGTGAAGGGCTGGCCAGGTTAGGATCGCGTGCTATACGTGAACCTGTCACCATCACGCGTTCTACACTGGCGATTTCGTCGTTTTCTTCTTCCTGGGCAAGGGCGTTGGGGGCTATCGCCAGGGTTGCTGCCATTGAGCTATAGCATAGCCCTTTCACAATGGCGGTATTTAGCCGGGACAAGGCAAATTTTTTCATGGTGTGCTCCTGAGAGTGTGTCGTGTCTTCAATTGCTAAAAGCAACATTTTGTTACAAATGCTGCGTTATTCTTATTGTTGTTATTTTAAGTTTCTTTATTCCCACTAAAGGATAATTAGCATTTTTGGGGCCTTGATCAAGTCCAGAATTAGTGTGTTTATTGCGTATATGGGGAATTATTCGAATATTTATTCTGTTTGTGCCGGGATTTGATGAAGGATTATTCATGGCAAATATTGCCCTGCACCAAAATGGAACGTTGGATTAATGCCGTGCTGTTTTCAAACGCCTTGCCTGATAGCGGTTGCATCACAATGGTGCTCTGTGCGCTAAATTAGTGAACCCGTATATTAAATAATTATGCATTTCGTCAATTATTCAAATTTTTTGTCATTTATTTTAAATTTTGACTGAATGTCTTGCTAATTTGTTACCAGATGTGAAAGCAGATGCTTATTTTGATGGTTTGACTAATTAAGCGAAAAGGCGAAAATGTGATCCGGCACGCCCGGGTGACAGTTAATTGTTAACCGTGTTGCTTAAAAAACGGTTTTTAGGCGTTGCAGGGCTTATCCTGTGTCGATTTAGAATTGGAGTGAAAAAAGAGAATTTGGAGCGGGAAACGAGATTCGAACTCGCGACCCCAACCTTGGCAAGGTTGTGCTCTACCAGCTGAGCTATTCCCGCGTATTGAGACTTCCTTTAAAATCGATTCTGGACTGATTCGATTTGCGGCGGAGCGTTTTCGCTTCGCTATTACAAACTACTTCCTGTAGTTTGCCCTTCGGGCCAGCTTGTCGGCTGTTCCAATTTGTTCCTGACAAATTGGTCCCGCGTATTTGGTACGGTTTCAGATGAAAATTGGAGCGGGAAACGAGATTCGAACTCGCGACCCCAACCTTGGCAAGGTTGTGCTCTACCAGCTGAGCTATTCCCGCGTAACCATTTTACATCAACCGCTTTCCTTCAAAAGCGGGTGCGCATTGTACAAAAAAAATAGGGGTGTGCAAGTGCTTTGTGACAATAATTCGAAAAAAACTGTTATTACTGATTGAATAAACGTCAGATGTTAAAAATGTGCTGGCGGTAATATTGCAGTTCTGCAATAGATTCGCGAATGTCATCTATGGCGAGGTGCGTGCCTTTTTTGTGGAATCCGTTCAGTACTTCGGGCTTCCAGCGTCTGACCAGCTCTTTTACGCTGCTGACGTCGATAATGCGATAGTGAAAGAACTTTTCCAGTTCAATCATATGCTTTTGTAAGAAGCGTCGGTCCTGACTGATGCTGTTGCCGCATAAAGGTGAAACCCCTTCTGGCACGTACTGACTTAAGAATTCAATGGTGCGTTGTACCGCAATGTCTTCGCTGATATCACTTTGGCGGCAACGTTCTGTCAGGCCGGATTCACCGTGGGTTTTTACACACCACTCGTCCATGCCGTCCAGCAATTCATTGGATTGATGGATGGCCATAACTGGCCCTTCTGCAATCACATTGAGCTGTGAGTCTGTCACGATAGTGGCAATTTCCAATACCTTGCAGATGTCAGGATCTAACCCCGTCATTTCCAGATCCATCCAGACTAAATTATTTTCGCTATATGACATGCACTACCCGCCAAGATTCACACAATTACTGCAATTTATGGTGTCTTTCCCTAAATGCAATCGGTACTATGTTGATTGTGACAACTAAATTCAAACCCAGTTTTGCTTATATGATAAAGCAAATACCCGTTTACTATACTTAATTTAGCAGCAAAGTGGCAAAAAGAAATAAACTGACACACAGACAAAAGCGCCAGGTTGGTAAAAATTTGTCGAAAAAACTGAATAAAGCTGAGGCTTTACCGCAAGACGATTCCCTGCAGGAAGAAGAACCCGGCGTGGTGGTTGGGCGATTCGGACAACATGCCGATGTCAGAGATAATAACGGGGAAGTGACCCGCTGCCACATTCGTCGCACGATCGACAGCGTGGTATGTGGTGACGAGGTGTTGTTTCGGCGTAGCAAGGATTCTGGATCTGCCATCAGGGGAGTTATTGAGGCCGTATCCGAAAGAAAGTCTTTGTTATCTCGTCCTGATTTTTACGATGGTGTTAAGCCCGTTGCCGCAAATATAGATCAGATTTTAATTGTCAGTTCGTTAAAACCGGCATTGTCCGCCAATATAATCGATCGTTATCTGGTGGCCTCAGAAGATGTTGGTATTGAGCCGGTGGTGCTAATCAATAAGATTGATTTGGCGGATGAACAGACCACAGAAGAAGTGGAAAACCTGACCACCCTCTATCGGGAAATTGGTTATCAGGTGATCTTACTCAGCTGTAAAACCGCCCAGGGCGTGGATGAACTTGAAGCATTGCTGGATAAAAAAGTGAGTATTTTTGTGGGGCAGTCGGGCGTAGGGAAATCCAGCCTGGTGAATGCGCTGTTGCCGGAGGCCGAAGAACAGATAGGCGATATTTCAGAAATGAGCGGGCTGGGGCAACATACCACCACCAGTGCAAAATTACTGAAGTTCCGAAAAGGTGGACAGTTAATCGATTCCCCCGGAGTGCGCGAGTTTGCCCTATGGCATCTGCCCGAAGAACGCGTAACCTGGTGCTTTCGCGAGTTTCGCGAATACCTGGGCGGCTGTAAATTCAGGGATTGCAAACATCTTGACGATCCTGGCTGTTTGCTGCGGGAAGCTGTGGAGCAGGGCAAAATTAATCAGCAGCGATTTGATAATTATCACAGCATCTTAAAAACTATGGCAGAGCAGCGACCTTCTCACTCAACAGTAGACAGAAAATAAGGTACTATTCGCACCGTTTTCAACATTTAAGGATTTTACGGTGCTGTCTGATAACTTAAAGGTGTCACTGCAATATTGTTTTCCCAAGCATCTGGTATCGCGTCTGGTGGGATACCTGGCTGCCGCCCGTTTGGGGGTTATTACTACGTCTTTGATCAAGGTTTTTATTAAACAATTTCAGGTGGATATGTCGGAAGCGGAAAAATCCGATCCCCGGGATTATGAAACCTTCAACGCCTTTTTTACCCGTCCGTTAAAAGCCGGTATCAGACCGGTTTGCGCAGAGCCCGATGCGATGATCTTTCCGGTGGACGGCGCCATTAGTCAGATGGGGCCGATTGCAAAAGATCAGATATTTCAGGCCAAAGGACACAATTACAGTGTGACGGCGTTACTGGGCGGGGATCAGCAAATGGCCGAATCCTTTATTGATGGGGATTTTATGACAATCTACCTGTCGCCGAAGGATTATCACCGTATTCATATGCCGATGGATGCCACGCTGGAAAGCATGGTGTATGTGCCTGGTGATTTGTTCTCGGTCAATCCTCTGACCGCTGAAAATGTCCCAGGTCTGTTTGCCCGCAACGAACGTGTCGTGGCGATTTTTAATACTGCGCAAGGCAAAATGGCAATGGTTTTAGTGGGGGCCACTATTGTTGCCAGTATCGAAACTGTCTGGGCGGGCACGGTAACACCACCGGCAGGCAGGAAGGTGCGCAGCTGGCACTACTCGGAACAAAACGCGACTGCGCTGCAGTTTAAAAAGGGCGACGAGATGGGACGTTTTAAACTGGGTTCCACCGTAGTGATGTGTTTTGAGAAATCGGCTATCGACTTCGATGATTTTCAGGCCGGTGATGTTACCCGTTTAGGGCAAAAATGCGGAAAAGTGTCAGGAACCCCCGCCGAAGCGTAGCAATCCGGGGGCATCTTGTGGTCAAAATATAAGAAATGCGTATTTGGTCTCAATCAGCCCCTTTGAATGTTAGATAATAGCGCGGTGTTTTTCCTGGAGTTATTTTAAAGCATGGAAGATGTGCAAAAAAGTTTGTGGTCTTTGCACCTGGCAGTTGTCTTATTAGGCGTAACTGCACTGTTTTCCAAGATTATTCCCCTCTCTGCGTTGGATATTACCTTTGGCAGGTCGGTGGTGGCCTGCGCCTGTTTGTTACTGTTACTCAAAATTAGCGGTAAGTCGTTGCGCCTGTTTAGCTACAAAGACCTGGCTATTGGCGTCCTGCTTGGGGTTATTATGGCGCTGCACTGGGTAACCTATTTTGCAGCCATGCAGTATTCCTCTGTAGCGGTGGGTATGATTGCCATGTTCACCTTTCCGGTGATCACGGTATTCCTGGAGCCATTTTTCGAGAAGATTAAACTGGTTTGGCAAGACGTTATCAGTGCGGTCGTCGTGTTGATCGGTATTGCGTTAATTGTGCCCGATGTCTCACTGCAAAACGATGTGACCCTGGGCATTGTGGTGGGTATCGCTTCGGCATTGCTGTATTCACTGCGCAATTTGATTCATCGTCGCTACTTTTCCCACTACAGTGGTGCCCATGCGATGGCACTGCAAACCCTGGTGATTATTTTGTGCCTGGTGTTGTTTACATCGGATCAGATCATGCAGATGTCGGCGCAGACGGCTGTTTATCTGGTGTTATTAGGTAGTATTTTCACGGCTTTACCCCACGCGCTGATCGCCTCAAGCCTGAAACACCTGCGGGCTAAAACCTTCTCCTTAATTGCCTGTGCGCAACCCTTGTATGGCGTTGGTTTTGCCTATGTACTGTTGCATGAGAAACCCGACTGGCAAACCCTGATTGGTGGATTGTTGGTGATTTCCGCTGCCGTGTATGAAACTATTAATGCGCAGAAATTACACAGCAGTCAGCAGGACAGTTAAACCATGAAAATCTGGGCCCACCGGGGAGCCAGTGGCGAGTTCCCTGAAAACACCTTAATGGCATTTGAAAATGCCATTGTGCAACAGGCTGATGGAATCGAATTGGATGTCTATCAGGTGGAAGATGAGTTTTATGTGTGGCACGACAGAGTATTGCCTTTGTTTGCAGATACCTTGCTGTGGCAACAGAGCAAAGTGCATATGCAGCAGGTGCAGTTGCCACACGGACAAAAAATCCCTACCTTATCCGAAGCTTTGAACACCATCGCCGCCCGTGTCAATGTCAATATCGAACTGAAAACTATCCAGGATACGGATGCCTTGATCAGGGTTATCGATGAGGCGGTTGGCGAGGAAATGGTGCCGGGTTCTATTTTAATTTCGTCCTTTAATCACCATTATCTGGCAGATATCGGCAGCCGGGCAACGCGTTATGAATTAGGGGTGCTGACGGCATCCAGTCCGCTGGATATGGCGTTTACCTGCAATGCGCTGGAGGCGTTTTCAATCCACTTTGATATCAATTGCCTGCGCGCAGAGGATGTCAATCTGGCCCATAATCTGGGGCTGGAGGTTTATGTATATACGGTTGACCGCTTGTCAGAGCTGGTGTGGCTCCGTGAATTAAAAGTGGATGGTGTGTTTACCAATTACCCACAGCAAGCCCGTGCTTTTCTGCAAGCCGACAGGCTGCCTTGCGCAGAGTATTAAAACAACTCGATATCATCCTGGAGGGAGTCGGTCTGACCACTGTCTTGCTCCTCCGGCTCCAGTATTTGAATGGAATCCACGCAACCGGCAATCATCTGCTGAATGGTATCCAGTTTGTTGCTCTCTTCCCGGGAGCGAATTTCCCGCTCGATCAGATTGAGGAAAAAGGCTTCCTGGTCTTCATTTAAATCCAGTTGATGAAACGACAGTCCAATGTGCATTTCGATGTTTTCCAGCAGCTTGCGTTTTTCGCCTTCCATTTGTTCCACACCCTCTGACAGCACTGACAAAGTGTGAGTCAGGGCATTTTTTGCTGCCACCAGGGAGCGATGTTCGCAAATTGAAATATATCGGGCATTGATGGCAGGTATCAGTTTGGCGGCCACATCTAAGATGGAGTCATAGCTCTGGGTGCCTTCGTGCGGCATGTTTTTAACCAGAATAGAGACATGCTCATCATTAAAAATGCAGCGCTTTCTGAAATTGTAAATTCGCCCTTTGGATTTCAGCAGGTCGAATATCTGTAGTTCAATTTCACTGCATTCAGTCACATCCACGTCTATCGCCAGTGATTCATCTTGCGAGCGCACCTGGATGGCGCAGTGGAAGCCCTGATGCAACAGATTTTGCAAGACCGTGTTACACAGGGTCCGGGCATCGTGACAGGAGTTTAATTTAGACACCAGTTCCAGTGCGTTACCATAGGAGGCCGCCTGTTTCATCACGGTTTCTGTAACACTGTGAATATTCGCATCCTGCTGTTCCAGAGCCGCGATCTTCTCCAAATCTGCTGAAAAACGCAGTAAACGTTCGTGAAATGCAGTGACATTAAAGGGTTTACAAATATAGTCACCAACCCCTAACTCGTAGGCCTCCTTGACCGTCGCATCATCGCTGTCACCACTTAAAATAACCACCTGCGGTCGGCTGTCTTCCGGCAGGGTATTGATTTGTCGACAGACATCCAGGCCGGATTTGTCGGGTAAATGGATATCGAGAATGATGAACTGAAATTGGGTTTGGTTGATAAGTTGAAAGGCTTCTTCGGCCAGCTCTGCAAACTGAAGTGCAAAGCTGTCCTGAAACATCATTTTAAGCAAGTCTCTAAGATGTTCATCATCATCGGCGATCAGTACATTATATTTCACAGTAATCCCTGTACGGTTAGGTATCATCCGGTTAAAAAAATAGTCAATGTTGGTAAGGTTCAAGATTAAGCATAATTAAATTTATTAACTACACTTGTTACCAAAATCAAACAAAAGTCGTATTGCGTACTCTTTGAAAATAGTAGAAGTTAGCTATCACGCCAAGAAATAAAATGTTTCTGAATAAAAAATTTGCGGTCGGTTGCCAGCAATCAGGTCAGTGAGAATAACCGCAACAGTTAATGACTTAAGGAAATAGAGACGATGAAAAAAATTTTAACGGTTGATGATTCCGCCTCAATGCGGGCCATGGTGGCCTTTACGTTGAAAGCGCAGGGGTTTGATGTAACCGAGGCCGTTAACGGGCAGGAAGGGCTTGATAAAGCGATGGGAGATAACTTTGATTTGGTGATTTCTGACGTCAATATGCCGATCATGGACGGTATCCAATTTATCAGTGCATTGCGCAAAGCTGACAATTATCGCTTTACCCCCATCCTGATGCTAACCACTGAGTCCGGGCTTGAAAAAAAGCAGGAAGGCAAAGCCGCCGGCGCAACCGGCTGGATTGTGAAGCCCTTTGATCCGCAAAAATTAGTTGCGGTGGTAAATAAAGTCTTGAAATAGCCAGGGCAATTTGTCCCGGCTGTGCCTGTTAATAGTGCAAATTTTGTTCGGGTGATTTTACTGATATTCCAGATTGGACGGTACCATGAGTGATCCGCTAGAAAGATTCAGAGCAGTCTTTTTTGACGAAAGTGCAGAGGCGATTGATGCCATAGAGCGCAATTTGTTGGACGTGGATGATGCATCAACGATGGATGCTGAAACCATCAATGACATATTTCGTTCTGCACACTCCTTAAAAGGGGGCAGCGCCACCTTTGGTATGGGCAGCCTGACAGGGTTTACCCATGTCATGGAAACGTTACTGGATAAAGTGCGTTCCGGCCAATTGCGCATAAGTCAGGACATTCTGGATTGTTTGTTTTCATCGCTGGATGTCTTGCGCAATTTGGTGGCGCATTACCAGTTTGATGACGCCATCAACCTGGCTGGAATGCAACGTGTTAAAACTGAGCTGGAGCATTTGCTGGCGCCACCCAGTTCAGGCCAGATGGTGGCAGCAAACAGTCCCGAGACCTCGGACGTTCCCGCTGGCCCGGCGGGAAGTGAATGGCTGATAGAGTTTGCTCCGGACCCCGGCATTATGATGACCGGTAATGATCCGCTGCGTTATATTGATGAGTTAGCCGAGTTGGGTGACATCAGCGTTACCTGTAAAACCAGTGCTATTCCGGATTTCGAACAGCTTGACCCCACGCATATTTACTGTCTGTGGCAAATATCGCTAAAGTCGGAAAATTCCGTCTCAGAAGAAGACCTTAAAGATGTCTTTATGTGGATTGAAGATGAAGCTGAGTTTCAGTTCACTCCTATAAATACCCCTGAAGACGTGGCCAGTCCCGCGCCGGTCATTCCTGAACCAGTAATTCCCCCAACTGAAGAACCATCTCCGCCTGTATCAGCGACCGAACAGGAGTTGGCTCAACCGGAAAATCCGCAACCGCAAGATGCATCTGTTCCTGCAAAAAGCAAAGCCAAAAGAGCGGCTCAGTCCATCAGAGTGGATCTGGAAAAAATCGACAGCCTGATCAACCTGCTGGGTGAGTTAGTGATAACTCAATCTATGCTCAGCATTTATGGCGATGAAGAAAAATACCCGCAATTTGAACGTCTGTCAGAAGGCTTATCGCAGTTAGAACGCCATACGCGTGATTTACAGGAAGGGGTGATGCGGATTCGCATGTTACCCATCGACTTTTGTTTCAGTCGTTTTCCGCGCATGGTACGGGATTTGTCGAAGCAACTGGATAAATCAATTGCCGTGCAAATCATCGGGGAAAACACCGAAGTCGATAAAACGGTTATCGAAGAGCTGAACGACCCACTGGTACACCTGGTGAGAAACAGTGTCGACCACGGTTTAGAAGACAGGTCCACCAGGCTGGCGAAGGGTAAACCGGAAACCGGCACGGTCACTTTAAAAGCGTTCCACCAGGTGGGTAATATCATTATTGAAATCGCCGACGATGGTGCCGGGTTGAATACCGAACGGATCAAGGCAAAAGCCATTGAAAAAGGCGTGATCAAAGCCAATGCCAATCTCACCGAGCAGGCGATTCACGAACTTATCTTTGCGCCCGGTTTTTCCACTGCAGAGGCGGTAACCGATCTATCGGGCAGAGGTGTGGGCATGGATGTCGTGAAACGCAATATCAGGGCATTGGGCGGTACCATCGATGTCCGGTCAATAGCCGACGAAGGCACCACCTTCACTATCCGCCTGCCGCTCACTCTGGCGATTCTCGATGGCCAGTTACTCAAGGTGGGCCAGGAAACTTACATTATCCCGATGCTTTCTATCATTGAGAGTATTCAGCTGAAACCCGAGGACATAAATAAAGTCGGCAACCGCGATGTTTCATTCAAATGGCGCGGTAACTTTATCCCTATCCTTAATCTTGCAGCGTTGTTTGGTTGTCAGGTAGATCATCAACAACTGGTCGAAACGGGGTTAGTGGTGGTGGTGGAAAGTGATGGTAAGCAATGCGGTATTTTAGTGAGTGAGCTGAACAATCATCAACAGGTGGTGGTGAAATCCTTGGAAGCGAATTATGCCAAAGTCCAGGGCTTGTCAGGGGCCACCATTTTAGGGGATGGTTCAGTGGCGTTAATCATAGATGTTGGCGCCATTATATCCAGAGTGAGGATGCACTGATGACAGCTATTGAAGCAACGGATGTAAAGGAACTTGAGGATCTGGACGAACAAGATGTGCCAAAGGCGGAATGGTTAAGTTTTAAACTGGCCGGGCTGGATTATGCGGTAGATATACTGCGGGTGCAGGAAATCCGGGTCTGGCAGGCATCTACCCGTATTCCTTATTCGCCGGCTTATGTCAATGGCCTGATAAATCTCAGAGGGGCTATCGTTCCCATTGTCGATTTGCGTTTACGACTGGGGCTGGATTATCGCGACTATGACGCAGAAACGGTCACGCTGATCATGGATGTGGTGCTAAACGAAGGCAATAAAACTATCGGTATTGTAGTGGATGCGATATCTGAGGTCATTCAAACCGATACCGACAACGCACAGCTGTCGGCGGACTTTGATTTAACCATTGACCAGGCGTATGTCTCAGGTATCGCTGATGACGGTGAAAAAATGGTGATTTTACTTAACGTTGATACGTTACTCGATTTGGATATTTAGTGGGCTCACGGATACAGTGAACCGGTTTAGGGGCAGAAAGCATGAACAATCATACCAGACTAACGGGCATTTTGATTATCATCGTATTGGCAATCAATTTGTATTTATTCTGGCAAGTGGCACCTGAGTCGCCGTTCTTGTTATGGGCGGCAGGATTGTCTGCTCTGGCCGCATTGCTCATGGCGCTAAGCTTTAAATTCAGCCACCAAAACGTGCAAAATGCTATTGAACATTGCCGCGCCCAACTGACTGAATTCAGCCACGCTTGGCGGGTGCAAAACTATACTTCCCTGCAAAGTCCTTCGCCTCACAGCGGTGAGTTGGCGTTG
This sequence comes from Planctobacterium sp. R6, assembly GCF_055755215.1. Taxonomy (NCBI): domain Bacteria; kingdom Pseudomonadati; phylum Pseudomonadota; class Gammaproteobacteria; order Alteromonadales; family Alteromonadaceae; genus Planctobacterium; species Planctobacterium sp. R6. The sequence goes on from NZ_JBVTQY010000012.1 coordinate 34,627, forward strand.
ATCGATGCTCAGATTGAAGCGCTCGCCGATGACATTAGCGCACAGCACAGCGCTGTAAAGCGCGAACTGGATCACTGTCAGGCCCAACAACTGTTGACGGATGCCGCATTACTGCACAGCAACGCTCTCATTATGGTGCTCAATAATGAGGCTGAAATACAGTTGATGTCTGACAGTCTTTTTCAATGCCTGGTCAATCTCAAGGTGCTCAATGTGCGCCAACCTGCACAGCTAAAAGGGCAGAAACTGGAGACCCTGATTGCCGATGGCGCCTTAAAATCTGCATTAAACCAACGCGCCCAGGTGCAAAATATTGTGCTGCGTCTTGCTGATCGTCAGTTCAATGTACAACTGAAATCGCTTAATCATGACCAACCCATGGTATCGGGTGTCACATTACTTTGGCAGGACGTCAGCGAAGCGGAACAACAGCGTCTCAGCGCGGAATTTATGCTGCGCAAAACCTCGGCGCTGGACACCGTGTCTACCAACATCATGTTGGCCGATGCCGATTACAATATCGTGTTTATAAACCGCACCTTGCAGGCCATGTTTAAAGCTAATGAAGATAAATTCAAAGGCGTTTTCCCGGACTTTAGTTGCGCGACACTGATCGGAACCAACATCGATATGTTTCACCGCAATCCGGCGCATCAACGTGCCGTACTGGATGATCTGCAAGGTGAATTCCAGTCAGAAATCGCAGTGCAGGAGCTGACATTCAGTCTGGTAGTTAATCCGATTTTCAATGAACAGGGCGAGCGGCTCGGTACTTCTGTGGAATGGGCGGATTTAACCTTATTGAAACAGCAACAGCAGCAAGAAATGGTCAATGCCCGAATGAAGGTGGCTTTGGACAATGTCAGCACCAATGTCATGCTGGCAGATAATGACCTGAATATTTTGTATCTCAATGATAGTTTGCGCCACATGATGCGCGCCAATGTCGAGGCGTTTCGGTTACTGGACGCCGGATTTGATGCCGACAAGCTGGAAGGCAGGAATATTGATGTCTTCCATAAAAATCCTGCGCATCAACGCAAATTGCTGGCAGAATTACAGGACACCTACCGTTCTGACATCAAACTCGGAACCCTGCACTTTGAATTGACTGTTAATCCCGTCATTGATGCCAAAGGCAATCGCCTGGGGACCACCCTGGAGTGGCTGGATATTACCGAACGAAATCAGCAGGCATTGATTGCCGCTGCAAATGCGCGCATAAAAGTGGCGTTAGACAGTGTAACCACCAACGTGATGGTAGCGGACCAGGACTACAATGTTGTTTATCTCAATGACAGTGTTCGCGCCATGTTCCAGCAAGCCGACGCGGATTTGCGCAAAGAATTACCGGCATTTGATGCAAACCATATCCTGGGGAAAAATATCGATATTTTTCATAAAAACCCGGCCCATCAACGACAAATGCTGGAGCGCCTGACGGAGTCGTATCAGACCAACATTTCAGTTGGGCCTCGGCATTTTAATCTCATCGCAACGCCGGTGTTGTCCGATGAGGGAACCCGACTGGGCACAGTTGTGGAGTGGGCTGATATAACGCAGCAGGTAATTATCGAAGCGGAAGTTGAAAAACTGGTGGCTGATGTCAATCAGGGAAATCTGGGGGCATTAATTGCAACGCAGGGCAAACAGGGTTTCTTCTTGAATATATCAAAAGGATTGAATGACTTGTCTCAGACCATTAATCATTTTGTGCGAGATTTGAGTGTCTGTGTACACAAGTTGTCTGAAGGGGATTTGCAGGTTCAGATTGATAATCAGTATCGCGGTATGTTTGCTGATGTGGCGGGTGCGCTCAACACAACAATTACAAAGTTGGGTCAGGTAGTGCATAAGATAAAAAGTGCCTCCGAGGAAATCAAATCTGCCAATACTGAAATATCACAGGGTAACTTTGAGCTTTCATCAAGAACAGAAAGGCAGGCGTCGTCGCTGGAAGAAACCGCCGCCAGCCTGGAGCAATTAACGTCCAATATTCGCACCACTGCCGATAGCGCCAAAGTGGCCAATGATGCTGCTATCGGGGCCCAAACTGAAGCCAGTACCGGCGAATCTATCGTCACCGAAGCCATGCAGTCTATGGCGGCGATAACAGAGAGCTCCAACCGCATTGTTGAGATCATCAGTGTGATCGACGAAATTGCCTTTCAGACCAATCTGTTGGCCCTGAATGCCTCGGTCGAGGCTGCACGCGCCGGTGAGCAGGGACGAGGGTTTGCCGTTGTAGCAAATGAGGTGCGCAATCTGGCGCAGCGCTCCGCGGTATCGGCCAAAGAAATTAAAGAATTGATCGATGTCAGTTCCGAACGGGTTCATACCGGCAGCGACCTGGTGAATCGCTGTGGTAAATCTTTACAAGACATTCTTTCGCACGCCAATTCACTGTCGAATATTATTAATGACATCGCAAACGCCACGAATGAGCAGGCTACCGGTGTCGGTGAAATTAATCAGGCGGTGGCCCAGTTGGATGATATCACCCAGCAAAATGCGGCACTGTCAGAGCAGGTGACTTCGGCGGCACAGGCCTCGTTGACGCAGGTTGATGAAATGGTCACCCAGGTGGCGTTTTTCCAGCTGGATGACAAGGCGGTAGCGGCCCAAAGTGCCGTTCCTCAAGCTGTAAAATCCGATTCTGCCGTCAGCAAACAGCGCCGCGATTTCAAACCTGTTGCGGATGCTGCAATCAAACCCGTGCCTAAGCCATCATTCGCTCAGGAGCGCAAACCGGACGTGGCAAAAACTGCAATAAAAACTGAACCCGGACGCAGTGTGATAGCTCAGGCAGAAGATGATGAATGGGAAGAGTTTTGATCATGAATGATAACCAAGCACAACTACTGAGCTTTACCCTGGGAGACAATATCTACGGTCTGGATATTACCCGGGTGCAGGAAATTCGCGCTTTGGGGGAGATCAGGAAACTACCCAATACACCGAGCCATTGTATGGGGGTGATTGATTTTCGCCATGCCATGGTGCCCATACTGGACCTGCGCGATATATTCGGTTACACCGCGAAGCCCATTGATAAACAAACCGTAATGGTGGTGGTGTCAGTGGGGGAACCAGGTAATGAAATGCTGGTGGGGATAGTGGTAGACACAGTGTCAGATGTCATTGCGGTGTCACTTTCAGAGATCAAAAAATCGCCCAGGTTGGGCAACAATGTGAGCACTGAGTTTATGACCGGGATGTTTAAATATCAGGATAAAATTGTGGTGATGCTGTCGCTTGAATCCATCTTTGAAACCGAAAAATTTGATGATCTGAAAACCATAGTGCAACAGCAAGCCGCCCTGGTCTGAGTGATTGCAATGCGAGTGATTGCCTGTGTAAATCAGAAAGGCGGTGTAGGGAAAACCACCATCTGTGCCAATTTAGCCTATGCCCTGAGTCAGAAGGGGAAACGGGTATTGGCCATTGATCTGGACCCGCAGGCACAACTTGGCCAATATTTTGGCCTGTTTCAAAATAATCGCGCAGGCATAGACCGGGTGCTCAATGGCAAAAGTGAACTCACTGACGTGATCCAGACCCTGTCACCCGAACTGGGCTTTATTACCGCAGGGCCTGGGTTGCAGAGACTGGAATCAACCCCAATGGGTAAGGGCCGGGGGCTGATATTGAAAAAGGCCTTAAAACGCAGCGTGCCGGATTGCGATCTGGTGCTGTTGGATTGTCCCCCCGCGTCGGGCTTTTTGGTGGTGAATGCGTTGGCTATGGCCACTGAGTTGCTGACCCCTGTCACGCCTGATTTTTTTGGTATGTCGGGGTTGTCTACCATGATGGCTACCATGCGAAATTTTGAACGCATGATTGGCAAATACCAAAAGCACTGGGTTGTGGTTAGCCGGTTACAGCAGGGGCGGCGATTAAGTGATGACGTACTGAGCAAGCTCAGACGTTATTTTCCGGATGACCTGGTGCCTGTTTATATTGAAGAAAGTAGCGCCATTGCAACCAGTCCCAGCTATGGCAGGCCGGTACTTGCCTGGTCACCACACAGTAAAGCCAGTCGGGAGTTTTCAGAGCTGGCAGACCTAATTCTCAACAGGTGAAGCGAATGACGGACAAAAAAGAGACTCTTGCAGACGATAGTGAAGCCGAAATGGGGTTGGGCCATGACCCTCTGGAATGGTTGCAGGATGATGAAGAAGGGCAGACAGTGACGCCCACCGAAACAGAAAGTTTGCCCGCTCAGACACCTGAGTCAGGAAGCGAACCGGAACCAACGACTGCCAGCACCTATCAGATTGAAAACCAACTTTGCCGCCTGAAAGTCCCTGAGAGGCTAACCATACACAGTATTGAAACTCTGCATGATGAATGGCGTTTGCTGTTCAGTAAGCTGCCCAATGCACTGCAGGTAGATGCCAGCGACACCCAGGATGCCGATGCTGCCGGCGTACAGTTGTTGTATAGCTTACTAAAACAACTGGCCTTTAAAGGTGTTGAGGTGAATGTCGTGGCGGTGCATCCCAAATTACAACAGTACTTCTACACTGCGGGTATGGCAGATTTTTTTGCTCAGTATCAACATTCAGCATAAAGGTGAGTTGTGATAGCGCAAAAAGAATTCGGCTATAACCGGAAAATCTTTAATCGACTCAGGGAACTGGCGAATAACTGGTCCGGTATCACGGTGACCGATGAAAAATACGATATGTACTATGCGCGCCTGACCAAGCGTCTGCGCTTTCATCGTCTCAACGATTTTAAAGACTACCTGAGCATGGTGGAAAAAGATGCACAGGAGTTTAAAGAATTTATCAATTGTATTACTACTAATGTGACTTCGTTTGGCCGTGAACAGCACCATTTTGACTACTTAAAGCAACACCTGGCGAGTTTATCGGTCAGTGAATTTAATATCTGGTCCGCAGGGTGTTCTTCGGGGGAGGAACCCTATTCTATTGTGCTCAATCTGATGCCAGTTTGTGAGCAAAAACACATTAAATTACATATCACGGCAACCGATCTGGATACCCGTGTTTTACAAACGGGGGCCGATGGTATTTACCCGTTAAAAGCGATCGAAAACTACGACCTGGCGGTGAAAAAAAAGTTCTTTCGCAAGGGCAAAGGAGTGAATTTAAATAAATGTCGGGTTAAGGAAAGATACCGTAATTTGATTGATTTTCAACAACTTAACCTGATGGATGAGTGGCAACTAAACCGAAAGTATGATGTTATTTTTTGTCGCAATGTGTTGATCTATTTCGACTTTCCAAAAAAACAACGCTTAGCACAAAAATATTGGGAGCACCTGACACCCGGCGGGCATTTGTTTTTGGGACACTCTGAAACACTGCATAAGATAAATGATGATTTTGACAGTGTCGGAAAAACGATTTATCGAAAACGAGGTTAACCGTCATGACATTGCGCCATTACCCAGAGGTGCAGCCCTGTATGAAGGGCTTCGAGGCCATTAATCGCTACGTGGATAAGTCTGCCTCCCTGGTGGCCGCGAAGATCCTGCCCGGTGAATATTATGTAACCCGCAATGATGAAATGATCACCACTGTACTGGGTTCCTGTATTTCTGTGTGCATTTATGAGCAGACCACGGGACTCGGCGCCATGAACCATTTCATGTTGCCCAATTCCAACAGCAGTAATGATGCGGAAGACTTGATGAGTGAATCCTTCCGCTATGGCGATGTTGCCATGGAGCGCATGATCAACGATTTACTGCGCAACGGTGCCGATAAATCACAAATCGTGTTTAAGGCATTCGGCGGGGGGCAGATCATTAAACAAATGACATCAGTGGGTGAAAGAAATATAAAGTTTCTGCATAAATTTATGGTGATGGAAGGCTATAAACTGGCTGCTGCAGATTTAGGGGGGCCTCACCCCAGAAAAGTGAATTTTTTCCCAAAAACCGGCAAAGTGATGGTGAAAAAGCTGCAACATATGCACAATGACACCATTGCCATTCGTGAAACCAGATATAAAAGCCGTATCGATACCTCTCACATTGAAGTGGGTGAAATCGATTTGTTTGATTAAAAAATGCCGATGCACAAAGTAAAAGTACTCATCGTTGATGATTCGCAACTTATTCGTGATGTTTTAACCTGTTTGCTGTCGTCAGATGCCCGGATACAGGTTGTGGGTAGCGCTGAAGATCCCTACGATGCCAGACAGAAAATCAAACAGCTCAATCCCGATGTGATAACTCTGGATGTCGAGATGCCAAAAATGAATGGTATCGCGTTTCTCAAGAATCTGATGCGCCTTCGCCCGACACCGGTGGTTATGATTTCTACACTTACCTCAGAAGGTTCGCAAATTACTATGCAGGCGCTGGAGTCAGGTGCCATTGATTTTGTGGCGAAGCCCAACGATTTGTCGCGGATCATGGGGGAATATCAGCAAGAGATCATCAATAAAGTGCTGGCGGCTTCCAGTGTTTCTAAATCCACACTTGAAGCGATCAGTAAAAAGCTCAGTGGGCAATCCTCCGGTCACAAGCCGGCGATATCCCGGCAAGTCGAACCGCGCACCGGAGCAAGCGAATCAGAGCTCAGGCCCGCGAAAAAAATTATCGCCATTGGGGGGTCCACCGGTAGCCTGGAAGCGTTAAAGGAACTCCTGGTTCAGGTTCGATTTAGCGGTAAGGAGGCGGTGCTGGTGGCATTGCACTTACCGGGCAGGTTCACAGAATCTTATGCCAACCGACTGAATGCCTTATTGCCACTCACGGTCAAAGAAGCCCGGCACAATGAGCCAGTCTGTCAGGGGCATATTTATATTGCGCCAGGCGGCAAACATCTCGAAGTGCGCCAAAACGCGGTGGGTTTTGACACGGTGGTACACGATAACGAGCCGGTAAATTTGCACCGACCAAGCGTCCAGGTTTTGTTTGATTCCGTTGCGAAGCAGGGAAACGGCAAGGCCATCGCGATCCTGCTGACAGGAATGGGCAAAGACGGCTCACAGGCACTGGCGCGTATTCGTGCAGCGGGGATGAGGACCTTTGTTCAGGACGAAGCGTCCAGTGTTGTGTGGGGTATGCCTGGTGCGGCAGTAAAAGAATTTAATGCAGTTGCAGACGAGGATATTCTGAATTTATCCGGATTAGCGGCCAAAGTGTCTGAATTGGGACATTGAACTAGCGACTGTATTGACTGTTCTGGTTCCAGGCCCACTGTTTTGGCGTCTGCGGTAGTTTGTCTCTCAGTGAGATCAGTCTTATACCTTCTTCATCCAGGGCCTGTAATGCCGCCTGCAAATATTCCAGGGTCACCTTGTGCGGATGTGCGATGCCTACGGCAAAACCGTCTCTTTTAGCTTTGCGTAGCAGTCGACGAAATTGATAATCGATATGCTGAGTTTCCTGTACGTGATCCAGGAAAACATGGCGACGCACGGTCGGTACACCAAAGTCTTTCGCTATGTGTTCAGCCTTGCTGTAACGGGTGGTACGACTATCTAAAAAAAACAGATGACGGAAGTTTAGGAATTCCATGGTGGTCTGCATTGGTGCAGTGAGCTGCGTGAGTTTGCTGCCCATATGATTGTTAAAGCCAATGGCCTGTGGCACGGATTCAAAAGCTTCGGTTAGCCGTTGCCTTATCAGGCTTTCTGACATTTCTGAAGATATACCGCCTGGTCCCATGTTAAGGCCTGACAGCGCTTCCATGGGCATATGCACCAACACATCGCGCTGTTCACCGGCGGCGGTCAGGGCAAATTTCTTAGAATGGGGCGTGTGCGGTAAAATGGCAAACGCCACTTGCTCCGGCAGATTGAAGGCAACACCATCAGTGTCGCTGTTACCCATGTCATCAATGATCAGGGCTATTTCAGCGGCGTGCAGGCTTTGTGGTTGTGCCAGCAGGGCAAGCAAAAACCAAACCGGCATGAATGGCTTGCGCCTGAGATCATTATGTTTACTGAGGATTTTGGGGAAAACACGGCTTCTGCCGTCTGCGGGTACAGCATTGGCCTGGTTGTTGAGTAAGACAAACGCTATATTCCTAAGCCGGAATATAGCGTTTAATAACTTAACATAGCAGCGCACGACTCGTTGAATCTTTCTCTGTTATTGTTATTAAAATTCGGGTCGATTAAATGAAAGCCGGTCATTAACAACACTATCTTCGTAAAGAGAATGTCTGCTAATGAAGTTCGACTTCCTGCCGATACAAAATCTTGGTGTTATTTTTTATTGCACGGCAACAGCACCATTATAAGAGCTCGGGATCGCCTGTCTACAAGAAAAACCATTTTATGACAGATTTTTTAACACAATGGGGCTGCTACAGGTATGAGTTTCAATACGCAGAGATAGTTTGCCAAAAAATTGATTAAATAAGCTGCTTATTTGGCGAAAACCCGTTACAGATCCAGCCAGTTGCTGGGGTTGATTGCCGCGCCTTTGTGGCGCAACTCAAAATACAGTCCGGCGCTTTGTTGACCGCCGCTTTGCCCCACTAATGCGATAGTTTCTCCCCCTTCTACCACATCACCAACCTGTTTTAACAGGGCCTGAGTGTGTCCGTACAGACTCATATATCCGGCACCATGATCGATAACGGTTACCAGGCCCATGCCTTTTAACCAGTCTGCAAAGATGACTTTACCCTGGTGAATGGCGCTCACCGGCCGGCCTTGCGGGGCTTCAAAAATAACGCCTTTCCAGCGTACCTGGCCCTGCCGGCGTTTGCCAAACAAACGTCGATATTTTCCGTTAACCGGTTTGATCAATTTACCTTTGGCGCTGTTCAGGCCACTTAAGGCTATGTCTTTTCTGGCAGCCTCACGAGCCAGGGCTTCTGCAATGGCATTGCTGAGCTGTTGTTCGTTTATCTGCAGTTGTTCAATTTGTTCGGCGTCACTATTGATGGTTTTTTGAATTTCATTCAGGGCGATTTCACGACTGTTTTGCTGTTGTTTCAGCGCCTGTTGCTGCGCTTGCTGCTGAGCCTGAAGTTGCTCTATTTGGGTTTGTTTTTCCTGTAGTGCTGCAGCGGTTTTTTGCAGTTCTGCAATCAGTTGGGTAAAACTATCAATTTGCGCTTTACGGGCATCGTTCAGGTATTGGTAGTACACCAACATGCGTTCGAATTTTCCGGCACTTTCCTGATTGAGCAGTAGCTTGGTGTAATCGTGGTCACCGGCCAGATAGGCACTTTTTATCTGGTTGGCCAATAACCTCAGTTGGGTTTGCTTCTGCGCCGTCAGGGTATCGTGTTTGTTTTGCAATTGCCGCTGTTCTGCCTGAACGAGCTTTAATTCCTGAGCGCTGATAATGCTGGCTTTAGTGAGCTGCGATATTTCCAGTTCCGCATTTTTTAATTGTTGTTGCAGGCTCTCGGCGGTGCGCACTTTGGCATTGAGATTGGTTTGACGGGATTTGATTTCATCCTGAATGGATTTCAAATCGTCCTGGGTTTGCGCGCCAGCGTTCAGGCTGAGTGTTAACAACAGCAAAAGTGTCAGCAGTGACGGGAAAGCGTCAGAAAAGGACTGTTCTGGGCTTGTTTTTAACATTGAATGCGGAACACCTCTGGCGTCTGAACGTAAAATCTATATACTTTGCAGTCGTTTTAATTGTCACTGCTTAACTTTAAGGTTTTAGTCAGATTATGCAGCAGTTCGTTGAGTTTATCGGGAATCATCCAATGTTGGCAACAATTTGGGTGGTTTTGTTCCTTTGGTTGCTTTATAGCTTCATCAATAGTCATTTATCGCCGGTCAAAGAGTTGGGGACCCACGACGTTACTTTGTTGATGAATCGTTCTGAGGCTGTGGTGTTAGATATTCGCCAACCAGCTGAATTTAAAAAGGGCCATATTCTGGGTGCTAAAACCCTGACCCAGGAACAGGTCAACAAAGCCGATTTCAAATCCCTTGAAAAATATAAAAACACACCCATTATCGTGGTTTGCGCAATGGGAATGAGTGCCAGACGCACGGCTTCTCAGTTGTTGAAAAACGGGTTTTCTCAGGTATCGGTGTTGAAAGGCGGTATGAATACCTGGACCTCCGCAGGTTTACCGATTAAGAAGTAATAGCGTCATGGCAAAAGTAGAAATTTACACTAAGGCATATTGTCCTTATTGCTCGCGAGCAAAAGCATTGTTGGAACATAAGAATGTTGCTTTTGTGGAGTATAAAATTGATGCTCAACCAGAATTGCGGGACGAGATGATTGCGCGAGCAAACGGTGGTTATACCGTGCCTCAGATTTTCATCAATGAAAATCACGTAGGTGGTTGCGACGACATGATGGCCTTGGAGCGGCAAGGCAAATTAGATCCATTATTTTAAATATTTATTAGACAAGGCTTAGCTAACATGGCAGACGAAATCCAAACAGGTGCCGCTGAAGAAGCACCTCAGGCAAAAAATCCACAATTTCATATCCAGCGCATTTACTGCAAAGATATTTCTTTCGAAACACCGAATTCTCCGGCTATTTTCACTAAAGAGTGGAAGCCTGAAATGAAAGTCGATATGGACACCAAGTCGGTGAAACTGGAAGACAATAACTACGAAGTTGTGCTGACAATCACTTTGCAGGCCAAAGTTGAAGATCAAACAGCGTTTTTGGTCGAAGTTCAGCAGGCGGGTATTTTCCTGATTGGTGATGAGTTACCGGAGCCGCAAAAAGCTCACATGATCGGTGCTTTTTGCCCCAACACTTTGTTCCCCTATGCACGTGAAACGGTAGCGACTCTGATCAACAAAGGTACGTTCCCGGTATTCAATCTGCAGCCAGTTAACTTCGACGCTATCTTTGCACAGTACATGCAAAAGCGTGCTCAGCAAGCTCAGGCCGAACAGGCAGCGGCTGAAGCACCTCTACAATAAGTACTCACACCATTATGGATGAGCAATCCATCACGGTTTTAGGGGCAGGGTCTTACGGCACTGCCCTTGCATTTTGCTTAAGTCGTAAACAGGTCCCGGTGTGGTTCTGGGGGCGCAATACCAGGCAAATGCAGGCGATGGCAAAAGATCGTCAGAACCAGACCTACCTGCCTGATTTTACGTTTCCCGACGCGCTGCAAATTGAAACCGATTTGGCAACTGCGGTGGCGAAAAGTCGTGACATTTTGGTCGTTGTACCCAGTCATGCTTTTGCCGGTATGTTGCAGCAGCTCAAACCTGTTTTAAAGCCCGGACAACGCATTGTGTGGGCCACCAAAGGGTTGGAGCCTGAAACCGGACGTTTGCTGCAAGAGGTGGCCAGAGAAATTTTAGGCGCTGACGTACCGATTGCTGTTTTATCGGGGCCAACCTTTGCAAAGGAAATGGCCAAAGGCCTGCCAACGGCAATCACGCTGGCTTCTGAAGATAGCGATTTCATGACGGATTTTGCGCAAAAGTTACACTGCGACAAGTCTTTTCGGGTGTACAAGAGTACCGATTTTATCGGAGTGCAACTCGGTGGTGCAGTGAAAAATGTTATTGCCATTGGCGCCGGGCTATCCGATGGTATGGGATTTGGAGCCAATGCGCGAACGGCATTGATTACCCGTGGGTTGGCGGAATTAAGCCGTCTGGGAGCCAGTCTGGGCGCCAATCCTCAAACCTTTATGGGTATGGCTGGCCTGGGAGATCTGGTGCTCACCTGTACCGACAACCAATCCCGCAACCGACGTTTTGGCCTGGCCCTGGGGGAAGGCAAAAGTGTCGAGCAAGCCATGGCTGATATTGGTCAGGTGGTAGAAGGTTACCGCAATACTAAAGAAGTCTATATCTTAGCGGAACGTCTGGGCGTCGAAGTGCCGATTACCGAACAAATCTATGCCATTCTTTACCAGGGTAAGTCCGTACAGGACGCCGCCGCGGCACTGCTGGGCCGCGAAATCAAATTCGAATAAATATCAGAGGGTCAAGGATTCTGGCCCTCTGGTCTATTTGGCGTTGACGAATCCCAGTTGCCGCCAACTTTCATAAACAAACACAGATACTGCATTGGACAGGTTCATGCTGCGGCTGCCTGCCACCATGGGAATGCGTAAGCGTTGTTCTTCCGCCAAGGAAAATATCAAATCTTCGGGTAACCCCCGGGTTTCCGGACCAAACAGCAGACAATCACCTTGCTGATATTGCACATCGGTAAAAAAGCGCGTGCCTTTGGTTGTGCAGGCGTACATGTTCGCGGGTTGGCGTTGATCGATATAGCTTTGTAAATCTGGCCATTTCTCCACGTTGGCAAATTCGTGGTAATCCAGGCCGGCCCGACGTACTTTTTTATCGTCCCAGTCAAAACCAAGTGGTTCTATGAGGTGCAGAGAAAATCCGGTGTTGGCGCACAGGCGAACAATATTACCGGTATTAGGAGGAATTTCGGGTTGATACAATACGATATCTAACATGGCTAATCCTTGCTGGCAAAAAAGCTGAGAATTTCAGCCATGGCCTGGTCGCGGTATTGGTCAGCTTCTAACAGCAGTTCGTGTTTTGCCTCAGCCACCACCTTAAGCTGACAATCTGGCATCTGTGCACATACCCGCTGCTGTGCCTCATTGTCCACAATGGTGTCGCCGCCGGATTGCAACAATAAGGTCGGGGTTGTTATCTGTCTGGCATTGGCTTCGACGGTGTTCATGGCCCATAAAGCGGCCTTTAACCAGCCTCCGGTGATGCCCCCCAGTGCTGCGTCCACCGCTTCGAAGGCGTGTTCACTTTGTTCGAATCTGACTTTACTATGGGTAACGCTGTTGCCTGCAAAGGCTTCGTGTTGTTTATCGCCCTGGCCGGGAAAGTACCAGGGTTCATCCGAAAAGACACCGTTGAAAAAGCCGTGCGTATTGAGGATACCCTTTGCCAGCCACTGCGGAATGGGGGCATTGATGCCAAACATGGGAGACGAGAAAACCACCTTATCGAAGGTGTCGGGGTGATTCATCAGGTACAGCGCGCCGATAGCGCACCCCATGGAATGACATAAAAAGTGTGGCTTTTGTGGGCTGTTGGGCAGTACCTCTTGTGTAATAAAGGTTTTTAAATCCGCCACGTAATAACTGAAGTCCTCGACATGCCCTTTGTCCGGGTTACCGGCGAGGCGACCGGACTGACCCTGACCACGGTGATCCAGGGTGAAAACGGAATAGCCGTTTTGGTAGAAATCATAAAAGACTTCTTTGTACTTAACGCTGCCTTCGGTTCTGCCGGAAGACAATACAATGGTACCTTTGCTCTGTGGGTGAATCAGCCAGGCTGTGTGAATCCTGACATTTTCCTGGCCATTGAACTGACCTTTTTGTACCTGGTTTTGCCAGAAAGGGTCGATAGTGGTGGCGTATTTTTCAGGAAGTTCCGATTCCTGGGTAAGCGAGATATTGTTTGCCAAAGTGATATTTGCCATAAGTAATAAAGAAAAACCGGATACAAGTCCCAAAAAGCGGATACTAACTTTCTTGGATAGGAATGCTAATCGCAACGCTTAATCCACCCTTGTCGTTGTTTGTTGCCTTAATGCTGCCATTATGCGCGTTTATCGCCTGTGTGGCTATGGCTAAGCCTAACCCGGTGCCGCCGGATTCCCGGTTTCGCGCAAAAGACACCCGATAAAATGGCCTAAACAGCTTGCTGAGTTCCTGCTGCGGGACACCACAACCATCGTCTGAAATCCGAATAATCAGCTGTTGCTGGTCTACTGTGGCTGATATCGTTATTCGCTGTTGCGCATATTTGATGCTGTTGCGCAGGATATTTTCTACGGCACTGCCCAGCAAGGTTGACTCCACAAACAGACTAAAAGGTTCAGGAAAATCAGTATCAATTGATTTGCCATGACTTTTTGCCTCATAGCGGGCGTCGTCGATAATCCCCTCAATACAGCCGGGAAAGCATTCTTTGTGCTTGTGGACTTCAAACGCTTTGCTCTCCAGTCGGGAAAGCTGCAGAACATTACCTATCATGGTGTCGATCTGATGAGCCTCTTTTTCAATGCGCTCCAGTAATTGCAAGTGAATGGGGTTGTTTTCCGTGGTTTCGGAAGAGGGTTGTGTTTCCAGGTGTTGCTGCGCGATGCCGATGGCAAGTTGCAGGCGCGCCAGCGGAGAGCGCAGTTCATGAGAGATATCCGCCAGCAATCGTTTTTGATTTTCCAGCAATTCATTGAGCTTGACTGACATGGTTTGAAAATCATGGCTTAGCTCGCCAATCTCGTCTTTTCTGCTGGTATTGTGAGTGGTACCGGCTTGCAGATTACCTTTAGCCATTTCCTGGGTCGCATCCCGCAATTCCTTGATCGGCCGGGTAAACGACCAGGCCAGTGCAAAACACAACAGACCACTGATACTCAGCGCTATCAGAGCAAACAAGTCTGTGCGGTGCTGGAGCATGGGGAAGCGGATCATGCGGCCATTAAAAATTGAATATTGTTTACCGGCCACCTCAACATTAACCGGACCAAAAAATAGCCGGTCCGCTGCCATAAAACCATAGGCGGTTTCTGCCGAAGCCAGATTGATGAAGCGTCTTTCAAATGGGGCTGGCATTCTGGGAGCGTCGTGGAAAACCCGGTCCTGCTCAACATCCAGAATTACCACGTCACTGTCGAAGCGGGTGCTGAGCATTCTGACCAGTCGAGACATTTTTCGCGAATTATGAAACACGCCAGCCTCAACCTTGCGACGAAATTCAATGGCGATCTGCTCCAGTTTTTGCTGCTCATCAGCAGGAATGGTTTGTAGCTCAGGCCCTTTAATAATCTGCCTTACAGTGATGGCGGTACAGACAATCATCACCACCGTTGTCAGCCAAAACCACAGGAACAGGCGGCCGAAAATACTGTTAAGAGGATTGAGTTTGTTTAGATAGCGGCTGTTCAATTGGCGCTCCCCAGTAAGATATAGCCAGAGCCGCGCACGGTTTTAATACGCTCTTTATCCGCAATGTTATTCAGTTTTTTGCGAAGGTTGCTGACATGCATGTCGATACTGCGATCATAACTGGCCAATGGTCGGCCCAGTACCTTCTTGCTGATGTCCTGCTTGCTGACCAGATTTCCACAGTTCATCATCAGTAAATGCAAAATAGAAAACTCGGTAGAAGTGACTTCGATTTCCTGCTCCGCGCAATGTACAGAGCGACAAACCGGTTGAATTTTTACATCGCCAATAGTGATAGGTTGATGAGTGCTGTGACTGGGTACAAACTCCATTCGCCGGATGATGGCTTTAATACGGGCGGACAGTTCCCGGTGATTAAAGGGCTTTGGCATATAATCATCAGCCCCTAATTCCAGTCCAAAAATGCGATCAAAATCGTCGCCTTTGGCGGTTAACATCATGATGGGGGTCAGGTGGCTAATGCGAATTTTTTTGAGCACCTCGAAACCGTCCAGTTCCGGCAACATGACATCCAGTAAGATCAGATCATAATGTTCGCCACTGGTGGCCATTTGCACCCCGGTGGGACCATCGTGAGCACACTGTATCTGGTAGCCCTGCGGTGATAAGTACTCACACAATAAGCCGGTGAGTTCTTTATCATCGTCGATAATTAATAACGATTTTGCCGTCATGTCGATTCTTTACCTTGTAACAAGCCGTGTCATCATTCACGAACATTTGGGTTAATTTAGCAGTTTCTGTGACCCTGTGTAACAGGGATAGTTTAACTCTTTACCAAACCTTTACATTGGCTATACGTTCCTTTATCTGTGTTGTGCCAGACTAAAATCGTTGTTTACCAAGAGGGCAATGTAATGACATTAAGAAAATTTGTAACCACTGTCGTGGGTGTTTCTGTACTGGCAACCGGTTTGGCGTTCGCCCATGAAAAAGGCGAGCATGATCGCCACGGACCGCGCAAAGAAATGCGCCAGTTCTTTAAGCAGTTGGACTTGGAGCGCGAGCAGAAGCAAGCTATTCGCAGCGTAATGCACGACGCAAAAGATACCATGTCTCTGTATCGTGAAGATATGAAAAAGTTACAGGAGGAGGCGCTGAACCTGATTGATTCAGGCAATGTAACTCAGGAAAGTATCGCATCTTTGCTGGCTCAATACGAAACCACACTTACCGCGATGGCTGTGGCTAAAGCCGATAAGAAATATGCGGTGTATCAGGTGTTGACCGAAGCGCAAAGAGAAAAAGCGGAGGCACTGATGGCCGACAAGTCACCGCGTCGTGGCAAAGGTGATCCACAGACCCGGTTTGAACGTTTGGCAGAGAAATTAGCGCTGAGTGACGAACAAAAGGCACAGGTTGAGCCTCTGTTAGAGCAGGCACAAGCCAGCAAAACGGCCCTGCGCGAGCAGGTGCAGGGTTTCCGTGAGGAACTGAAAAGCTGGATGCAGGAAGGCAGCTATTCTTCTGATAAGGTCAGTGCTTTGTTCAGTGCCTCTTTCCCGGAATTCCAGGCAAGCTTTTATGCCGTAGTGGCGGATCACCAGCAGGTGTATCAGTTACTGACGGAGGAACAACAGGCTAAGTTGCAAAAAAGAGGCAGACATCTGTTCCTGCCACGTATGATCTAGCAAGCGAGGCATTGACGCCGACATGTTGGCGTCAATGCCTTGTTGTTATCCCCTGACCTTAGGGGCTGTTCAGCTCAACGATGCTTTAAAATGGCTTTGGCCCGGCGCAACTGATTACCGGTAAAGTGCTGTTGTAACAATATATCCAGAGAATCTGCTGCGATAGTCTCCGACTTTGTCATATCTGCCCATTGCTGCGCCACATCATCAAGTTGTTGTTCAAAGGAAGCCTGCTGTTGCCATACAACAGCCAGTCGCTGTGCCGCTTCTGCACCAAATTGGTTTTCAGCTTCGATAAGACGGCTTTGCTGATCCGTATAGCGTTGTTTAATTTCTCTCAGATCCTGCATTGCCAGCGTGGGGGCGAACGCGTTTTTTTGAGCCTCAGGCAGGTTTCTTAACTGGGCTTCGATCTGTGCTTGTTTTTGGTCCCGGCTCAGATGCGGCGACAAGGCAATTTCCCTTCTGGCCAATGCCTGTTTATCCAGTTGCTGCTCTTCACCAAATAAAGCGCTAAATTCTTCATTGGTAAAATAAGCCCGCCGCAAGGATTCTAACTGATGCAACTGTTCGCGAATATTGGCAAGGGCAGAACCGGTGTGCAGACCGTCGGGTTCCAATGTCTGTAGCGCTACCTTGTATTCCAGATAGGTTTGCAGCAGCCTTAAAAAAGCGTCACATCCCGCTGCGTGTAATTGTTGTTGTATACAATGCTGTTGCGCGTAAGTCAGAATGGTTTCTGTATCAGTGCTGTCTGCACTCAGAATAATGTTGTCCAAGACATCCTTAATACCGGAAGTGAGTATAAAGTCGTTATCTTCCGACGGAATCACTGCGACTTCAGCCGCTGGTACGGCATCTTCGTTGGCAAGTTCTTTTGCTGCTGGCGCAGATTGCGAAGCCGGGTTTTGTAGCGCGCGATTCGCTGTTGGCGTTTCGGTGGTATCGGTCCACAGCAGCAGGGCAACAAGCCCTGCTCCGGCAACCGCTGTAAAAAGCAGTTTGCGCATCATTACAGGCCCAGTTGCTTCAGCAGGTTGCCCTGTTGCACAAATACTGACACCGGATCAGTTTCAAACAAATGGTGTATGCCAAAGGTTTGGTTGACTTCATCCAGGTGATTCATCTTGTAGTTGTCTTTTAGTACGTAGCCCAGGTGAGAGCTACAGGAAGAGACCAGACCGTCATTGCTTTCATTGAACGCCAGGCCAGTGAGCGCCAGGGCCGGATCGGCAATGTCAAACACGTTGGTGTAGGTGGAGCCACCACTCCATGAGAAATAATAAACACCGTTGCTGCCCACCAGATCACCATCGTTAGCACAGTAAGCAGAAGGCATACCTTCAGGGTAAGCGGCATTGAACTGCAAGGTTCTTTCTGTGGTCAGTGCTTCCAGAGCGGCAATGGTATCCGTGGGTAATTCACCTGGATTAGAACCGGTAATTAACTCCAGAAAATTGCTAAAGCCATCAAAAATAGTTTTGGCGATACCTTCCAGGGCCGAGTCGGGTTCGATACCTGCCCGCACTAAATCGGCGACCGGACTCCCCCAGTTTACTCCGGCCACCGATGACGCTGAAGCCACCAATTCCGGTGCCACACTGGCCACATAACGTATGGTGGGCCCGCCATGACTATGACCAATCAGGTTGACTTTTTCAGCCCCGGTCACGGCCAGCACTTCCTGTACATAGGCGAGTAGTTGTTCGCCACGGACTTCGGTAGCATTCGCCGGAGATACCGTTGCCACGTAAACCCGGGCACCGTTGCGACTCAGGGCGTTGGGTACCTTGTAAAAGTAATCTACCCAAAGCAGATCGTCGAAGCCAAACAAACCATGCACCAGCACGATGGGGTATTTGGTTTTTGCATAGGTGCCAGCATAGCTGGATGGGGTAACCATGAGTAAGTTGCTGAGTAGGAGTACAGCGAGTATTAGCTTTTTCATTGTGATGTTCCTGGTAGTTATTGATTTTGAAACAGGTAGGATGTCCAACCAGTTGTAAATAATTGGTTAATAAAATGTAAAGATCAATAGCTCAACTTTTGTGCAGGTGAATTGCCTTGCATTAAGCGCAGCCAGGATGCAGATTTGAAGGACACAGGTTCGCCGGCAAAAAGCCTGTTAACTGAGTGGTTTCGCGGGGTGCAGGTAGTTGCAGGAATCAATGTGGAGAGGTTATTTATTTGACCTATTGTGGTTATAAATTGTACTTATTTTGGTGGGTTACCGAAAAAATACCCGATTGCGATAAATTTGAGCTTGTGGATTTTAGTTCTAGAATTGATCTGAGCTTCAGGAGAAAACAATGGAACAGGCAGAAAAACAAATTGGTGCGATAGAATGGCGCGATCTGACGGTGCAAGAAGCGGAGTCATTGAAAGGTTTTTACGAATCCGTCGTGGGCTGGAAAAGTGGCGCAGTATCAATGGGAGATTACCAGGATTACACCATGGATTTGCCCGAAACCGGTGAAACCGTAGCTGGTGTGTGTCACGCAAGAGGTTGCAATCTTGGATTACCGCCGCAATGGCTAATGTATGTGCGGGTAAGAAACGTGCATGACAGTATCGCCGCCAGCGAAAAGCTGGGAGGAAAATTATTGTATGGGCCAAAAGGCATGGGCGATGATGAATTTTGCGTTGTTCAGGACCCTGCAGGTGCGGTTATCGGGCTGATCTCAGAGGTAAACAAGGCCTGAAAGCAAATCCTGGCTAAGGTACCAGGCTCTGCGTAACGCGGGCCTGGCCCTCACAATAGTCGATATTGGCTAATGCCCCATTAATAAGCGTCATGTTGGGCGGATAGTGGCTGATATCGGCATCAAGCAGTACCGGAAAGTCTTTGTCGATAAAAAAATCACGGACAATCTGGTGATAGTCTAACTCGCCATTCGCGTCTTGTGGGCCGGTACTGCGTCCCAGAAGCAGTCCATTCAGGTGCTTAAATACACCGCGCATCTCCAGGCTGAGTAACGCGCGCTTTAAGGCTTTGGGCGACATTTCAACATTCTCTAAAAACAAAATCACGCCGTCCAGCTGGTAGCGTGTTTTAAAACCCGCAAAATCGAGGTACGGATTCTCAAACAGGTTTACCAAGGTATCCAGACATCCACCAAACAACCGGCCTCGTAACTGTAAGCTGTCGTCAGTATCGTTGTCTTTACTTAGTTTCCGCCAACGAGAGGGCTGGCTTAAATCAAAACGACAATAGGGATCGCGCTTCCAGTCCGGAAATGTGTTCTGAAAGTGGCTGGCACTTTGTTGTTCAAAACTACTCATCTCATCACAGCTCAGATGTTGCAGAATGCGCCCGGTGAAGGGATCGGGTTGTCGGGGCAGCATTTCCATCAGGCAGGCACTGTGCACCGTCGCAAAGTCGCTGCTTGCAGTAAGTGCACAGGTAATGGTGGAGACATCGGAATAGCCAAGTATCCATTTTGGCGGCAGGGTTTTGAGTTTTTCAAAATCCAGTAACGGCAACAATTCGGTGGCCAGTTCGCCACCAAATGGCGGAATAACTGCCGCAATGTCCGGATCGGATAAAAACTGCATTAGCTCTGCTGCCCGGGTTTCAGCATCAGCACTAACATAACCAATATTGGAGCGCAGGCACTGACCTTCGATGATGTTGTAGCCTTGTCGGCGCAAATTATTCAGGATGAAATCCAGACGGCGATGCAGTGCGGCATCGACACCGGAAGATATCGCGGTTATCGCGATCGTGGCATTTGGGAGTAATGGTTTAGGGTAGCGCATGGTGAAACAGGGAGCCTTTTAATAGCCTTTTATGCAGCCTTTTTGTATGTGCATAGTTGTGTTCTACATTATGACTCAAAGTTCAGTTGACTGTCATTTCAATATTGCGTCGCAAACCCGTATAATAGCGCAAAATTTAGTTGCATCATCAGCATTTACGTCTGCATAAGCCCTATATGAAATATAAAGATCTGAGAGAATTTATCCAACAGTTGGAAGAGGTTGGTGAGTTAAAACGCGTTACCGTGCCGGTCAGCACTGAGCTGGAAATGACCGAGATCGCCGATCGCACTTTGCGTGCCGGAGGGCCGGCTATTTTATTCGAAAATGTGCAACATCCACATAATCCCGATGGCGTAAATATGCCTGTGTTAGCCAATCTGTTTGGCACGCCAAAACGGGTTGCCATGGGAATGGGCCAGGACGATGTAGCAGCGCTCAGAGACGTAGGGGAGTTGTTGGCATTTCTGAAAGAGCCTGAGCCACCGAAAGGTCTGAAAGATTTATGGCAAAAAGTCCCGGTCTTTAAGCAGGTGCTCAATATGCCTGCCAGAGAAGTGAAAAAGGCACCCTGTCAGCAGCATGTGTTATCCGGCGAACAAGTGGATTTAAATAAAATACCGGTACAGCGTTGCTGGCCGGGTGATGTTGCGCCTTTGATCACCTGGGGGCTTACGGTGACCCGCGGCCCAAATAAAAATCGTCAAAATTTGGGTATTTACCGCCAACAAGTGATTGCCAAAAATAAGGTTATTATGCGCTGGTTGTCGCATCGTGGCGGCGCTTTGGATTTTAAAGAGTGGTGCCAGCAACACCCCGGTGAGAAGTTTCCGGTGGCAGTCGCACTGGGGGCTGATCCGGCGACCATACTGGGTGCCGTAACTCCCGTACCGGATACCTTATCTGAATACGCCTTTGCAGGACTGTTACGGGGGGATAAAACCGATATCACTGCTTGTATCAGCAATGATTTGCAGGTACCTGCCAGTGCAGAAATTGTCCTTGAAGGTTATATCGACCCGGAGGAAATGGCCCCGGAAGGGCCTTATGGCGATCATACCGGCTATTACAACGAGGTAGAGAGTTTTCCGGTATTTACCGTGACCCACATCACCCACCGCGATAATCCTATTTATCATTCCACCTACACCGGCAGACCACCGGATGAGCCGGCAATACTGGGGGTGGCACTGAATGAGGTGTTTGTGCCGATCTTAAAACGGCAGTTTCCTGAAATCGTGGATTTTTACCTGCCACCGGAAGGTTGTTCATATCGCCTCGCCGTAGTCACTATGAAAAAACAATATCCCGGTCACGCTAAGCGGGTGATGATGGGGGTCTGGTCTTTCCTGCGCCAGTTTATGTATACCAAGTTTGTGATCGTGTGTGATGATGATGTCAACGCCCGCGACTGGCAGGATGTTATCTGGGCCATGACGACGCGCATGGACCCTGCCAGAGATACCGTAATGATTGAAAATACCCCCATCGATTATCTGGATTTTGCGTCACCGGTTTCCGGACTGGGCTCAAAAATGGGGCTGGACGCCACCAATAAACTGCCTGGTGAAACAGATCGGGAATGGGGTACACCGATAGTGATGGATGAGGCAGTTAAGGCCAAAATTGATGCCATGTGGCAAGATTTAGGATTAGAGTAAACAACGTGAACAGAGGCACAGAGAACGCAATGAGTATAATTCGGGTAAAAGTGGCTGAAATGCAGTCGGTTTCAGCATTTGTGTATAAGGTGATCCTGAAAAGCGATACCCAGTTACCTGAATTTAGCGCAGGTCAGTATTTGCAGGTGATAATGTCCGACGAAGACAAGCGCCCCTTTTCTATTGCTAATCCACCCTATGAAAAAGATTTTCTGGAGCTGCATATTGGTGCGTCAGAGCACAACCCTTATGCAATGCAGGTGATCGAGCGTTTACAGGCGGAAGGCGAAATTGACGTTGAGCTTCCCTGTGGCAATGCGGTGATACAGAACGATGCTGAAAATTCTATTCTGATTGCGGGGGGCACGGGCTATTCCTACACCCGCAGTTTGCTGTTACAAAAATTGCACGCCAATAAAGGCGCAAAAGTCAGTCTTTATTGGGGCGCAAAGACCCCCGCCGACCTGTACGAAATGGATTATCTACTGGCCCTGCAACAGGCCCACAGTGACTTTAAATTTGTGCCGGTGATCGAAACCCCGCTATCTGGCTGGAATGGCAGAACCGGACTGGTACACAAAGCGGTACTGGCGGATTTTGACTTTCTGGATGGCCAGCATGTGTACGTAGCTGGTCGCTTTGAAATGGCCAAAGTAGTCAGAGATGAATTTCTGCCTAAGGGTATTCAGCCAGACCAGTTAATTGGCGACGCCTTTGCTTTTATTAATTAATGGCAATGGTATTAGGCGGGCTTTAGAGAAGTTGAATACAAAAAGCGTGTAAGAGACCGCTTTTTGTATGGCTTTGCGGGCTATTTTAGCCTTCTGAGCAGCAGTAAAGTCGATATTTGTTTGTCAGGTGTCTGCACAAGGTGTGCTTTTTCCCGGTTTTGTGGTCCGATGACATCTGATTCCCTGCCTGACTTTGGCGGCTATTTTTCGCGTCTTGCCTGGCCAACAGAAATTATTCGTTAATGATTAATTATTGCCGGGTGCTGGTTGAGGTGGTTTTTTGCCGCTGTCGTCTGAAATAAACAGCTAACTTGCGCTCCTGTTACGATTGTTAGTGGGCTTTTTTGTCCTCCTGGTGACAAAATAACCACAGCTATTCAGCGTTTTTTCAGGTTCATTATTTCAGGGGTTCTGTTTTGGCATCAAATGGGGGGCTATTGCCTTTCTGCGGCCGCTGGTTTGCGGGAAATAGTGACGTTCCAGATAATTTAACACCCGTTCTTCGTGTTCACCTAACGGCCATAATCCCTGTTCCTTTTGCATCCAGCGGATGGTCTTCAGCCAGCCATCTCTGGTCATGCGGTTTTGCGTGATCAGCGAGCCGGAATGACAGGCTGTGCAGTGGGCAATTACGTAAGGTAAATCCGGATCTTCCGCCAGTTTAAAGGTAGTGCCCTGTGACCAACCTGAAGCACAAAATAACAGCAGCAACAACGCAGCCCAAACCCGGCGCATTCGCCGGTTTTTTAACAGAAAAATCATATCAGATAACCTGCACCGCAATGCGATGAGTGGCATTGTTCAGGTAGCCCTTGGGATTCCAACCTGGCAGAACCATGGGTTGCGAAACACCGGTATCGTCAGTGGCCTTAGCCCAAATTTCGTAATAACCGGGTTTGGGGAAGCGTAGTTTGTGTTGCCAGTGTTGCCAGGCATTTTTATTGACCGGCGATGACAACGGCGCATTCAACCAGGTTTGACCAAAATCAATTGACAGTTGCATCCGGGTGACCTTTTTATCTCCAGCCCAGGCGTGGCCCCTTACCAGCATCGGCTCGGTTAGTGCTTGCGAGACACCAGATTTGGGAAAGGTGATCAGGGATTTCACTGGCATGGCTTCGATGATACACATCTGAGTCTCATCCACGGTGCTGCCTGGTGCCACCGGATTGCAGGGAACGCGATATGCCGTACCTGTCATTTTGGCGCCGTCATGTACCTGATTTCTCACCGCGATCTTTTGCAGCCACTTGCCCGATGTGCTGGCTGGCCAACCGCCAAAAACCAGTCTGAGCGGGAAGCCGTTCAATAATGGCAATGGTTCGTCGTTCATTGCCCAGGCGATTAGCGCTTCGTCTTCCAGCGCTTTGTGGATAGGGACCCCACGGGAAATCGGAAATTTTCCCGGATCGCCCGATAAGTGCTTATCTGCTCCATAGTAGCCAATGTAAACAGCATCAGGTTTAATGCCACTGGCCTGTAAAACATCTTTGAGCCTTACTCCGGTCCATTTAGGACAACCAACAGCCCCCGTAGTCCACTGGTTTCCCTTTGCCGGAGGGTTAAACTCGGCGCGGCCATTGCCACCACATTCAATGGTTAACTGATAACTATAGTGCTTAAAATTGTCTTTTAGCTGCTGAATTGTCCAGCTTTTTTCCTGTTCAACCGATTCACCTGAGATGGTCAGGGTCCAGTTGTCACTGTCTGGTGCCTCGGGCGGAATACCATTGTTACGGACAAACAGTCTTGACGCCGGTGTAACCTTATCATCCAGCAGGTGGGCCGGCGTTTCCGCATTCAGCGGCCGATCGTTGAGTACCACAAGGCCGGGATCTTTACCGGCAATGGTGTTGGTTTCGGCCAATGCAACGGGCAAAAGTCCTGGGGGCAGATATTTGTGAAACACGATCTCAGTGCCCAATAGCGCACTGAATGCGCCGGATTGAAGCAAAAAACGGCGTCGGGACAGGTGATTTTTAGCCGGCATAATAGCAACCTTCTTGTTTAAAAATACATCAACCAGCCGAGAATAATCACTGCAATCCAGGCGGTTTCAGCCACCATCAAAATAATGGGCTTAATGCCAACTTTGGTAAGCTGTCCCAGGTTGGATTTCATCCCTATTGCCGCAATAGCAACCACCAGGGCAAAGCGGCTTATTTCCGTAGCTGTTGAGGTGATGGCTTCAGGGATCGACACCAGGCTGTTGATTAACATTAGCACGATAAAGGCCACTAAAAATCCCGGAAGTCCTGGGGTTTTACCATTTTGTACAGCATTGGATTTATTGGCCTTAAGCACCAGTAAAAAACACAGAACCACTGGCATTAAAAAAGCCACACGCACCAACTTAGTCAAGGTAGCCAAATCTCCGGTTTGCTCGGAAACTGAATATCCAGCCCCCACCACCTGAGCGACGTCGTGAATGGTGCCACCTAAAAAGATACTGGTTTGCGTTTCGTCCAGGCCCAGGTATGTAGCAATAATGGGGTAGGCTACCATGGCGATGGTAGACAAAGAGGTAACACCAATAACAGTTAACAGCGTGTCTCGTTCGCGGTTTTCGTCTCTGGGTAAAACCGCGGAAATAGCCATAGCTGCTGACGCGCCACATATGGCCACAGAACCGCCGGTTAACGCACCAAATCGGCTACTCAGGCGAAACACTTTAGCTAAAAAGATGCCAAACACAATGGTGGATGCCACCGCAATGATCAACAGCAGAGCGGTTTGCCACCCCAGAGAAATGACATCGTCAAAGGCGATACGCAATCCCAGCAAGGCGACACCGATACGCAACACGTGGCAGGTGGTAAATTCGATACCGGCTTTACATTGGGTGTCCTGGTAGAGAAAGGACATCGCTATCCCCAGAAGCAGGGCAAACAGCATTGCCGGTGCCCCGTAGTGTTCACTTAAGAATAATGCGGCCAGCCCGGTAATAATGGCCACAAAAATCCCGGGAGCAAGCTGTCGGGATTGTTGAACGAATTGCTCGAGTTGATACATGTCCTGTCCGTTGTTTTAAGCGGCTGCCAGTGCCACTAATACCTGTCGCTTTCTGTCGCCGGAATAGGGACGACGTCCATGCATAGCCATGTAGTTATCCACCAGAGCGACATCTCCATCCTGCCATTGTAAGTCATAGGTGAATCGATCTGCCAGACCGTTGACCAACTCCAGACCTTCTTTGGGAATGTGACTGCCATCGCCAAAAGTAATTGCACTGGCGGGATTTTCCCGGACCCCTTTCCAGCCCATGTAAGCGGCGATTAGCTGATTGAAAAAGGTTTTTACGCCGTTATCCAACTGCATTACAGCCTGCATAACCGGAGTCGTTGCTACCAGACTGCCATCTTCCTGCCATTGCCAGCTATAACCCAGCTCCGCCAGTTTGGCCTCGGCGGCTTCTACTGAATCGACACTGAGGGTGCTCTTCCAGCTACGACCTTGCCCGGAATTAGCATCATCAGCGCCAGGCATACGGGTGGTGTATTTAACGCCTTTTTCTTCAAAGTCTTTGGCCAGTGTTGGCGCCTGTTTTTCCAGTTCAGTAAACAATGAGTCAGAGCGACACAGTGGAGTCGCGCCGCCGGTTTCGGCTGCTGACTGACAAAAGAAAAACAGTTTACTGGGATAAATCGGTGTTTGCGCCATTTCGTGATGCAAATAAATTTCTACATCTTTCGGCGCTTCATTGGCGGTAAAAACCCGCTCGGTAAAGTTTACCCTGACCGCGTTTGACAGCGATTCTTTGTAGGTAAAGTTGGCATAACCAAATGCGGCTGAAAAGGCATCAAAGGTTTCCGCTGAATTAATTGGAAAACCGCGAAACAGCAATGAACCCGCCGTTGCTAATTCGGATTCCAGCTCAGCCAGATTCTCTTTTACCCAGGCAATGCAGTCGTCAAGATTGGTAAATCCGGGTTTGTTTTCGACAATGGCCGGAAAGGTACTGTCACCTAGCTGTAATTGGCCGTCGATATGAGTTAATTCGATCTTTTTCACCTGCATCTCCTAGTCGTAGATTGGACAATGTGTATTAAATGCGGCCTGACAAAACTCGCCAGGATCGTTGAATCGCTTATTCGCATTTAATGCCGATATCGCCTGCATTTCGTCTTCGGTAAGACTAAAATCAAAAATATCCAGATTTTCCTTCAGACGATGTAATTTTGAGCTTTTGGGGATAATGGAACAGCCTCGTTGTATGTTCCAACGCAATACCACCTGAGCTTCGGTTTTTCCGGTTCTGGCTGCGGCTTTTTGTACAGCCTCCTGAACCAATACGGATTCATTCTGGGCAGCCATATTCAGCTCCAGATAGGACAAGGCACCGAGTGGTGAAAAGGCGGTGACCTGTAAACCGTAATTTTTGGCCAGCTTAATCAGCTTTTCCTGAGTTAAATAAGGGTGTGATTCTATCTGCAGCGCAAAGGGTTTTTTGTTGGCGTAGTTCATCAGATCCATCAACAGTGCTGAATTATAATTGCACACCCCAATTTCGCGGGTAAGCCCGGCATCTACTAACGCTTCCATTGCGTGCCATGTTTCGGATAAAGGCACTTTGGCAAAAGCCATTTTAGGATCTTCGGCATTGGGATCTAAAAACCACTCTGGAGGATAACGGCTTTCAAAATCTACATATTGTTGTGCAATCGGGAAGTGAATCAGATACAGATCCAGATACTCCAGACCTAAATCAGCCAGGGTTTTTTCCAAAGCCGGTCTCACGTGTTCTTTGGCATGATAGGTGTTCCACAGCTTGGAAGTTATCCAGAGATCTTCGCGGCAACACAATCCGTCTTCGATTGCCCGTTTAATGCCTTCACCCACTTGTTTTTCATTGCCGTAATCACAGGCACTGTCAAGATGGCGATAGCCGACAGAGATCGCATCGTAAACCGACTGCGCACAGTCTTCAGGGGCAATTTTCCACAATCCTAATCCGACTTCGGGCATTTTTTCTAATGGCATTGTTAACTCTCTTGTTAGCATTTGGGACAAACGCTTTAGCACTATGTGTAAATCGCCTGTCAAATCTTGTGTCTTATATAAGACCTATATTAGATTTAATCAGACAAATGTCAATCCCGCATGACTGAAATTTGTGCACAATTTTTAACATAGCGTTAAAAATGGCAGAACAAGGACGCAACTAAAGCGACACGCGGATATTGGCTGATGCGGTTTGTGGGACATTGGTAGCGGAGTCTACCTGCGTGAGCAGATTGACAGCACAATGCTCTGATATTGGTTTTCTCAGGGGCGCTCCCCTACAGATTTGAATGGGCCTCGAACCATACATTGATAGTTAATGGATTAGATGTTTGAAGTGGGTGTTATTGATCGGCAGCCAATAAATTACCGTCGGTCACGGACAAAAAGTACAGTTAAAATCATTTTGTGTGCAATAGCGATTACCTTGGGTTGATTACATTGAATATTCTTATCTTGCTAAGTGGTTTAGTAATTTGACGGAATACATCAATAACTTGGATCTACATCAATATAGCAATTTAGAAAAATAGTGTTAATATATACAGCATGTATATCGAACCAATAGGGTTTTTCAATGGATGCAATCATTAATTGGCTTGTAGGTTTCGATGCTGAGAATGACATTGTAAAAAGTTTAAAATCCTCAGAAAACAAAACTCGTAAAGTTGTAGGTCGCGGCACTTTAGTTGTTGATACTGAAGAGGTTCGGCGTTCAAATGAGTTTAAAAGTGATGCAAAAAAGGCTGCCAATATAGTTAGATTGAGCAAATTCAAAGGATAAATAATGCTCGCTTTTTTGGTTTTGCCCGTGCTAACGTGCGGGTTTTTTATTTGTTATCACAGCGTCCCCCATTTTTATAAACTCCACCGCTATGAGGGGCAGCAACTCTACTTGAAAAGTGCTTGGCTCGGAGTCCAATGTCTATTTTATGCGCTTATAATCGTAGCTACACTAAACGCATTCGTTCCTACTGCCCTGTGTGGTTTCCCACTTGATATCTACGCACTCACACTAAACCTAACTAAAGAAATTATCTCTAAAGATTCGAGTGCAAATGAACTAACTTGGTTATTTTTAATTGCAGTTACAATGCATGTGATCGCCTATATTCGCGTTTGGGTTACAAATTGGGCAATGAATCAATTTCAGAAAAATGAAGGCGTCGACCCAAAGATAAAGCTAATGTCAGACGTTCTTTCTGATAGTCCACTCGATAGCGAACTTTTGTATTCATATATCCACGATAAATCAGTCCTTATCTCTCTATCTAATCGGAAAGTTTATGTCGGACAGGTCGTTTCTATGGGGGAGCCAAATGAGTCAGAAGGAATGGATCAGGAAATATCTATACTCCCACATATATCAGGTTATAGAGAAAAAGATAACCTTACTGTAAACTTCACAACTCAATATGAAAGCGTAAATACGAGTGTAGAGATAAAAGTAACTATAAGACAGGAACTTATTGAGAGTGTTTCTCGCTTTGATTTTGACGTATACAAGCAATTTTTGGAGCGGAAAAAGGAATTTATAGCGAAAACTGAGAGGGTTCCTTTTTCGAAAAGACAAGCTGATTAAGCAATACAAATTTTTAATTGGGTGCAATGTAGCTTTATCGGTCCATTGACCGCATACAGTTCCACGCCGAATTAATAGACTAGTAAGTCCAGAGTATCGATATTAGCTAATTTACAACCACACCCATCTTAAATTTCTTTCAAAAGCGCACAAAGTTGTATTCGAAGTCCGGACAAATATGGCCCTTGTAGCATTGTTTTCTTGCTATGGGCCTGTGAGGAGTGACGGGGAGTTTCCTTTCGAAGTAGTAACAGCAAAGTGTGCAACTGCAATTAATCCAGGTCCACCAGATAGTGATAGTTGTCGGAGCGACAGTGATTAATACGAAATTCGATTAACTTTCCGTCGAGGGCGCGGGTTAGTCGGGTAAACATCAAAATCGGGTCGCCGACCTTAACTTCAAGATTCTCCGCATCGCGTTGGTTTGCAGATATGGCTTTAATGCGATCTGTCGTTTTGTGGACGGTGAGATTAAAGTTTAATTGATAGAAGTGATACAGGGTATGGGGCAATTCCGGCATTTCATGCAGGCCAGGAAAGTACTTCTCAGGTAAATAAATATCTTCCAGCAGGCAGGCTACCTGATTGATCAGGCGCTTGCGGGACAGGAAAATCACCTTGTCATCCGCTCCCAGGTTGAGCTGTTCGGCGATATTTTTAGTGGGGGTTTGCAGTTCAAACGCAATGATTTCTGCTTCCGGCAATTGTGGTGCCTGGTTGTCTTCCACCAATGGGAAAAAGCGATATAACGCCTGGTTTCCGGTGTGTTCAGAGACAAAAGTCCCGACACCCTGACGACGAGTTAAGACCTTTGATTGGGTGAGCGTGTTCAGCGCTTTGCGCACCGTACCCTGGCTGACACCAAACTCTTCGGCCAGTTGAAATTCATTGGGCAACATTTCGCCGGGTTTCCAGCGCTGTTCTACAATAAGCTGTGTCACATGTTCTTCCACTTGTTTGTAAAGCGGTTGAAACGCCAGTCCGCTGGGACTCATCTTATTGTCGAATTTGCTACCTTTCATTGTATCTTTATTTTCCCAGATATGTTGCCGTTGTAAACGATTTCATTTTCCGTAACTTACGGTGGCATTCTCGCAGTTTAACCTGCAAGAATCAAAGTTGTCTATCAAGTTAGTTGCTTAACAAGTGCAAAGCTGGCAGCGGAATTTTTGCTGTTAAAAGCGGATTTTCAATTTTTTTCAGCGCCATTATTTGCCACTAAAATCACAGTTTTATTTTGCCAGTTGTTATCCATGTGGACATTATAAACAGCAATAAATTCAGCGATTTGTTACAGATCATAGAAAAATCGGTTGTTTGCAAGGCCATCATTTATTTTGTTTACTGGGGCATGGTCTAAGCTGTTTTAGTTCAGCTTGTTAACACTTTGTTATTGCCTTGTGACCGAGCATTTCGTAAACTGTTTTGTAACTTATATAAGACATAAGATAAATGTAGCAGCTGTTTTACCGGAGTGCACAGCTTAATCTCAACGTTTTTCCTGGAGATCCCAATGAGTGATTTTTCTATACCAGTGCCTGCGTGGAATGATATCCCACAAATCAAATGTCATGGCTCAGCCGTTTGTCAGGACAACAACCAGGTTTCGATCCCTTTAGAAGAAGGCGTGTTGACAATCTCTATGTACACCAGTGGCTTTCGTATTCAGGCCGGACAAAACCGCAAAGATGAGTATGGCATGTTAAAGCAATTGCCAGAAGTACTATCTTGCAATGTATCCGGTGACGATACCCAAACCAGGATTGAAACTGCACAACAGACGTTAGAGATTTTGCACAATCCTTTTCAGTTTCGTTTTTCACGGCATGATGAACTGGTGCAGAAAACCCCAAACGATGGTCATTTTGTCAGACCGCTGCGACTACCTCCCCTGGCCAAAGTCGATGACGGTTGGTTGATGTCATTTGATTTGCAAAGCGACGAAGCTGTTTATGGTTTAGGTGAAAAATGGGGAAAGTTGAACAAACGCGGCCAACTGGTGCGTTCCTTTAACCATGATGCGCTGGGCGTGAATGCGGAGATTTCCTATAAAAATACGCCCTTTTGCTGGAGTCCGGAAGGCTGGGGCGTATTTGTCCATACTCCGGCCCCGGTAACACACGGTGTTGGCTATGCGCCCTGGTCGCAACGTGCTTACAGTGTGCTGATCGAAGACGAAACCCTGGATATTTTTGTATTTGCCTCTGATAAAACCAATGTTGGTGCGGATATTCTGGACCAATACACCAACTTAACCGGGAAAGCACCGGTGCCCCCGGAATGGAGTATGGGGGTAATTCTCTCCAAAGCTTATTATAAAGATGCTGAGGAATTATTGGCGACGGCGAAAGCGGTGCGGGAACAGAAAATGCCCTGTGATGTGATCACCCTGGATGGTCGTGCCTGGCAGGACACTGACACACGCTTTGCGTTTGAGTGGGACCCAACTCGCTATCCGGATCCCAAGGTGGTGCTGGATCAGTTAAAAGCCATGGATTATAAGATCTGTATCTGGGAATACCCGTTGGTCTCAGTGAAAAACCCCTTGTTTCAGAAAATGGCGGACAAGGGCTGGCTGTTAAAAGATACCCGAACCGGCGAAGCATTCCGCTATCAGTGGGATATGAGTGCTTTTGGTGAAGTATTAACTCCACTGCCAGAGTCCGGTATTGTCGATTTCACTCATCCGGATGCCTTTGCATTTTGGCGGGAGTCCCACAAGCCGCTGTTTGATTTGGGCGTTGATATGATCAAAGCAGACTTTGGTGAGCAGGTGGAAGATCCGCATATGGTGGCCCACAATGGCGAAACAGGGTTGGCGCTGCACAATGTCTATGCGTTGTTGTACAACCGGTGTGTGTATGAAGCCGCCGAAAAGTACAGTCAAAATGGCCCGTTTTTATTCAGCCGTTCTGCCTGGACAGGATCGCAATGTTATCCGGCGCAATGGGGCGGTGATCCGCAGGCAGACTGGGGTGGTCTGGCAGCAAACATTCGCGGCGGTATCAGCTGGGGACTTTCCGGGGCACCTTTTTATGCTACCGATGTTGGCGGATTCTTCAAAGATACCCGCGATCCGGAGTTATACGTGCGTTGGTGTCAGGCCGGTGTTTTCTCTGCTCATATGCGATTACACGGTATTGGTCAACGGGAACCCTGGAGTTACGGTGACGAGGCCCGCGACGCAGCCAATGCAGCCCTGAAGTTGCGTTATCAAATATTACCTTATCTGCAAAAGACCATGGCCGTCGCCAGTGAATCGGGGTTGCCGGTGCAGCGCGCTATGGTGTTAGCGTTTCCCGATGATCCGGCAGCCTGGGCCTTCGAAGATCAGTTTATGTTCGGCGACGATATTTTGGTGGCGCCGGTTTACCGCACTCAGGGCAAGGTGACTGTGTATTTGCCGAAAGGCGACTGGATTAAGCTGGATACCAAACAGCGCTACAGTGGCGCTCAGGTCCTGAAGTTGCAATTGCCGCTGTCGGAAATGGCGGTCTTTGTCAAAGCCGGGGCGCAGTTGGAGTTAATGAAACCGGTTGAGCATCTCAATAATCAAACAATCGCTCAATTGGAGCGCGTCAGCTGGTGATCTAATGCGGTAATGGGGCGAACTGCTCGCGTTACCGCTAATAAACGCTATCTTATAAAAGAGTTAATCTGAGTGAGCACATTATGGAACTACAAGAAGTCGTAACGACGTTATTAACCTGTGTCTTTTTTATGGGACTGGTTGCCTGGATATCATGGCAAAAGACCAAAGGGGTTGTAGATTCCAAAGATGGTTACTTTCTTGCGGGTCGCGGCTTAACCGGGACCTTTATTGCCGGTTCCATGTTGCTGACCAACCTCTCTGCTGAACAGTTAATTGGTCTGAATGGTTCTGCTTATGGTTACAATATGAGTGCCATGGCCTGGGAAGTCACCGCTGGCTTTGCCACTATTATCATGGCCATGATCTTTCTGCCCAGGTACCTGGCAGGCGCATTTTCTACCTTACCCGAGTTTCTCAAAGGTCGCTTTGACGACACGGTGCGGCGCATGACAGTGGTGCTCTTTATGGTGGGTTATGGTTTGATCACCATCCCGTCTGTGCTTTATGCCGGCTCTGTAGCGGTATTGAGGTTGTTTGATGTGCCGGCACTGCTCAATGTCAGCTATGAACTGGCACTGGTGATCACCATAGTGACCGTTGGCACCGTAGGTGCGGTTTATGCCATTTTTGGTGGTTTAAAAGCGGTAGCCGTCTCCGATACTATCAATGGGGTTGGTCTGTTAATTATCGGTATTCTGGTGCCCATCCTGGGGTTTGCGGCTCTGGGAGATGGCAGCGTGCTAAGTGGCATGGAAACCGTATTTTCGGAGAACACCGACAAGCTCAATGCGGTGGGTGCTGAAACTGATCCCGTGCCCTTTGGCACTATATTTACCGGCATGATCTTCGCCAATTTGTTCTATTGGGGTACCAACCAATACGTTATTCAGCGAACATTGGGGGCCGCCAGTCTGGCCGAAGGCCAAAAGGGCGTATTGTTCTCCGGTTATTTTAAACTGATGGTGCCGTTTATGATGATGTTGCCCGGGGTGATAGCGTTTCACCTCTATCAGGGCGAACAACTGCAGAGCATTGATCTGGCATATCCCCGATTAGTCAAAGACGTGTTACCCCTATACCTTTCCGGCTTTTTCCTGGCGGTATTGCTGGGTGCGGTATTCAGTTCTTTCAACTCTCTGCTCAACAGTGCCGCCACCCTGTTTGTGCTGGACGTATACGCGCCCATGAAGGATGACAAAGTGGGGGATCAGGAGCTGATCAAGGTGGCTAAAATTGCCAGTGTGGTGATAGCGCTGTTTTCCTTTATTGTGGCTCCCTTGTTGATGTTTGCCCCGGAAGGCTTGTGGCAAATTATTCGTATCTTTACCGGCTTTTATAACATTCCGGTGATCGCCATTGTACTGGTGGGCTTATTCTCCAACCACGTTCCGGCACTGGGTGCTAAGATCGTCATCGTATTCCACGTGATAGCCTATGGCTTGCTGAAGTTTGTCTTTGAAGTGGAAATTAACTTTATTCACATCTATGCCATTCTGTTCATTATTGAAGTGGCGATTATGGCGGTTGTTGGGCGCTTGTATCCCTTGCAGCAAGACTGGCATTACGAGCGTAAAGACACCGTCAGCCTGGTGCCCTGGAAGTGGGCGTTTCCCTCTGCTATTACGTTATTGTCCTGCATCATCCTTTTGTACGTTTTCTTTTCACCCATCGGAATTGTGGGTGGTTTAAGCGACATGTTTTGGCTGGTGGTGTTTTTAATTATTGTCAGCAATGTGCTGCTCAGTAGCTACGCTTTGCGCCACTGGCATAAATCCTATGCGGAGAGCCTGGCTAGAATCGGCAGAGAAGACAGTCTCTAACCTGGAAAAATAACACCGGATACCCGCTTTCTACCTGACCAAAGGCGGTATCTGCAACTTTTTTAGGTCTTATATAAGATATCTATTGTATTAACTCTTGTTAACGGGTATGTTAATGCAATGTAACGAATCGAAATTCGCTGTTTACAAGATATTAAATAAACAGGCGGATATTAGACGAAGGTTAGTGAGCAATCCTGTTATTGCTCATCGAACTAAACACAACACTCTGTACTAAAACAAAGGACCACAGGTTTGTTATCTGACCCCAGGTCCACTAATAACACGGCAGATTTAAAGGTTTACACCGGACAATCCGGTTTTTACCCAAAATAAAAAACAATGTCGGAGAAGACACATGCGGGCATATAGAAAACAAATCGCGATTGCGGTCGCGTCAGCGTTAGCTGTTATGGGCACACAATCTGTGGCCTTTGCTCAGGAAGATTCAGAAGAAAAAGGTGGTTTTGAGACCATCGAGGTAACAGCGCAAAAACGTGTTGAACGCGTTTCTGATGTGCCGGTTGCTGTTTCTGTATTGCGGAGCGAGCAAATTGACTCTACCTTTTCCTCAAACTTTGAAGGACTGCAAAACCTGGTGCCTTCGGTGAGTTTCAGAAAAGGGACTACTACGCGTAACTCGGCTATCACCGTGCGTGGTATCGGCACTATATCATTCAGTGTGGCGGCAGAGCCCAGTGTTTCAACTGTGGTTGACGGTGTGGTACTGGGTCGTTCCGGTCAGGCTTTTACTGATCTGTATGATCTGGAACGCATTGAAGTATTGCGTGGTCCTCAGGGCACCCTATTTGGTAAAAATGCCTCTGCGGGTGTGGTCAACATCACCACCAAACGTCCTACCGGTGCCACTGAAGGCATGATTGAAGCCACCATTTTCCAGGATAATGAATATAAACTCAAAGGTAAGATTCAGGGTGAGATCACTGATACTGCCGCTGGTAGTTTAGTGTTCACCAAGTCTGCTTTCGATGGCAATTTGTTTAACGTTTACAACAACGAAACGGTAAACGGTTACGACAAAGAAGGTATTCGCGGCATGTTAGATGTCGATGTGACTGACAGCACCAAAATGTTGTTTATCTTCGAAAATGTTCGCTCTGATGATGACTGTTGCGCAGACATAGAAGCCCGTCCTAGTGGCAGAAACCCGGATTCAGAAGCCGCCCCCAATGGCTCTGGCCTGGATCTGGATCAGCGCTTGATTGATCATGATTTTGAATCTCGCACTGTGGACGAAACGACCTCATTCTCGGTGCAGTTAGACACTGAATTTGACGGATTTTCTTTTACCTCAATTACTGCGTACCGCACCTGGGATAATACCGAGTGGCGTGAAGGTGATTTTACATCTATCGCCGGTGACTCCGATGAGATAGTCACCTTTGACAATACACCACCGTTCCAGTTGCACGATGTGGGTCCACAAAGCTGGGATCAGTTTTCACAGGAAATTCGTCTTGCGTCTACCACGCAAGGTAAGTTTGACTGGCAGGTGGGGGCTTATTTCTGGGATATGAGTTCTGAGCGTAGCTTTACCCGTGATGCCAGTTGTCAAAACAACAACTATCTGGATGGCGATGGCAATCCAAACCCAAACAGTCACCTGAATAACGCAATCCGTTATCATCTGAGTACTGCAGAAGGCATTGATAATCCGACTGATCAGCAAGTGGCAGATTATATTGAAGCTGAAGGGATCACCTGTAATGCCAATGACATCGTAAGCGCCACTGCTTACATGGAAACCGAGTTTAACAACTGGGCGGTGTTCGGTGATGCTAAGTATCACGTATCAGACGATTTTCGTTTATTGATGGGGTTACGCTACACCGATGATGAAGTCAGCTTTAAGCACAATCGCGTCAGCAACGATCCGTACGGCCGCAAAGGCGTGGGCGTGCGCGAGGCGGAATTAAACACTGATTACAGCGGCAAAACCAGTGAAACTAACGTGTCCATTAAGTTGGGTGCGCAGTATGACTTCGAAGATGCAGGTATGACCTATTTCACCTATTCACAGGGTTACAAAGGTCCGGGTTTTAACGTGTTCTACAACATGGGCATCAACGATACCCGACCTATCGGTGAAGAGACCTCAGACGCTTACGAGCTGGGCTATAAATACGCCAGTCGAGACATCCTGTTCAATGCCGCCATTTTCCGCACTGAAATTGATGGATTCCAGGCGAACAACTTCGACAACACCGGTGGTGTCACCATTACCCGCTTAACTAACGCCGGTTCGGTGATTACCGAAGGTTTTGAGGCGGACATCTTATGGCAAGCCACGGACAACCTGACCATTAATGCCGGTTTTGCCAGCGTAGATGCCGAAATTGACAAATTCAACTGCCCGTTAAACGAGCCTGACTGTGGTGGTCGTGCCGGTGCAGATGTACCTTTCTCACCTGACCTGAAATACTCAGTAGGAATGGATTACACCCAGGAGCTGGATAATATGAATGTTATCTACAATGCCAGCTATGTTTACACCGATGATCAGGTGGCAGACTTCCTGGATGCGGGTGTTGACCGTTCAACTTCGCCACTGGTGTTACCGGATTACGCATTGCTGAATGCCAGCATTGGCTTCTCATTCCGTGATGACCAATATCGCGTAACCCTAATCGGTAAAAATCTGACAGACGAAAGTTTCTTTACCACCTACAGTGGTGATGGCTTCCGCTACCAGGTACCACGTGATGCCGATCGTTACTTCGGCGTACAGTTCCGGGCGAACTTCTAAACTCCCATTGGCGGCGGGTTTATTGTGTTCCCCCGCTGCCTTCTTATACCAATTCCAATAAGTACTCTGTGTGTTGCAGGAGGCCGAAAGGCCTCTTTTTTGTGCTCAAAAAACTAGGCTTCCGGTTTGGCCGGGTGGGTAATTAAAGCAACGATGCGCCTGACCAGCGGTAACACCAGCAACAAACAGGGATAGGCAATCACCCAACTGGACAACCAGGAATTTAGCCAGGTAGAAAACAACGACTGGCTACCATCATAAAGCTTTACCGTGACTACCAAAGCTACCAAACCACTCATCAACATGGACAAAAGAAAAGGCATTAAATGCGGTGCCCAGGACGCGGGCAGGCGATAACGGGGTTTTTTAAGTTGTGGCATAAGGAGGTCCCTTACATTTAATTGATATGCAAATGTATGGGCTAACACGGGTTATTCAATACGGTCTGGAAATCTGCTCTGTTGCTTCTGGTGTTTTTTTGGGGTAAGAAAAAATATCACCATGTGCTTCACAAATCACCAATCTGCGACTAATATAATTACCGAAAGGCGATTTGTTAATGTTAACTTTTGAGCAGGCGTTTAGGATGAATAGCTTCAACATTTCGAAATCAATGATAACCACCTGGTTATGGATGCTGGATAAATCAGAGGATGAGCGCCTGGCGAAGCAGGCACACTCGTTGTTGTTGAAACTCTTTCCCAGTATACAGGACGCCCGTCGTTATACGACGGAACCCTGACCTCAGACTTGTCATGTGTATTTGGGTAGCCAGGCTGACAGCTTAAGTAAGGCTAATTGCCCTTTTGTGGTTGGCCCTGGGCCTGCATTCTGTTGACCATATCTTTAGCCGCAGCATTGGCAGCAGCCCGTTGTGCGGCGGTTGTACATTGTTTTACCGGCAGTCTGGACCCGGTGACGGTGATATTTTTACATTCGAAGCCCAGGCGTTGCTTTTGTTCTTCACTGAGACACTCGGGAAGTTGTTTATTTTCCTGACATTGGTTGATTTGCGCCAGTTCTGTGGAGTTGGAACTGCAACCGCTTACCAGCACAAAAACCAGACTGGCAACGATTGAATAACGGCGATTTACCATCGATTTCTCCTTTTTATTGCAAACTGAAAAAGCCACCCGAAGGTGGCCTGATCCCATTAGAAGCTCACATTGACACCGGCAAAGATGTATCTTCCCATGGCGTCGAACGGGCCAGGAAAGGTATTGCCATTACCGATACCTGATGGCGTGTTAGGTACGATAGGTGGCTCTTTGTCCAGCAGATTGTTGATGCCGAAACGCAGCCCGGTACTGTCTGTTACTTGCCAGGTGGAGGCAATATCCAGGTAGTTTTGTGCAGACAACGTAGTCGGTCCATCGTTCAGCTCGTCAGTTTCGCCAAAGTGACGCCAGGTCGCAGTAATTGCCGCATCCCATGGGGTTTCCCAGGTCACTTTCAGGTTGTGTCTCAGATCGGGGGTAGGGGCACCACAGGTTGAACGATCCCAGTAACCTTTACATTCAACCACCGGAGCGTCCGGAGTGGATTTTTGATCCCATTTTGTCAAATAGGTACCCACCAGGTTGATCTTCACGGCGCCCATATCGTCCAGTTCAAAGCGATAAGAGGCATCAAAATCAATTCCCGAGGTTTCAAAGAAGCCGATGTTGATATCGGTGGCCACAATATTGTCGTTGCCAATCCACAACGTACCTCGGCCTGGGTCTCGATTGATAAGGCTACAGAATTCATCGGCACCGGTGAAGGCACATTGATCCAGAATAAAGCGCTCCGGTACATTGGCAATGGCACCTTGCACGTCAATGTTAAAGTAATCCAGTGCCAAATCGAATCCGGGCAAAAATTCCGGCGCTAAAATCAAACCAAAAGAGACCGTATCGGATTCTTCCGGCTCCAGATCCGGATTACCGCCGGTTATGGAGTTATACTGGCCCGCCGGATTATCAGCGATATTGCCGTATTGTGCCTGGGTTACCCCGGTATTGGCGCATTGTTCAAAAGTATACAAGGGGCTTGCTCCGGCACAGGGGTCCTCGTTCATGTTGTATAAACCCAGTGATTGTGGACGGAATAAATCGCGCACATTACCGGCTCTGACAGCATGCTGGAAGCTGCCCCTGAAGCGAACCTGTTCGTTTACCTGCCAGTCAGCAGCGTATTTGTAGGTGTTGGTGCTTTGTCCGGTGGAATAATCTGAATAGCGATAGGCCAGGTCCAGGGTGATTTGGTCAGCAAAAGCGACATCTTCCAGAAGCGGCACACTCAGTTCAGTGAACAGTTCATCAACGTCATATTCGCCAAACACCGCCGCTGTGGGACCGCCCTGGCCAGCACCGTCCCCTGACTGGAAAGCTGCATCGGGATCGAATTCCAGTGATTCTTCCCGGTGTTCCAGACCCAGCACTACACTGACTCCGTTGGTATTGCCCGGCATTTTTACGCCATAGCTGGTGAGGTCGCCCGATACATAACCACTGATCTGTTTGGTGACGGTATTGCCCTTTGATACCAGTGGCAGGTTCAGATACGCCAGTGCCGCATC
This sequence comes from Planctobacterium sp. R6, assembly GCF_055755215.1. Classification (NCBI taxonomy): domain Bacteria; kingdom Pseudomonadati; phylum Pseudomonadota; class Gammaproteobacteria; order Alteromonadales; family Alteromonadaceae; genus Planctobacterium; species Planctobacterium sp. R6. The sequence continues at coordinate 74,580 of NZ_JBVTQY010000012.1, forward strand.
AGTAACGCCACCTGTGGTGAAGATATTGTAAGGCACACAGTTAAGATCCGTACCATCAAGAACCGACTGGCACACAGGTTCGCCGGTGTTGGGATCGGTGACGACGTTCAGGGCACGGGTCAGATTGGTAATTGACAGATCATTTTTATACAACTGACTGAACGTCACTGAACCATAGTTGGCAAAGATGTCATAATTCCAGTTATCACCTAAATAGCCTCGAGCACCGATGACGCCGCGAAATGACGTGTGTCGCAAATCATCCAGGCGCTGTCCGCCTTCGACGTTGCGCTTTCCGACAAACGCATTGACCACATCATCCTGATCAAACCCGCGTTGCGCACACAACATGTCAAATTGCTGTTCGGACAATAGTGGGTTGTTACAGTTTAAGGTACTGGTGACAAAAAATGCGCCTGAGGGTGCCACACCGGCAACACTGCGGTCGTCCATAAAGTTCACTTCGGCATAGATATCCAGCTTTTCGCTGAGTTCATAGTGTCCAAATGCACCAAATGTTTTGCGTTCATCCGGGCGCTGGTAATAACTTACTTCCGCATAGTTGTATGTTTCACCATTGCGGTTGAGGAACTGATCACCGGAAACGATAAAATCATAGCTGGAAAAGTCAGTTACGCGGCCTTCCGCGATAGTACCTGAACCAACACAACCATTGGGTACACCACTGATTGCACAATGGGCGTAATCCCGATCCCCCTGAACGACCGCACCCACGTCACGCACGGTGGCGTAAAGGGTAACATTGCCTTTACCATCAGCGGTATTGGCACCCAGAATAATGCTGAAGTCGTGGGTTTTGCCATCCGTGACACTGCCATTCGGTGCATTAAAATTCGCATCGGCATTGAGTTGTTGCAGGCGGTCATTATCATTGTTGTGCTGATTGAAACTGTATTGGTAGTCGAGACTGACGCCTTCAAAATCCTCTTTCAGAATAAAGTTAACCACACCAGCTATTGCGTCAGAACCATAAGTGGCCGATGCACCACCGGTAAGAATCTCTACGCGTTCTACCAGTGCGGCGGGTATCTGATTAATATCTGCTCCGATACCACCGGCTTGCGGCGAGCCCGCTGGCAGTCGACGACCGTTTAGCAAGGTTAAGGTACGGGTGGACCCCAGGTTACGCAAATCTACTGTGGCTGTTCCGGTGGCGCCATTGGCAATGGCCGAGGTTTGGGCCGCAAAAATCTGCGGCATATCATTTAATAAGTCTTCTATTCGCGTGACACCGGAAATAGCAATATCCTCAGAAGATATTTCCGTTACCGGGCTGGTGCTGACCAGATTACTGCGTTGAATCCGGGAGCCGGTCACCGCGATTTTTTCCACCTGGTCCGCGCTGTCAGGTGATTCCTGAGCAAGTGTAGGGGAGCAAAAGGCACCACCCATAAGGGCAACGGCCAGTGCTGTCGTTAGTTTATTGTACTTAAACATGTGTTTCTCCTGGGTACCGATGCCAGTTGCAATACATTGCAGCGGGCATTGGCACGTGTCTTTATGATTATTTTTGGACGAATCCAGTGAGCAAAATTAAGCCCCCGGCATTTCCCCCGCTAGCTGTGATCCACTGGCTGGCAGGATCAGGGGGTGATTGGGAGGAAAGCGTATTTCAGTGGGTTTGAATAATCTGCAGCAGCCCAATACAGTGTTGAGATGGCAGTAATACGGGATGTGGTGTGAAAGGGAGGTAGCGCGGTATAAGCTGGCGGAAAAGCCTTTTGAAAGGCAGGAATTGACAGGTTGACAGTAAACTTTCGGTTTAAAAAATGGGCGAAAGGTGCCGCTATGGTATGGATTTTCGGGTGGGGTAAAGTGCGGATATTTGCGTCAGGTAGCGGGTAACGTAATAATGCTTGTTTGATTAACACTTCACCGATTTGATGTACCGACGATTTTTATCACACATCCCCGGACGGGCCTTTTTTCTCACCAATACCCTGGTATGGTTGGGCGTAAACAGTATCGCATCCTGGCTATCTTACTCCAGACAACTGAATGCCGGACAGGAAGCCAGTTACCTGCATACCTGGCTGGAGTTTATTCCCTGGTGGGGCAACTTTATCTGGTTTGCGCCTGTGGTAGCGGCGTGTGTAGCCATGATGCCGGAGCGGCAAAATAAGCGTTGGTTGTCTGTTGTTGATAACATCCTGTTGTTTTTCGCTACGATGCCCATGTACTGGGTGATGTCGGTGCTGACGGCAACCCTGATGCGTTTTGGAAATTTGCATTGGGAAAGCATTGCACAGCTGTTACCGATATTACTCACCGGCCCCTTTTATTTTGACATTATAGTTTACGTCTCTGTTGTGTGTATCGCCTATACGCGCAAGTATGAGGCTCGCGCCGCCGATGAACAAAAGCGCAATCGCGAACTGGCTCACCTGCTATTACAAACTGAGTTGGACGCCCTGAAAGCGCAACTTAATCCTCACTTTTTGTTTAATACACTGAACAGTATTGCCAGCCTGATCCGACTGCAGGACAAAGCCAAAGCATTGCTGGCTTTGAGCGAATTGAGCCAGATGCTGAGAAAAGTGCTCGAACATCAGAATAACGAAATGACACCCTTGTCTCAGGAAGTGGAGTTTATTAAAAGTTATCTCACCATTCAGCAGATGCGATTTGTCAATAAATTGCAGGTTGAGCTGGAAGTAGCCGATGAGTGCCTGCAGTACGATGTGCCTTTTATGTTGTTACAGCCACTGGTGGAAAACGCAGTGCAACACGGCTCACAATTAGAGTCTGACGAAAATCTGATCCAACTGTCTATCACGCAGCAGGGCGATGAATTACTGGTGCGATTGCGCAACAAGTTTATTCCTGACAGTCCGCATAAGGGGTTTGGTATCGGCATAGAAAACAGCCGCAAGCGTCTGAGCCGGATATATGGCGATGAGTTTTTATTGCAGTTAAGGCAATGCCGTGACGGTTACTTTGAAACCCTGGTGCGCCTGCCTACGGGAGAATAGCATGAAAGTACTGATAGTCGATGATGAACAACTATCTCAACAAAACTTACAGGTGTTGTTGCAGGACAGGCCTGAAATCACCGACATTGCGGTGGCCGGAAACGGCGCACAGGCACTGACCCTGTTCAGAGAACTACAACCAGATATGGTGTTTTTAGACATAGAAATGCCGGGTAAATCTGGTCTTGAAGTGGCAAAAGAAATCGGTGAGCAGTGTGTTGTGGTGTTTGTTACGGCTTACGATCAGTATGCTATCAGCGCGTTCGAACTCAACGCTATCGATTACTTATTAAAACCCTTTGATGACAACCGTTTTGAAAAGGCCCTGGAGCGGGCCAAATTACAGTGTCAGAAATATACCCAGCGAATTAACTACAGTGAACTGGGGGAGCTATTTGATGCGATGCAAGAGGAACGTCAGCAACGTTTTAAAAGTCGTATTGTTATCAAAGACTTAAAACGCATTCGATTGGTAAACGTTTGTGATGTCAATTACATTCTTGGTGCCGGGAATTACGTAGAAATTCATCTGAACAACGGTCAGCAATTTCTGCACCGCGAAGCCATGAATGGCATCGAAAACCAGTTAAGTCCCAGGGAGTTTATCCGGGTACATCGCTCTTCAATTGTGCGAATTTCCTATATCAGTGAATTGTTACCCAATGAGCGCGGTGACTATAAAGTTAAATTGCGGGACGGCCTGGAGCTGACGGTGTCCCGCGCCAATAAGCACAAAGTCTTGTCCTTTGTCGAAGCCTAATTTTCAGCTTTTAGGGGAGCGCTCAGACTCTGATCCTTTGATGTACGGGACAGGATAAATGTGCGGGCCAGCGGAAAGGAGATCCTGCCGAAGTCCCAGAAGGTTTCTGTTTTGCTGTTAATGTTCACGGCAATGGCCATCCTGTATTGTGGGATCACCATGAGCCAGCTTTGGGAGCCTCTGGATACACCGCCGTGATTGGCAATTTTTACTTTGCCAATGCCTTCGCCCAGATCGCTGTCATGAACCCGCCAGCCAATCGCGTAGTGCTGTTCGTTAACGTCGCCGTTGTTAAGTGTCTGAGGTGTCCAGAAAGCGGCGCGAACCGGTTCAGATATAAAATCGTTGTTGATAAATCCACTGCCCAATTTGACCAGGTCTGAGGGCGTGGAAATAAAACCGCCACCCGCCAGCCGATGGCTCAGATCGACGTCGCGCCATGGGCGAACTCTGGGCAGACTTTCATCCTCGCGCCAATAAAAGGTAGCCAGATTGGCGGCTTCCTGTTCGGCGTGCACACTCACCGTTGTCGGTGTGGTATGGACCATCGTCAGCGGTTTTAAAACCGTTTCCTGCATTAAGGTTTGATAGGGTTTACCACCGGTTTCCTGCAAAACGGCACTGAGCAGGACGGTGCCATAACTGGAGTAACTGAAATCTTCTCCGGGAGAAAACAACATGTCACTGTCATCAAACAATGCGACTGCATCCAGTACATCGCGGTAGGAACTATTGAGTGCAATGCTGCGATACAGGCCAACGGCTTCGGTGTTTTCTTTATAGTGGGGCAAACCTGCCGTGTGGGAGGCCAGTTGCCTGGGCGTGATGTTTTGCCAGTGGGGGTTGCGACTGCCCAGGGTTAACTGATTTAGTGGCGTATCCAGTGTCAGTTTTTCATCCTGAACCATACGCGCAAACAGGGTGGCGGTTAACGCTTTCGAGGTGCTGCCAATGCGAAACTGACTGTCCGGAGTAAGAGGGCGATTGTCAGCAATATCTGCCCAACCTGCGGTACCGGCCCAGACAACTTCACCATCAATCGCGACGGCAGCAGATATGCCCGGTGTATTGATTTTTTGGCGATGCGCCTTGAGTAACGTTAAGGCACTTTCGGCGGCCTGTTGATATTCCGCCTGGTGTACTTCGTTGCGGGAGGGAATGTCCTGGGGAATATCCACATAGCCCCAAAACGGCATCGGGACTTTTCCTCTGTGGGCATAAAACTGATAAACGGGTTCGCCTAAATATAACCCAGCTACTAACAGCAGGGCGACAACTGAGAATATTTTTTTGAGCATTGTGAATCCTGAATTGAATACATGGTTAATGTGATTCAGGGTATAAGGCAGAAAATGGGCAGTCTTATCAGAAATAAAAAATGCTGATCATTTTTTAAAATTGCGCACGAAATTCCGAGGGTGTCATTCCCTGTTGTTGTTTAAAGGACCGATTGAAGGACGCAACAGAGTTATAGCCGGTTTCCAGTGCAATGGTGAGGATCGGGTCTTTTTTACGGGCAGGGTCACGAAGTTTGGCGCACACTGCAGGAATGCGGTAACTGTTCACAAACTGAGAAAAGTTGTCAAACCCCATTTCCCTGTTAATTAAAGCGCGCAATTGGTGTTCCGGTAATTGTAAAGCTGAAGCCAGTTTGCCAACAGAAACATCGTGTTGAGTATAAAAACCGCCCTGCATAGTATCTACCAGACGCTGAATCTCCGGGGACAAAACTGTTGGCGATGTTTCTTCTGAGGGGGGACTATCAGCTGTCAAATTGATAACTGACTGGTGGTTATTATCTGTGGTGACATGGGTTTTATCGCTTTCCCGGCGGAATTGTCGCCACACTAAAACACTGATAAAGCAACAGGCCAGGATGGCGTTACCGAGACTAAAAATCACATTGTCCCGAAGATGGCTGTCGGTAAGTTCCAGCAGCGTTAATCCCAGCATATAAGCACTGATAGTGGCGATCATTAGGCGCCGGAACAGTCGGCGGCGCTCCACCAGATCATCCTGGTAACCGCGTATACAATCCAGCAAAATGGCGCAGAGTAGCAAAAAGCCCACAAGGTGATTGATATCGTGCAGCAGGTGATTACCGTCATAACCAAAAAAAAGAACCACTAGAGCCATGAGCCATGTCAGGGCAATGATCTGCAGCGCCAGCGGTAAGGCCTGCCATAAGGATTTACCGTAAACGCTAAACCAGTAGTAATTGAGTAAGGCGAAGGCGGTTAGATCGGTGATCAGCAACAATGGCGGGCGCAACCAACCATAATGGTGATTGCTCACCGGGGCCGTAAGTGCAAGGTAGGCAATCACACACAACATCACGCTGGTTTTGGCAATCCAGGCGGCACTGCGGATGGCGTGTCGCTGGGCAAAGATTAAACTTGTAAGTTGTCCGACCGCCAGGGCCCTGAGAATAATGTCAGCCAGTTGCCAGCCGGAAAATGTGATCACAATAGTCCTGGCGCCGTAAAAGTGATTAGTGAATTCATATTCAGCAGCGGGCTGAAAGGTGGAGAGCAAAGCCGCTGCTTTGCTCTCCATCGGGGATTAATCGAGAGTGCTTAACCAGACAACCAGGTCAACGATATCATCAGCGCTCATACCTCTGGCGAAGGTCGCCTGGTATTTGCCATTGACAATAAAGTTGGGCACACCGCTCACATGTCTGCGAAACTCCTGCACGGTATTGTTGTTTTTCTTGAATTGTCCGTTTACTGCAAAGCTCTTGTAAGCCTTGTTAAACTCCTCTTCTGATACACCGATTTGTGCAAAAATCTTTTGCAAATCTTCGGTGCCGGCTATCAGTTTACGGCTTTTGTGAATATGTTCGAAAATGGCCATTAAGGCTTCCTGCTCTTTACCCAGAGTGCGTCCTACCATCATGGCTTTAGTGGCTGCATCCTGTACATCGGGTCCGGCAGAAGGCATGAAGTTAACGTGTACTTTTTCAAATTTTACATCTTTGCTTTTTTTCGCCTTCATCTCTGCTACCAGAGGCTCAAAGTTGTAGCAGTGAGGGCACCAGAAGGAAAAGAACTCGGTGATGTTTTTATCTTCAGAGGCTTCTTCTGCAATCACTTTATAGTGAGTGCCCTCTTTCCATAACTCCTGTGCCTGAAGGTTAAATGCCATCAGACAGGTTACAAACATCAATCCTAAAAACTTTTTCATTAGTAATACACCTGATTATTTATTCTGTAAAAGAGTACCACAACGGATTCACCGGAGTGAACCCGTCAGGGACTCAGAGTGTAGATTATTTACTTTAGAAACTTAATGTTAGCTTAACTCCGGCATAACGACCGTAAGAATTGTAACCGGTTACTTCGGCATAATCGCGGTCAAACAGGTTGTTGATATAGGCGCCTAATGCCCAGTTGGCATTCAGATCCCAGTTTAAGTTTGCATGCCATACCAGGTAGCTGTTCAACGGGGTGTTACCGATATCAACGGCGTCTTTTTCCATATGGGCATATAATGACCAACGGGTGTCACCATTGTTAAAAGTGTGCTGATAGCCCGCATTCGCCACCTGTTCCGGTCTGCGTAAACGCTGATTACCGGCACTATCTTCGGTGTCCATATGCGTGTAGTTGAACCACAGTTTTCCGTTTTCAAACAAGCGGGTTTCCGCTTCTAATTCCAGACCCTCGGATTCGCTTGTGCCCTGGGTTTGCAAATATCCCTGGAAACTCACCGCATCAAACTGAATTTCGTCTTCAATTTCCTGATTAAACCAGGTCAGACTCCACCAGGTATGTTTGCTGATCTGATGGATGACACCCAGATCATAACCTTTGCTGGTTTCTTCGGTGAGTTGTAATCCGGCCGCATCTCCAAAGGCAAAAGGACCATCATTATAAGCTTGTTCATACAAACCCGGCGCTCTGAATCCGGTACCCCAGGTGGCTTTCAGGCGCAGAGACTGGGCGTTTTGCAAGGGGATAAGGTAATTCAGACCGCCTCGCCAGGAGGTAAAATTACCAAAGGTGTCATTGTCGTCGTAGCGCACACCCAGATTGATATTCAGGTTGTCTATTCGCTGGCTCATCCACTCTGCGAAATAGCCGCGGTTGTCGCGAGACTCCCCCGAAATATTATCCTGCTCTTCTTTGATATCCACACCGAATGACAAGGTGTCTGCACCAAATTCAAACCAGCCATGGTAATCCAGCCTGGTAATTTCTCCGTCGTTGCCAAAGCCAAATTCACCATTGTTGAAATAGTCTTTTTCTACTTCGGTAATCGCATAGCCCAGCTCGTGGTGGCCGTTCTGAGCCTGGTAGTTAACTGACAGTCGCACGCTGGTTTGTTCTGATTCGGTAATGCAGTTGTTGATCAGCGCAAAGGTGGTGTTGTCATAACAGCCATCATATTGAGTTTCACCTTCGGTGTTGCGCAGCACCAGTTGTACGCCTAAAGCATCGTTAAACTGGTGATTGGCACGCAAATGCAAGGTGGTGTTGTCATAGGGATCTTCTTCGCCGGAGGTGTCCGATACTTGCGCGTTGATACCGTCAGTGCTGAAATCTGTAGCTGACAGATAGACACCAGAGGTTTCGTTGGCCAGGGTTAATGTGGCGGCATACTGACGGGTACCATAGCCCGCTGCTTCTGCAGCAAAACTACCGGCAATATTCTGTTCCGTGTGTTTGGTGGTGATACTGACCACACCGCCCGCATCGGCACCGTAAACCAATCCCTGAGGCCCTTTTAAAATTTCGATGCGCGAAATATTGTTGAGCAACAGGTCATCCAACACCGGCGTTAACTGGGGTGCCGTGGGATCGGTGAGTTCTACGCCATCAACATACAGGCGAGTTCGGAAGCTTTCTTCGCCGCGGATACGCAGCGCCGTGGTTTTACCTGCGCCCCCTGAATTGGATACATTAACGCCAGACACCGTTCGCAGGGTATCTGCCACTGATAGCTGGTAACGCGCGCTGATGTCCTGCTCGTCTAATACGACAACACTGGCGCTGAGTTCATTGATATTTTGTGCCAGTCTTGCCGATACAACGCTGATTTGTTCTAAGCTGGTCTCTGAGGATGATTCTGCAAATGCTGTGTGGCTGCTGAGCAATGCTGCACAGCACAAACTAAGATGTGTTTTTTTCATTGTGTGTTCTCGTTTGGCATTCCGCCCGAATGCGTTAACTTAACCCTGTTAGCCTGGTGTGCTGGTGACATAACAGGAACCTGAGCAGGCCGGTATCCGGGCTTATAAACAGCCAAAAGCAGCATTCATCGCCTTCCCGTTTAACACAGTGGCGTGTGATGAAGACCGATAAGAAATGGGATCTCTTATCTGTTTACTAACCGTTGCGGGGGCAGCGTAGGGATCACACCTACTTCCCGTTTAACTTACATTGAGGAGGATATTTCGCCGTAAGCACCTGACGGCAGGCATTATACCTAAAATGGTCAAGATGTAATGTTTTTATGCAGTTGCGATATGGCTCAGGGAGGTTTTATGGGGTGAGCTTTAGTGCCGGCTCTTCCAGTGCAGCCACCTGCTCTTTCAGGCTCAGTATCTGTTGTTCCCAATATTTATCGCTACCGAACCAGGGAAAGGCTTGCGGGAACGCAGGGTCCTGCCAGCGCTTATCCAGCCAGGCCATATAATGCACCAATCGCATAGCGCGCAGTGGCTCAATCAGTTTCAGTTGGGCGGTATCGAATTCATAAAATTCCTCATAGGCCATCACCAGCGTATCTAACTGTAACAGCTGATTATTGCGATCGCCCGAGAGCATCATCCACAAATCCTGAATCGCCGGGCCGCTGCGACAATCATCCATATCCACAAACGTGGGACCATCCCGCCACAGGATGTTGCCCGGGTGACAGTCACCGTGCAAACGGATCGAAGCCATATCGCGGTAGTATTCCTGTACTTTCTGATACAACACATCCAGGATGGTAAAAAAGGCGGTTTTCAGAGATTCCGGCACCAGTGTACTTTCCGCTAACTGTTGTCTCGGTTCCAGCAAATGACTCTGCAGGGTTAACGCCGGGCGGTGTTGAAATTGGGTTCGCGCTGCAACCTGGTGGATTCGGCCGATAAAACGGCCCATCCATTCAAGTTGATCCAGGTTGTCTACTTCAAACTGACGACCACCCACAGACGGAAAGAGCGCGAAGCGGAAATCCTGATACTGCAACAGGCTTTGGTTGTCAAAGCGCAGGGGCGCACAAATGGGCACCTCGTGTTCTACCAGCTCCTGAGTAAAATCATGTTCTTCCTGAATTTGTAAATCGCTCCAGCGCTGCGGGCGATAAAACTTCACCACATAGCGACGGTTGTCTTCCGCGAGGAATTGGTAAACCCGGTTTTCGTAGCTGTTGAGCGGCAATAATCCCGACACCGGATATACGCCGGTGGTTTCCACTGCATTGAGAATCAGATCCGGTGTCAGACCAGAGAAATTGAATTGTGCCAAAAAGCTACCCTGTCATCTAAATGTGAGCTGCCATTGTAGAAGAAAACGGGGAACTGTCTATGATCTCAGCAGCTTTCCTCTCGATGTGACTGCCTCAGCGATATAAAAACTTACTGGGCTGGCTAACCTTAATGGATTGGTCTTCCACTGCCTGCACCTGTATGCGAATGTCTGTAACGCGCTCGTCTAATTCATAGGGATCAATCGCTACGCTGACCGGCAGGGTAAAAACTTCACTGCCCCTGACTCTGATCTCAGTGTCACCGATAAACTTGTGGCCAGGTAAGCCGGTCACCGAGACCTGATAGGTAAATGCCTGCTGAGATTTGTTGAGAATTTTCAGGGTATAGACGTTTTCAACCAGACCATCAAAGGTCTCGCGGTAAAGTGCGTTGCGGTCGCGGATAATGTCCACTTCGAGAGGTACCCGGGTGGCTACCTCTAAGGCCAGCAAACCCACCATGACACTTAGCACAACCACGTAGCCCACTAATTTGGGGCGCAATATTTTAGTAAATTTGCCCTGCAGGCGATGTTCGCTGGTAAAGCTGATCAGGTTTTTGGCATAACCCATTTTATCCATCACGCCGTTACAGGCGTCTACACAAGCCCCACAATTAATACATTCGTATTGCAGCCCATTGCGAATATCAATACCGGTAGGGCAAACCTGTACACACAGGTTGCAGTCAATGCAGTCACCCAGGCCTTTTTCCTGGATCTTTTGCTGGCTCATTTTGCGTCCTCTGGGGCCGCGCTTTTCACCGCGTTTGGCGTCGTAGGCCACGGTAAAGGTGTCGGCGTCGAACATGGCGGACTGAAAACGCGCATAAGGACAAATGTGGGTACACATAATTTCCCGCATCCAGCCGGCGTTACCATAGGTACAAAACGTAAAAAACAGCACCCAGAACGACACCCAGAAACCACTTTGCAAAGTAAAAAACTCGGCAAATAAGCGGTCAATTGGCACAAAGTAGCCCACAAAGGTCAGCGACGTGACTAACGCCACCAGAAACCAACACAAGTGTTTTAAGCTCTTGCGCCAAAACTTATCGAAATCCATGTTTCGCTGGTCCAGCTTGATACGCTTATTTCTGGGCCCTTCGATTTTGTGCTCAAACCAGATAAACATATAGGTCCAGGTGGTTTGTGGGCACATAAAACCGCACCAGACCCGCCCGGCAAAAGTGGTCACCACAAACAATGCAAAGGCCGAAATGATAAAAATCCATGCCAGTAAGGTCAGGTCCTGTGGCCACAGAGTCATGCCAAAGATATGAAAGCGTTGTGCTTCTAAGTCAAATAAAATGGCCTGGTGTCCGCCAAACTGCAGCCAGGGCAGGCCGGCAAATAGCAGGATAAAGAACCCCCCAAAAAAGCGCCGAAAAGTTTCCAGTGAACCTTTTACCTGACGAACGTAAACATGGCTGCGGGGCGTATAGTGATCCTGTTTGTCTGCATCCGGTTTGTGGATCTTGATGGGAGATATGTTTTTTACCGGGATTTGCTGATCCGGCGTTACCTTAACCGCGGCAGCAGAGGGGTTTGAAGTCCCGGTTTGTCCATCAACTGGCTTATCACTCATAGCATTTTGTAGGGTGTTGTTTTTTGTGTTCTTGCTGATTATATCAGCTTGGCAATTGTTCATGGCGGCTTCCATGGAATTATTTTGGGTTTAATTCGTTATATCTAATGTACGGGGTGTATTGGATTCTCCCGGTTTGATGTCCGTTGGCGCTTTTTTTTGCCGGTGGCAATAATTGAGAATTGATTATCAAAAATCATACTCATCAACGGTGGCGTCAGTTCCGATATAGAGTAAAATTTAAAATGAAGTCAGGCTTTGATTTAACGCAATGAAACGTGGATTTATCATATTTATCGAGATCGCATTTTTGTTTGCTGTGTTGCAAACATCCTTTGCGCAATATCTGCTGCAAGATGTGCAGGAAGAAGTTGCCAGCTGGTTTGTGTATGCGTCCGATTACACCGAGCGCGAGCAGTTATCTGAGTTGCGCTCCAATCTTCAGCCGCACGTAGCGAAACTCAGTGAGCCGCAACAAAAGTACCTTAACGAATTAACCACAAACAAAGCACGCATGATTAAGTTCAGTGACGATTATTGCAAAGGCGATGACAAAAACCCCTATGTGTATGGGGAGACGTTGCGTGTGGTGTGTGCAGAATTTGCCAGTAGCCGGGTGCTTTTTCCGGCCAAAAACAGCTAGGTTCACTCGGACTGTGCCGCGATTCATGCCCAGCAAACACAACAAAACTCATGCAATAACGCTTACCAGCTTCTAGATTTGACTGTTAGTCGGGTAACTGAGCACAAACTTTGCGCCGCCCAGGTGGCTGTCTTCCACCCAGACTTTACCATGGTGCCATTGCTGAATTCTTTTCACCGTAGCCAGTCCCAGTCCGGCGCCGCCTTTGTCCCTTGTGCGGCTTTTATCAGGCCGGTAAAAGGCATCAAAGATTTTTTCCCGCAGATCCGCGGGAATGCCAGGTCCGTCGTCTTCAACCATCAGCAGAATGTCTGAGGCACTTTGCATGGCGCTGACCTGTACCTGCTGTCGGGCGTATTTTACGGCGTTATTCAGCAGGTTTAGTACCGCGCGCTCCACAAAATGACCATCGGCGTTTAACAGCAGCGGCTGGCAGTGATTTTCTATCTGTAGTCGTTCTATGTGGTGGGGCGGCAGGGCGTTCAACAACGATTGCAGCATTTCATGGATAGGGATCTCGGCCACCGATAACTCGGGGGTGTGATGCTCAGACTGAGAAAATTCCAGCATTTCCTGAGTTAACCTGCCCAGTTCGTTGAGGTCTTCTTCCATTTCCCGCTTTTGTTGTGTATCCGGTTGTGACGCCATAGCAAATTTTAACCTGGCCAGCGGGGTTCTGAATTCGTGGGCCACTGCACTGGTGAGCTCCCGCTGATTGTTGAGCAAACTGCGCACTTGCTGACTCAAACTCGCCATGGCCTCTGATATGACATTCAGAGAGGAAGATGCACCCAGGTCCGTGTTTTCAATTGCGCCATCGGGCTGCACTGAACGGGCTGCTTTTTCCAGTTTTTTTATGTCGCGCCACAGAGGCCAGGTCCACAGAGCGACCAGCATCGCCAGCAGGGTAAAGAATATAATGCGATACCAGAGGATTTGGTTAGGCGACCGCTCAGTATGGGCAACTTTGATTTGTAAGTAGTGCAGCGGGTCCAGTTCGGTGTAGATAAAGGGGGTGTCTTCTACACCGTATGACAAAATATACCCTTGCTGTTCAAACAGCCGTTGCTGGCTGTCCGCTAAGGCCAGTTGTTGTTTGGGGATCTTGCTGGTCTGCAACGCAGAAGCCAGGTTCAACTGCCGGATATCATCTTCATTTTTGACGTAAATCAGCACCTGGGCCAGATTTTCAAGGTGCCGATTTTCGGGTTCGGTTTTAAATATCAGGTTATCAAGCAGCGATGACAGGCCCACCAGAGCAATCACAATAAACAGATAAAAGCTGATAAAGATCTTTAACACCAGATGCGCCGCTTTTTAAGACCTAATCCCAGGCATCTGACACAAAGAAAAAGCCTTTGCCCCAGATGGTTTTAATGCGAAACGGGGCTTTGGCATCATCTTTGAGCTTTTTGCGCAATCTGGAAATGCGCACATCGGCGGAGCGGTCTACACCGTCGTATTCCCGGCCAATGATTTCTTTGTACAAGGTATCCCTGTCAACCACGTTAGAGGCATTGCAGGCCAATAACCACAGCATGTCAAACTCATGGCTGGTGAGCTGGATAACTTCTTCGTTCAGGATGGTTTGCCGAGATTTTTTGTCAATGAGCAGCTTGCCAAATTGCAGCATATTGCTGTGCTGCGTAGTGACCGACTCTGTGGTTTGCCCTATGCGTCGCAGCAAGGCGTGAATGCGCGCCAGCAGGAGCCTTGGCTCTACCGGCTTAACTATGTAATCATCGGCGCCAATCTCCAGCCCAATGACCTGGTCAAAGTTGTCGCCCTTTGCGGTCATAAATAATATCGGGCCGCTGTAACTGCCGCGAATTTCGCGGCACAGTGTCAGTCCGTCCTTGCCCGGTAGCATAATGTCCAGAATAACCAGGTCGGGCTCAAAAATGGCAATTTGTTTGTGCAATTCATTGCCGTTTTCCAGCGCCAGCGTCTGTATACCATTATTGTTCAAAAACTCTTGAGTGAGTTTGCGTAACTTTTCGTCATCTTCAACCAGTATGGCTTTGTTCATATCAAAAAAAACTCCAGGGACTTCTGACTCGACGTCTGTTGTTGGGCACCAGGCTTTGGATCAGTAATTTTTTGTCAAATTGTCGGGTGCCATCTACTGTGATGTGTAAATCTGCATTGTCAGCTAAGGTGATCGGTAACTGTAACTCTGCGCTTTGACTGCGCAGGCATTGCAGCAGCTTTTTGTTTAAAAAAAAGCATATTTCCCGTTGTGAATTGGCGAGTCGGGCTGGCAGGGTGACCTTAATTTGAAGACGACAAAGCTCGCCCGGCTTGTCAGTAAAACAAGTCGAGGGTGCTATCTGCCACTCAGTTGATGAGGCCTGAACCGGCAAACTCATGACTCCCCACCAAATTAATACTGGCTTTAACAGCCAGTTCCTAGAACTTATAGGTAACCCCTGCAAATGTTGTTATTGTATATTTTTTATCTACCAGCGGACTATCGGTCATGGCGGAAGGTAAGTGGTTATAACTGGCATGCAATAACCACTGCCATTGCGCATTAATTTTCTTGTTGGCTGATACACCTATCTGCGGAAACCAGCCAGAGCCTGCCGAGTAGTGCAGTGAGACATCTTCAATATCTCGTTCGTTAATTCCGTAATAATAATCCAACAGATCTGCACTTTTCCATGTTAACCCAATTTTACCTATGATTTTCCAGTCGCCGGTTTGCCAGTAGCGACGGTATTGGGCGTTGAGCTGTGCGCCCTGATATACGCTGCTGATATCGTGAGCTGCGCTTAGGGTCCATTCACTAAATTCGGAATACCAGTGCAGACGAACACCGGCATCAACGGCCAGGTCTCTGTCAGCGACATCAGCAGGGGATAACTGGGTCACCAGAGAGGTTCTGTCGTTAATGGATTCCATGCCATTGTCCGGGGCTAAACCTGGCGTGGTGGTGCTGTCGACACTGTTGCTGATGTTCACGCCGTCCAGAATAAAGTTGCTGATATGACTGCGCTTAAAATCGCCATAGGCACTGTTTAGCGTGAGGTAGGTTTCCATGGCGAAATGGGGCTTTTGAATCCACTGGTAACCCACCTCGGTATTGTCCAGATACCAGTTCTCTCCGTACCAGGCAATATCGGGAATGATCACTAAGGGTGTGTTATCACTGAGGTACAAGGGGTTGGTGCGTACACCCAGACCAAGACCAACCGCCAGATGCCATTCTCCTTGTGCCATACAATAGGACGCGTTGCAGGACGTTTCGGTCTCGTTTTGTTGGGGATCACTTGCTGTAACGCACACTGAAAAGGCTAACAGCAGTAATGCAGTTAACATCTTTATTGGCGTATTTTTAGTTAGCAAGCCGTTTGGCATATATCTCATTCAACGTAAAATCAATCACTTCGGGTGTCAGTTTATCAAAGGTCTGACAAGGCCACATCAGGCGATTACAATTAAACACAATTCTTAAGATTTTTGAACGGATTTAGTTCAGCGACAGGCATAGTATAAGCAAACAGAAATTGACTTATTTTTAACCTCTGAACCACTAATTGGGGAGTTCGGTATGATGAGACATAGTTTGGCGTTGTGGGTTTCGTTATCTTTGCTAAGTGCTTGTGGCGGCAGTGATCCGGTGGCCACGCCAGAACCTGAACCCCCTGTCCCGACCGTGCCCGAGATTAACAGTGCTCAGGCAATCCCGGGAAAATTGGTGCAATCGAGTGCTGCTTCATTTGAACGCTACCTTAAAAATGGGATTTACAGCCGTTCTGCCGGCAACGGCGTAGACTCCACAGATAATCCTCCCTCTGTACCGACTCTGGAGTTTGGTGAAGGGTCCGGTGACAGAAGTTTTTCACAGACGAATACTGCGGAAGCGGGAGTCGATGAAGCGGATCGCATCGAATACAATGGGGATTTTCTGTTTATCGCCACTCAGCCTGTCTGGAACGGCACCCAAATGTCTTCACCTGGTGTCAGGGTAATGCAACGCAACGCAGATTTTAGTATGAGCCAGGTAAATGACATTGCCGTGGAATCGGACAATGCCAATATCAACGGCATGTATCTGTACCAGGACAATTTGTCAGTGGTATCCAGTGGCTATCCTTTTATGACGTTGATGGACATTGCCACTACCAGTTTGTTTGCGCCACACGGCGGCTGGCGCAACAGCGTCGAAGTTAACTTTTTTGATGTTAGCACCCCGGCAGAAGCCAGCGAAATAAATGAGATATCCGTGGATGGTTGGCTGGTGGCCAGTCGCAGAATAGGCCAATATGTTTATCTGGTTACCGCTTACAATCCCTATGTGGAGCTGCCGCACCCCTATCCGGAAGATGATGCCCAGCGCATTGCCAATTACCAATACCTGCAATCCGTGGCGATGACGGATCTCATGCCAGACATCAGAGTTAACGGAGTGGCCAGCGAAATGAACGCCCCTGAGGACTGCTACATTCCTGAGCAGGCCACAGAAGCAGATGGCTACGCTAACCTGATTACGGTAACCCGCATCAACGTTAATCAGAGTCAGGATGTGCAGTCTATCTGTATGAGTACCTATGCAGATATCAGCTATATGTCTACTGAAAGTCTGTATCTCGCGGCACACCTTGATGATGGTATGGCGCTGCATAAAATTGATGTGGCTGAGCAATTTAGTTATGCCGCATCCGGTGAAGTTTCCGGCTATTTATGGGGACGAGATGGTACACCGCAATTGCGTATGAGTGAGGCGGACGGTTACTTTCGCATTGTTACCAGTCAGTGGACTGACGAAGGGCCTGTGCATCAACTCAGTGTCTTGCAACAAGATGCAGATGCGTTGCAATTAGTGGCGCAATTACCCAATGATGAGCAACCGGAAGCCATAGGCAAACCCAACGAGGATATTTATGCAGTCAGGTTTATTCAGGACAGGGCTTATATTGTAACGTTTGAGCGTATCGACCCGCTCTATGTCATTGATTTATCGTCACCTACTGCACCTTTTGTGGCGGGTGCCCTGGAAGTCCCCGGATTTTCCTCTTACTTACACCCATTGGATAATGGCTATTTGCTGGGCGTAGGACAGGACGTTGAAGAAATGGATCTTCCCGGCACAGGTGAAACTCCCAGAACAATCCCGGTAACCACTGGTGTTAAAGTTAGTCTGTTTGATGTCAGTGATCCGGCGAATCCAACGGAGTTGTCCAGTGTGTCATTTGAGGATACCTACACCCCGGTGGAATATGATTACAAAGCACTATCTGTGCTGCAAACCGGCAGTCAGTATCAGTTTGCGATGCCACTGGAAGCCTGGCTGGAGACCGAAGTGGAGGGTGATACGGGGAGTGGAGACGAAGCAGAAACCACTACCATCTGGATGCCGCACAATAGCCTGCTCATGCTGGATGTAAATGCGAATAGTGGCGCCGGCGACATGCAGGTGGTTAATCGCATGACGGTGGAAAATGACCCCGAAGCCTATGTCTGGAGTGGCGAAGACCGCAGCGTGATCCACGGAGAAAACGTTTTCTACGTGCATGGTAACCAGGTATGGCACAGTCTCTGGGTTGATTCGGCTGAAGTGACAGGTCCCTATTAACCTTTTGCCAAAATGTGGTTATGATTGCACCGTTATGTTCTTGTAACATAACTATATAATAATGCTCGATTACCTAGGGTATAGACGACACACGGAAGTGATGTCTTTAGTGCGCCAGGCCGGTGTTGCTCAATTCATCGAAAAAAACGAATAGTTTCATTCATTTTAATCACTTTAAAACCCACAGCTTAGTCTCCAAACTACTATACTCAAGTGCGAAAGTTGGTTTCTCACGTTGAAACAGTATTTTGGAGAATACATGAAAGCATCTGACTTGTTTGTGAAAGCCCTTGAAGCCGAGGGCGTGGAATATATCTTTGGGATTCCAGGAGAAGAAAACCTGGATTTGCTGGAATCGCTGCGTGACTCATCAATCAAACTGATCCTGACCCGACACGAACAAGGGGCTGGCTTTATGGCGGCTACCTACGGTCGCTTAACCGGAAAAGTGGGTGTCTGTTTATCAACCCTGGGGCCGGGCGCCACTAACCTGGTGACTCCCGCCGCTTACGCTCAACTGGGTGCAATGCCGATGCTGGTGATCACCGGGCAAAAGCCGATAAAAACCAGCAAACAAGGGCGCTTTCAGGTGATAGACGTAGTGGACATGATGCGCCCCATTACCAAATATACCACTCAGGTGGTCAGTGGCGACCGTATTCCATCGGTAGTGCGCGAAGCTTTCCGTCTGGCTCACGAAGAACGTCCCGGAGCCGTGCATATTGAATTGCCGGAAGATATTGCTGCAGAAATCACCCTGCAACCCCTGATCAGTGCCAGTGTGGCCCGTCGGCCTATCGCTGAATACAAGGCCATCAATCGTGCCGTAGAGATGATTGAAGCGGCCAAATCTCCGGTGTTACTGATTGGTGCGGGAGCTAATCGTAAACTCACCAGTAAGATGCTCACCGAATTCGTGGACAAAACCGGTATTCCCTATATCACCACACAAATGGGTAAAGGTGTTTTGGATGAACATGGTCCTCTGTTTTTGGGTAACACCGCGTTATCTGACGGTGACTTTGTGCACAGAGCCATTAATGCCGCTGATCTGATCATTAATGTGGGCCACGATGTCGTGGAAAAACCACCGTTTTTTATGAAGCCGGGCGGCAGTAAGGTGATCCATGTCAACTTTGCCGGTGCGTCGGTAGATCCTGTGTACTTCCCGCAACTGGAAGTCACCGGCGATATAGCCAACAGCATCTGGCAGATCAAAGAACAGATCAACAAGCAGGACTCCTGGGATTTCAGCTTTTTCCGCAAGGTACACAACGCCTATGTGGTGCACCGCAGTGAATCGGAAAATGACGACCGTTTCCCGATTTTACCCGAGCGTTTTGTGCGGGATGTGCGTGAAGCCATGCCCAAAAATGGCATAGTGACATTGGACAATGGGGTGTACAAAATCTGGTTTGCCCGCAATTATCCGGCGGCCTTTCCCAATACCCTGTTGTTAGATAACGCGTTGGCCACCATGGGAGCCGGTTTACCTTCCGCGATGGCGGCAAAAATGGTACATCCGGACAGACCGGTGATCACCGTCTGTGGTGACGGCGGCTTTATGATGAACTCGCAGGAACTGGAAACGGCGGTGCGACTGAACCTGCATATCGTGGTGCTGATCCTGCGGGATGACGCCTACGGCATGATCAAATGGAAGCAGGCCCATATGGAATTTGAAAATTTTGGTCTGGATTACGGCAATCCGGATTTTGTGAAATACGTGGAGAGCTATGGTGGTAAGGGCTGGCGCGTGGAATCAGCGGCAGAGTTGTTGCCGCAACTGAAACACTGTCTGGAAGAGCCGGCCGTGCATTTAATTGATGTACCGGTTGATTACAGCCTGAATGACCAGACGTTAAATAAAACCATCAAAGAACTGAGCAGCAAAATTTAAGGAGGTTTCATGAGTCAGGCATTAGCAGAGCACTACCCCTATTATCTTGCCAACAAGGCCGTTTACGCCAATAAAGACCTGGTGGTGACTAACAAATACACCGGTGAGGCCGCCACACACGTGGCCATGGCCGATGCCAGTGTTATCGACAAGGCCATTGCCGCCGCTGACGCCAGTCAAAAAGCACTGCGCAAAATGACGCCTTATGAGCGTCAGGACATACTGAACCATTGTGTTAAACGCTTCCAGGAGCGCTTTGAAGAGTTGGCTTATGCACTCTGTATCGAAGCCGGTAAGCCCATCAAAGACGCCAGAGGCGAAGTTACCCGTTTGATAGACACCTTCCGCATCGCAGCCGAAGAAGCGGTGCGAATGGAAGGACATGTAATGAATCTGGAGATTACCCCCAGAGCGAAAGGCTATCAGGGCATGTATAAACCTGTGCCTATTGGCCCCTGTTCCTTTATTTCGCCCTTTAACTTTCCGTTAAATCTGACTGCCCATAAGGTGGCACCGGCTATCGCGGTGGGTTGTCCGTTTGTATTAAAGCCAGCCAGTCGCACCCCAATCGGAGCCATAATTATTGGCGAAATTCTGGCAGAAACGGATTTACCTGAAGGCGCGTTTTCGATTTTACCCTGCAGTCGTGATGGTGCAGACCTGTTTACTACCGATGATCGCTTTAAGTTGCTCAGCTTTACCGGTTCTCCCGGTGTGGGTTGGGATTTAAAAGCGAAATCCGGTAAAAAACCCGTGGTACTGGAGCTGGGCGGTAATGCCGCTTGTGTGGTGGATGAAGATGCCGACCTGGATGACGCCATTGAGCGCATTATCTTTGGCGCCTATTATCAGTCTGGCCAGAGTTGCATCAGTGTACAGCGGGTGATTGTGCACAGCTCCTTATATGAGGAATTCAAAACCCGTTATGTAGAAAAGGTGCGCAACCTGGTGCATGGTGATCCCCTCAATGAGGACACCTTTATCGGCCCCATGATTTCTGAATCAGAAGCCAAACGCCTTGAAAGCTGGATCAACGAAGCCCGCGAGGCCGGAGCCAAAGTGTTGTGCGGTGGTAGTCGCGATGGGGCTATGTTGCAGGCTACTGTTATCGAAGGTGCTCCTTCAAATAGCAATATCAACGCAGAAGAAGCCTTTGGTCCTGTGTCTATCATCAGCTCGTTTGATGATTTTGACGCTGCATTGGAAGAAGTGAACAACAGTCAGTTTGGCTTGCAGGCCGGCATTTTCACTCGCGACCTGTACAAAGCTCACAAAGCCTGGGACACCCTGGATGTGGGCGGCGTAGTGATCGGAGACGTGCCCAGTTGGCGGGTAGACAACATGCCTTATGGCGGTGTGAAAGAATCCGGACTGGGTCGCGAAGGCGTAAAATTCGCCATGGAAGACATGACCGAGTTACGCCTGATGGTGATCAGAACCCCCCAGTAAGCCTTGACGTTCATGGGGGTAGCGTTCAAGGGGGAGAGTCGTTGAAAACAGTTGGCATACGATGGCTAACTGTTTTTAGCGAATCTGACCTTTGCTTATCCAAAGCGAATAGGATTAACATCCATATTCTTATGCAAAATACGAATAATCAGGATTTCCTGGCTATCCGTTTGTTGGTAAAAAATTACGTGACTACCTTGGGGAAACTTTCTATAGCCATCTCTTATCTCGTCACAGCGCCTACCGAGGACAGGGTTTTCCGACAACATCCAAAAGGATTCATCGAATTGTTTTAAATACAGGTTACGCTGCTCTTTGCCCCATTTTCGCTGTGTAAACAAAGCGATATCTTTTAAATCGGCTTTAGCGCTCACCGTTAATTTAAAAGGCTTCACTCTTTTAATTCACCGTCTAATTCTGTTATCAAATCATCAAGGTCGTAATCACTTACACCGCTTTCCTCACCAGCTACAAGTAATTGCCGTAGAGTGTTTAATTTGGTTTCCTGTGTCTCGAGTAAGCGAAGAGCCGAGCGAATGACCTCACTCGCTGAGCCATATCGACCACTTTGAATTTGATTAGCAATAAAACTATCAAAATGGTCACCAAGAGTGATGCTGGTATTTTTAGCCATAAAGATTCCCCAAGTACCAATATATACCTAATTATGGTATCGCTGCAGGGTAAGTCAAGAGCCCAGGCCAAGCGCATGAATTCAATGTTGTTGAAGTGTTCAGAGCCGTTGAAAACGGTTGGTACATTCTGGCTAACTGTTTTCAGCGAATTGTTGGGGTGGGGCAAAAGAGATTACGTAGGCCCCCAGACTAACTTGAAAAATTTAACATGGATGTCCCGATAAAAGCTCACCGATAAAAGCTCATGTAAAAGGCATTAGTTTTTACCAAATCTTCCTCTTACGAAATACACAACGATTAACGCAATCCAGATACCCAGTCCGATAATAAAAGGCATCTGGGCACTGGCGATGGCTCTGTCAGTCATAATGAAGTCCGGCTTGCCGGTTTGCCATAAAGTCCACTCATATCCCAGTTCTGATGCTAAAACGCTATGGCCGGTGACCAGGGCGATAAAAGCATCACCGGTAACCGGATTAATGCGCAAGCTGCTATTAATGGCGGGATCATTACTGCCATCGTGACCATAAACATATCCACCTTCTCCCACCGGCACATAATGCATGGCGCCTGGTCCCCAGATAGATTCGCCAAACACAAATCCCATAGGCTGTTGTAAGGCACTGGTTAGTTGCTCGTTCGATTGCAGTTGTTTCACCATGGCAGCAAGATCGTAGGCGGATGCATTGAACGCGGTAGCTGCAGAAGAGGCGTATTTAAATACCTCAACAGGCTGACCATGGTTATCGTATGAGCCAGAATTGTTGTCTTGCTCTGCAAGGTAACCATAACCGCTGTTGTTCATACCGGCCGGGCGAAGGATATTGGCCGACACCCATTGTTCAAAAGGTTGTCCGGTTATGTCTTCAACCAATAATTCTAAGATCAGATAGCCTCCCCCAGAATAAGCGAACGTATCGCCGGGGGGCATACCTACCTGGATCACTTTTTTGCCATTTGAGGCTCTGGGATTGTTCAGGCTTGCAACAACATCGGGTAGGGCCTCATCTCCACGGTAGTCACCAAAGCCAAGACCGTCAGTTAATCCGCCAGTATGGCTGAGTAACATGGAGATGGTGACCTTGTCATTGTTAAATTCACTTGCAGGCAACTGCCAGCTTTTCAGGTGTTGATGTACCGGATCTGACAGGGAAAAAGTCCCTTGTGCCGCCAGTTTGTGTACCGCCAATGCTGCAAATAATTTGCTCATGGACGCCACCGGAAAAACGGTATCGCCGTTAATTTCTGAACCGTCGGTTTGATGTGCCTGCGCTGTCTGAAAATACTGAAAGTCAATTTTCCCGTTTTTAAGCAACAGTACTGCGCCATTGCCTTTTAGCTGATTTTTCAGGGTGTTGCTGACATATGTCTGAAATTCAGGTTGATTGTGCGCAACTGGTTGCAGCCAGGCACCATCAAATGCGGCCAAGAATACCCAGGCTCCCCACAACAAAGGTGGCAGCAGGATCGCAATAATTTTTGTGAAAATCTTCATTGTTTAATGACCTCGTCTGAGAAAGAACCGTTTCATTCAGGCAAATTAGCCGAATCCGTGGATGATCTGGAGGGTTAATTCATGAACTGCTCACAGAGTGCACGAACTGCTCTGTAAAGTAGGCCGCAAATTGATATTATTTGGCTATCAGGAATTTTCAGGAAATCTTCAGTGAGCCGACGGGCCGGGATAATAGGGTGTTTGCTATGGTGCTTTGTCAGCACTATGGCCTTTGCTGAAAATATAATCGCACCCAGCGAAATTCAGTATTTACCTGCCAGCAAGCTGATTGGCGGGCAAGCCCCTTCTACAGGCTGGACAACGGTGGAATTTGGTCAACGAATTCCCATTAGCGAACCCCGGTACCTGCTGCGCCTAAAATATCAGATTGATATGCCTTTTGAGCAACCCGCAGGGCTGTTTGTTAGTTTGTTGGGCGCGTATGAAGTAAGTTGGGATGGCGCTATCGTCGGGCAAAATGGTCAGCCTGCGCTTGATAACCGGGCCGAAATACCTGGGCACATCGATTATTTGCTGTTGCTGCCTCCCGAGTATGTCAGCGTGGGAGAGCATCGGATAGAACTTCGGGTTTCTTCTGCAAGATTATCGAGTCCGGATGAAGAGTCCTTTCTGTGGTCATTTCTCGGTGATTATGATTTTTTACTGACGATTGGTGTGAAACGCGCTATTACACCGCTGGTGATGTCAGGCGCTACTTTACTGATAGCTTTGTATTTATTTTATTCTTTCTTTTTCAACAAGGCGGCTCCGATTTATCTGCTTTACAGCGGGCTATTTTCCCTCAGTTTGTTCGCATTAATGCTGGTGGAATCCTGGCGCGGTTTGGTGGGTTATCTGTACCACTGGCATGAGTATCGATTGTGGCTGGTGAACGGCTTGAGTTTTATCGCTGCTCTGAGTCTGCTGCTTTACACTCAGCACTTTTTAAATTCGTCGGCGATTTACAGACACCGAATCACGGCCTTGTTTGCTGTGGTCAGCGGTCTGGTATTGCTGCTAAGTAACAGTTTTGATGTGCAAAGTCTGGTGTTGATCCTCGCAGGCTCAGTGTTGTCTGTTGTTACTGCGGCTATCGCGGTTTACCGGCGAAAACCCTATGCCAGATTGCTGTTGGTGTGTCTGGGGCTTTTTTTACTACCGGTATCTTTGGGGTTGCTGGATTTTACTGATCGTTATTTTTTTGTCTCTTCCTTTGTGTTGCTTTTGTTTATTCTGGTGATCCAGGCACAGCAACTTAAACAGCACCAGCTCAGATTAGCAGAGAGTCAGCTATCGCAGGCGCGGTTAGAGCTGGAGCTGGTAAAGCGCAATATCCAACCGCATTTTATTCTGAACACCCTGACCGCTATTGAAGAATGGATAGAGCAATCCCCCAAAACAGCTACTGAGTTTATTCAGGCGCTGGCCAATGAATTCCGAATGGTCTCCAAGGTGTCGGCACAACCACTGATAACGGTTCATGAAGAGATTAGCATCTGTGAAAATCATATGCGCATTATGGGATTCCGAAATGATAGTCGGTTTAGTTTGGACGCTGAGCTGGTGGACGGACGTGTTCTGATCCCACCTGGGGTATTGTTAACCATGGTAGAAAATGCCATTTCTCACAATCCGTCCGGCAGAGAAGAGGTGATGTTTTCACTGCGTCAGAGCATACAGGACAATCAGGTAGCATTGATTTTTCAGTCACCACTTAACCGTCACTGCCATGAATCAGCAGCGACGGCGATGCGAACCGGCACCGGCACCAAATACATTCATGCCCGGATGCGGGAAGCATTTGCAGATGAATGGCATTATGCGGTGTCGGAATCAGACGGCCTCTGTCTCACCAGGTTGTGCTATCCGCTGAGTTGCGAAAAAGAGGAATAGGTCTTGTTAAAATTAGTGATAGTGGAAGACGAGTTTATGGTGGCGAAACGACTGGAGCGTTTTGTCAGGCAATCGCTGGAAGGTACAAGTTATCAGATAAACTGTTTTAACACATTGGATGACGCTGCAGATTACCTGGCGCAAAACAGTATTGATGGCTTGTTGCTGGATCTCAACCTCAATGGTCTGGATGGCTTTGATCTACTCAAACAACAGCTCAGCAAGAGCTTTCAGACTATTGTGGTTTCTGCCAACTCAGATCGCGCGCTGGAGGCATTTGAATATGGGGTATTGGATTTTGTGGCCAAGCCTTTTGTACAGGAGCGGGTTGAAGCCGCCATCCAACGCCTGTTAAATCGCCAGCATCAAAGTCATTGTAAATACCTGACTTACCAGCAACGCAATGAACTCAAAATGATTGCCGTTGAGGATATTGCCTTTGTGAAGGCAGCAGGCCACTACAGTGAAATCTGCACCAGAGAAGGACATGAAGTATTGCATGAAAAGAACCTGGAAGGACTGATGCAGATACTGCCCGTAAACTTTATGCGCATTCATCGCTCCTATGTTGTCAACCTCAACGACATCGCCTCATTAAAGGCCGATAGTGGCTCTAAATATACACTGCATTTAAAAAACGGCAGCAGCCTGCCCGTGGGTCGAACACGGGTGAATACGCTCAGAGACGCCATAACGGGTGAGAGGTGACCGACCAGGCAGTCAGCGTTGTTAAAACCATTTGGTTTTTATTTAACTGCGATAAATATGTTCTTTCATCTCCTGGAACAATTTTACATCGGCGCAATATTCAGCGGTGGGGCGCACCAACAGGCGGGGAATGCCAATGGGCTCGCCGGTTTCCATACAGTATCCATAACTGCCGGTTCGAATTCGCTCCAGGGCTTGCTGAATTTTAGGCAAGAGTTTTTGTTCGCGATCCACAATACGCATGGTCAGGGCGCATTGTTCTTCCCAGGAAGCGCGGTCGCTTTCGTCACTCAAATCAGGGGGACTCAGCATCTCGTCTTTGGCCTCCTGAATTCGGGCGCGGGTGGAATCGTGCAACGCAATCAGTCGTTGCCTGAAAAACTCCAGTTGCTGAGCATTCATATACTCTGATTCAGGGGCTTCAACCAGTTTTTGTTCAACCGCTGATAGCGTCTTAGGTTTGCGATTTGGCATAGTTATTCTCATTTCAGAATGGGGGCAAAAAAGAACAGGCTCAGTCTTTCTGATGTATCACCACCGCGTTGTGGGCGTGTAGACTTTCCTGGTGCTCCACTTTAAACCAGTAATCGGCCAAATTTTCCTGTGCTTCCATAAAGCGTTTCATCCGTCGCCCAGCATCTTCACAGAACATTAAATTGGCGCCATTGAGCCTGGCAAACTCTTGTTCATCTTCCCGTTTTACTGCTGTTTGTACCGGTGTGCCAATTGCCTGTTCCACAGACTGAATAAATTCATCCAGTTTTAACCAGTGCCCTTGGGCAAGTTGCAACTTCAGATACGCATAGGAGCGTTGATTGTGTGGGGTAGCCATTACGGCACCCGCGCTGGCTATCCAGTTGACCGCTTCATTTTTACTGAGTATTTCGTCGCCAAACTGGCGAGCGAAGGCTTCGCTATTGAGTTGGTTGGCCAGCGATGCAGAGCAAGGACAAGTACTGGAGTAAGGAACCGTTATATTCAGCTCGGTTTCGCTAACCGAATCGTTAATTTGTTGGGTAATTTCTATCGGATAAAGTTGATAACCGTAGTTTTCGCTAAGTAGCGCTTTTTTTCTCAAAGGTATCTCAAATACCAATCTGACTTTCGCAGACTGGCTGATCCCGATGTGAGATTGCAGCATGGCGTCTAACAGGGTGTTCAGACTTTCCAAAGTGACAGCTGCATTCGCTAAGATTTCCTGTAATTTGAGATACAGTCTGGACATATGAATGCCTTTAGATGCTGTATCCAGGCTGACAAATAAGTCGGCTGAAGTGTTCACAGAAACAAGGGTTTCGTCGCTGAGTTGCAACTGTATGGGTAATCCAATTTTCTCCATGCCGACCCATTGCAATGGTGAGTTGGTCTGAGCGTTTTGCGGAGCCTGGTTGGTGATATCGGGAAGCGGGTTTGAATCTTTGTGCATGTTGGACCTTAATCTTCCAGGTTGTTTTCCTGCCTGAATTGACGTTTTGCGTATCAAGAAATTAATCAAAATGTTATGTTATCACATAAGGCTAAAGTAAAGGTAAATTAATCACCATGAAAACCCTCATAAAAAATGCCTATAGCCTGTCTCGTTTACTGGGAGGAAACAGCGATGTTGAGGTTGTTGTTAATGTTGTCGTGGAAGGCGACAAAATTGTGTCGATTACAGAGCACATACCCGCAGGCCAATTCGATCCTGTTATTGATGCTTCTGGGCTGTTTTTGTCGCCAGGTTTGGTGGACCCTCAGGTGCATTTCAGAGAGCCGGGTATGGAATATAAGGAGGACATTGAATCAGGCAGTAAGGCGGCAGTACAAGGGGGATTTACCCAGGTGATTTCTATGCCGAATACTTCGCCAACAGCGGATAACCCGAATGTGATTGCGCTTATGGTCAACCGTTCCAAAGCGGTGAATATCTGTAAGGTCCATCCAACGGGTTCCTTATCAAAAGGCCTGGCAGGCAAGCAAATGACGGATTTTGCAGCCCTGAAAGAAGCCGGGGCCGTAGCCATCACGGATGACGGCAAAGGGGTTCAGGATGAAGCCTTGTTTAAGGAGGCTTTAGCCAAAGCGGCTGAGTTAAACCTACCTGTGTTGGATCATTCCGAAGATGAATCTCTGTCTAATGGCGGCTGTATCCATGCTGGGGAAATTGCCGCTAAATACAAGGTTAAGGGAATCGATCCTGCGTCGGAGTCAGTGCACGTAGAGCGCGGCTGTTTGTTGAGTGAACAAACTGGCGCTCACTATCACGTTTTGCACGTTTCTACTAAGGCCTCAATTGATGCGGTAAGAGCTGCAAAGCAAAAGGGCATTAGGGTAACGGTGGAGGTATCTCCTCACCACTTATTGTTGTGTGACGAGGATATTCCGCTAAAGGCTGATAATACCTTAAACGCCAACTGGAAAATGAACCCGCCATTGCGTTCCCGTTCAGATATGAAGGCGTGTCAGCAAGCGTTACTGGATGGCACCATTGACGCTATTGCTACTGATCATGCTCCTCATTCTCCGGAGGAAAAAGCGCAACATATTGAGTCAGCCCCCTTTGGCATTATCGGACTGGAAACCGCATTTCCGTTGATCTACAGTCATTTTGTCAAAACCGGTCGCTTATCTTTAGCCGATGGTATTGACCTGATGAGCATGAAGCCCGGGGCCTTGTTTAATATTCAGTGTGGACGTTTGGTGGAAGGATCTTTGGCGGATCTGTGCTTATTTGATCTGGAAAATCAATTTGTGGTTACAGAAGACTTTTTTGCCTCCAAATCCAGGAACTCGCCGTTCATCGGTGAAGCATTGTATGGGCAAACTATATTGACCATGATGAATGGCAATATTGTTTATCAGGCTGAGAAGAGATAGGTGTCAGAAACTCAAAAATAGCATGGGGTCAGGTTCGCTGAAACCCTTCCCTGACCCAGGCCACAACCTAACCCTCAAACTCCATATAGACATCGGCGCGTTGGTAGTGAGAATCTGCCGGGCTGGGTTTGTGCACAAAACCCATTTTTTCGTATAGTGCAACAGCAGGGGTTAAACGTTTATTGGATTCTAAAAACAGCAACTTACCGCCGAAACTGCGAAATCGCTCGATGGCGAATTCCATTAGTTTTCGGCCCACTTTCAGACCCTGATACTTTTCTGTTACCGCCATTTTAGTCAGCTCTACCCGGCCATCGGGTGAAACCATTAAGGCCACAGTGCCAATAATTTCGCCGCGATAACGAGCAAAGTAAATATTGCCGCCGTCCGCCAGGATGTACTTTTGGGGGTTGGACAGCACTTCATTATCGTATTCCTCTACGTAGAAGTACTTTTCCAGCCATTCAATATTGAGTCGTTTAAAGTCTTCGGCATATTCTGGCTGCCAGGTGATGATTTCTACTTCGTGAGCGGTTTTGAGCTTCTCTCTGGCTACAATGCGTTCCGACAAGGCCTGTTGCTGGCTTTGATGTTCCAGATTCAACACCGCTGGCAGAAGTTGATGTTCCGAGGCTTTGAGCATATCGTCCAGGCAATACTGCATGTTTTCCCAGATGGGGATCAGTAGCTGCACCAACGCTTGTCCCGATTCGGTTAATGACAATAACCGTCGGCGCTCGTCGTCGGGATCAGGGCGGGTATCCACATAGCCTTGCTGGTTTAGCTTTTTACTCATTTGATTTACCGCAGGATGGGTGATCCCCAGTGCTTCGGCGATTTCCATGATGGCGGCATCACCATTTTGATACAGCAGAAATATAACTGCCGTTACCCGGGAGCTAAGTTGGATGTTGTGTCTGTCATACACTTTATCCACCTCATCATACAGGCTGTCACTAAGGCGCTTTAAACGCGTGCCTAAAAACAGTTCACCCAGTTCTTCAATGGTTTTCATCGCATGCCGTGTCGTTTTAGGTAAGTCATTACGTAAAATAATACGTAATAGCTTACGTAAATGGCAAGATGTTTTTTTAGTTAAATTTCTTTGCTGTTCCTATCCGCTGCGAAATGTCGTTAAAATACAATAACGTATCTGCAAATTTGGACAAAAAATCAGATAGTGAACAGGATATCGGGTGAACCTTGTCGCAACCGGATTGAGTTCAATTTCCTGATCGGTAAATTTGTTGTAGGCTATAGAAATAAATCAGAATTAATTAAGCAACAAACGGCTGTCTATGGCTATTCACAATCTCATCTGTGCGTTGATCATCGTGTGGCTGGGACTTTTTTCCAGACAGGTATCCGGCTCCCAAATATTTGAGTTGGGAGAATGGTACTTTGAATCCTTTGAAGAGTTGGAAAACCTGTCGGTGGATGTGATCACCACTATGCTGCAGGACGAACGTGGCTTTATCTGGCTGGGGTCGCAAAATGGCCTGGTGCGCTATGACGGATACCAATTCAGGCAATATCTGCCACAAGCAGGTAATCCTCATGCGATTAGTGGTAAATACATTCAGAGTCTGGTTGAGATCGACGGCAAAATTTGGGTTGGTACTTATTCCGACGGGTTGTCCATTTACGATCCTGCCAGTAATCAATTCAGCTCCTATTATCACGATGATGAAGATCCCCTGAGCCTGGCGGACAACGATGTCAGGGCCATATTACCGATGGGCGAGTTTGTGTTTTTAGGCACCCGCGGTGGTGTGAATATCTTTACCAAAGATGGGCGTTCCCTGGGTATTATGCAGATAGTCGGGTGTAATCAGGTGCTGGCCAAAGAGCGCATCAATACCCTGATTCGGGAAGGTGAATCATTGTGGCTGGGAACCGTTAACGGCCTTTGCAGACTCACCATTCCGGCCTTTGTGGATGCCGGACAAGCCTGGCAAGGGCTCGAACTTCAGGAGTTTGCAGGACACAATGTTTTTAATCTGTCGCTGGATCAGTTAAAGCAAATATGGGTCGGAACCACCAATCAGGGGGCCGCGGTGGTGCAGCCGGGCAGTCTGACGGTAACGGTTATTCCCTATGATGCCGAAGATCCCAATAAGCTGAATGCGCCCTGGATTGATGAAGTCATCCAGATAGGAGATGAAGTTTGGTTGGCGACGGCCGGAGCAGGTGTTGCGGTTATTGATGCGCAAACCCTGCAGGTAAAACGCCATATTAAGCGTCAGGAAGGCATTCCGAATACCTTAACACTGAACGATATCAGTGCCTTTTTGCAGGACGATTCCGGTCTTATCTGGATTGGCACCTGGGGAGGCGGCTTAAATCGATTTAATCCTGCCAATAAAGCCTTTCGAACACTGCGCCCTAACCATCTGAAAACCAATACCATTACGCATCCGGATGTGCGGGCCATTAAAGAGCTGGACAATGGTGAGATCTGGATTGGCTCGTTTGTTAACGGCATCGACATTATGCATCCGGAGCACGGTATTATCCGGGGGTTCAGACCTGACAGCGGTGACCCTTTGGCCTTAAAAGGTGGATACGTCTTTAGTATTGAACAAATGCCTGACGGCACTATCTGGGTGGCGACACTGGATCACGGTGTATTCCGTTATTTACCGGAAAAGGATGGCTTTAAGCAATTTGTCGATACACCCGGCCTGGCTGACAACACGGTACGAACTTTGTTTGCCGAAGACAGTCGCTGGTTATGGGTAGGCACTGACGCCGGGCTGAGTCTGCTGGATGCCGAGTCGGATACCTTAGCGCGGTTTACCGATGCCAGTACCCGTGATCCAAATTTTGACAAGGTCATCGAAACCGTGGCGGTATATGACGGTTATGCCTGGATAGGAACTAACCAGGGGTTATATATCGCAGACAAAAGCACCATGCAGGTGGTGCCCGTTGTCAGCCCGGAAGGCAAAGGGCTGGCAGATAACTTTATTACAGATATAGTGATCAGCGCCGAAAATGAGTTGTTTTTGGTCAATAGCCTGGGATTAGATCGCCTGCTGGCCTGGCAGCCTTCCGGAATCAATCTGGGCGAAGTTCCTGCTGAGTTTGAATCCATCAATGACAAGGTTGGATTGCCTGGTCGCAGTTTAGGCAATGCATTGCTGCAGGATGAACAGGGGCGCTTGTGGGTACAAAACAGTGTTATTGATCCGTCTGACTGGTCACTGACCCGCATCAATAAGTCTTCTGGCTGGGATATCGGCAATATGTGGATCGGCAGTAATCATAAGTTGCGCGATGGCACATTGATGTTTGGCGGCACCCGGGGTGTCATGCTGGTTCGTCCTGAACTGTACGAAAAGTGGTTGTATGAACCGAAGTTAGTGATCACTTCCATGGCCAGAGACAGTGATGAAATAGCCCCGGCTGAGGCCAATCCCTTCGTTATTGGGCCTGAGGCTGAGAGCTTCTTTATAGAGTTTGCCGCGCTGGATTATGCCGGTTCAGAGCAGATCCAGTACCAGTACAAAATGCAGGGTTATGACAGTAACTGGATCAGTACCGATGCCCGCAATCGCCGCGCAGCCTATTCCCGATTACAGCCGGGCGAGTATCAGTTGCAGGTGCGCGGTACTAACAAAGAAGGTATCTGGAGTGAACATCTGCTCAATGTTGCTATTCTGCAACAACCCACCTGGTATCAAACCTGGTGGTTCCGGTTACTGGGGGTGTTGCTGGTGTCGGGTGTGCTGTTTAGTGTGTACAACTATCGTGTTGCCAGGTTAAATCAGCAGAAAAAGGCGCTGGATCAGTTGGTGGCATCCCGTACCGCCGATGTTGAACTGTTGGGTAAAATAGGCAAAGACATCACCTCTTCCCTGGATCTGGAAGAGGTAATGAATGCCGTGTATCGCCATGTTGCCAAGCTCATTGATAGCAATGTATTTCTGATGGGGTTTGTGGATGAGGAACAGCGGCAGATCAATGTCCAGTTTTTGAAAGAAAACGATACCCGCTGTGAGAATATCAGCTATTCCCTTTCGGATCAGAACCGCCCCGCCGTGTGGTGTGTGGTAAATCAACGGCCATTGATTACTCAAAATCGTCTGGAGTTGCTGGATTATCTGGGGGAAATTCAGTCACCAAAATTCGGTGGCGCAATGGAATCCATTATTTATTTGCCTCTGATCATCCATGACAAAGTGATTGGATGTTTAAGTTTGCAGAGCCCCAGGCAAAACGCCTATACACAAAGTGATGTGGATGTATTGCAAAAGGTGGCTTCCTACGCTGCTATTGCACTGGACAATGCTGAATCTCACAGCAAGCTGGAATCGGCACTCAGTGAAATTGAGCGCATCAGCTTAACCGACCAACTTACCGGTGCCAAAAACAGACGCTTTTTGGAAAATATCATGCCGGTGGAAATGGCCAGAATTAAACGCGCCCGCGCGGATAATTCGCCGATTGAACTGGGCTTTGTGCTGATAGATATTGACCATTTTAAAGCGGTGAACGACACCTGGGGCCACGATGCCGGCGATCAGTTGTTGGTTCAGTTTGTAGACTTACTGCATAAACTGTGTCGCGAGTCAGACTGGGTTGTCAGGCTGGGCGGTGAAGAGTTTGTGGTGGTGGCGCAAATCGAAGAACAGGGGCAGTTGGCGAAGTTGGCGGAGCGATTACGCAAGGGGGTTGCGGAATTTACCTTTGTTATAGACGAAGAGCTGGAATTGCACAAATCCTGTTCCATAGGCCTGGTCACTGTGCCATTTGTCAGTGGGGATTTCAGTAAAATCAACTGGCAAAAATGCCTCAATATCGCTGACCGGGCATTATATGCCGCCAAAAACAATGGACGAAATGCCTGGGTAGCGATTTTCGCCAATCAGTCTTTAATTGAGGCGGATATTTATGAGCAGGTGTTAAAACAACCTGATGTGTTGCGCTCCGAAGGACGTATCAGTTGTATCACCTCTTTTCCCGAGGGGCTGGAGTGGCATTTTAGTCAGGAGTAATGCTTATAAAAAAAGCCACCCTGGCGTCCAGGGTGGCTTTTGGTTTTAACTGTAAACTCAGGCTAGCTTGTCGGATGCCACGTGGTAACGGGGATCTTCTGCCACGTTGATTTCCACGTATTCCTGGGCCTTGGTCAGCAAGCCACGGCATTCTTCACTGATATGGCGTATGTGTAGTTTTTTACCTGCCTGACGATATTTGTCCGCCAGATTGTCGATGGCATCCAGACCGGATGAATCCCAGATACGGGAATTATTGAAGTCGATAACCACATCATCCGGGTCATTAGCTGGGTCAAACAGATCTTTAAAGTGTAAAACCGAGCCAAAGAACAACGGACCTTCCACTTCATAGACTTTCCAGCCATCATCATCCAGGTGCGTTTTGGCAATAATGTGGGTTGCGTGTTTCCAGGCAAATACCAGTGCAGACATGATCACACCGACAATGACGGCAATAGCCAGATCAGCAAATACTGTGATCACCGTAACTGAGAACAACACAACGGCATCTTCTTTGTTAACACCGCGAATGATCTTAAAGCTGGCCCACTCAAAGGTGCCAATCACCACCATAAACATAACGCCTACCAGTGCGGCTAATGGGATCATCTCAATTAATGGCGCAGCGAACAGAATAAAGGCTAATAGCACTAAGGCTGCCGTGATACCGGAGAGACGACCACGTCCGCCGGAGTTGATGTTGATCATGCTCTGACCAATCATGGCACAGCCACCCATACCACCGAAGAAGCCGTTAACAGTATTCGCCACACCCTGACCAATACATTCACGATTCCCTTTACCTCGGGTATCGGTTAAATCATCAATCAGCGACAGGGTCAACAGTGATTCTATCAGGCCCACCAGTGCCAAAATAACAGCCGTGGGTAACACGATATACAGGGTTTCAAGTGTAAAAGGCACTGCCGGGATGGCGAAACTGGGCAGTTCACCGGCCAGTGTCACAGTGTCGCGCTGTTCGGCAGGTACCATATCCTTAACAAAATCAATAACGGTTCTGGCTTCCAGATCCAGACCATGCACCATTGCGGTAACTGTTAAAATCGCGACTAATGACGCCGGAACGGCAGAAGTGAGCTTCGGCAGAAAGAAGATAATCGCCATAGTCAGCGCCGTCAGACCCAACATCAGATATAACATCTGACCCTGCATCCAGACCTGTAAACCCGAGGTGTCCAGAATCTTAAACTGCCCCAACTGGGCGAGGAAGATCACAATGGCCAGGCCATTAACGAAGCCCAGCATGACCGGATAGGGCACCAGGCGAATGAATTTACCGAGTTTAAATATCCCGGCCAGTAGCTGCAAAAGCCCGGCCAATATAACGGCGACAAATAAATACTGGACGCCGTGTGTGGCTACCAGGGCTACCATCACCACCGCCATTGCGCCGGTGGCACCGGAGATCATACCGGGTCTGCCGCCAATGGCAGAAGTGATCAGGCCCATCATAAAGGCGGCATACAGTCCCACCATGGGTTCAACACCGGCCACAAACGCAAAGGCAACTGCTTCTGGCACCAATGCAAGGGCAACGGTAATGCCCGACAGCACGTCATTTTTTACGTTACTGTCTTTTTTAGTAATCAAATCAAACATAGTGTGCTCTGTTGATGAAAAATGCCGCGAATTCTAACAGGAATTGCACGAATGATCTTTTAACAGATTGTTAAATGTAGCTGGATTTCAGCGAATTGGTTATATTTTGCCGTTTTATAGCAGTTCCATTAGGTATTCACCCACTCAGGTGGGGAGTTATATAATGGAGCTGGTATAAAGGAGGGTAAATGCCACATTGTATTATTGAGTATTCAAATGGTCAGGATGCTGAATTATTGTGTTCAGCCGTGTTTGAAGCTGCACAGCAGTCCGGCTTGTTTAACGAAGATGGTAGCGATATCAAGGTCCGGGCTAGCGCTTTCGAGCGCTATCAAACGGGTGGGAAAAGACAGTCTTTCATTCATGTTTGTTTGAAGATCCTCTCTGGCAGAACACTGGAACAGAGACAGGCGTTGTCACAAGGAGTGTTGGAAAATTTAGCGGCGCTAGCCACTGAAGTCGGTAGTACCAGCGTCGAAGTAGTGGAGATGGAGCGAGCCAGTTACAGCAAGCGCCTGGCCTAGACGCTTACTGCCTGTCTGGTTAATTTACAAAGGCATATTCCATTTCATAAATGTAGTCCAGGGTCGGAAAGCGCCACAACTCGATAGCCTGAGCCATACACTGAGCATAATCATCAGTGACCATTGGTGTTGCCAATTCACCCTGTTTAATGACGGCAACGTTATCAATTTGACCGCTGGGTTGAATGATAAAAGATACGCCCCCCTGTGCATGAGCGCCGTGCATGTCTTCACACAGATCAAAATGTAATTTGTGTTGCTCCATGACACTGTTGGCAATTCGATAAAAGGCATCATCAGAATTATCCAAAGAGCGCAAGGCCACCGCTGTCATGTCGGTAATACCGCCGCCGGTGTTATTGTTGACAATCAATTGACTGCGACACATCAGAGTGGTTTGTTGTGTGTCGTTGCTACAACTGTACACACTGTCGTTGTTGACCGAGCATGTGCCGTTGCTGTCGGTTAACCAGGGCTGTTCAGTGGCGTTGTAATTCAGCGTCAGAGATTGGTTTGTCTGATTGATACAAATCAGATTGTAGGCGCTGTCTCCTTGCTGTTTAACGGCCCAGACACGGCCTTTGGCGGCCAGTGTTAAACGTTCTGAGGGAGCGACTTTGTTGTTGTCTCCGGTTAGCGACAGGCCCTTGCTGCGTTCTGCCAGAATGGTCAGATCGTTGGCCATGACAACCGGGTGCCATGCCAAGCCACCTAACAATACAGCAAGAACAAGGGATTTTGGCGTGCGGAACACGCGCTGTATAACTGCTGTTTTCTTCATCTTTGTTACTCCCACAGGGTGGTCTGTTAAACTGAGTTGTTACCAGTGTCTGGTTACATCCAGTTCCCAATTAATATAAATGCCGACCAGAAAAACGGATGGCGGTACTGCTCCTGCTGCAACAGTGTGATTTGTGCCGCCTGTAATGCTTCAGCTTTACTGGTGCCGGGTTGTTTAAGGTTTTCATAAAATTCGGTCATCAGGTCTACAGTGGCAGCATCTGATACAGCCCAAAGTGCGCCCAGCGCGCTGCGTACTTTGGCACGTAACGCAATACCGCTGATGCCCAATGGAGCCCGGTCATCACCATCTGCAGTCTGACAAGCACTCAGGGTCATCAGGTCAATAGGGGCGCGGGCAAATTTAGGGTGATTGAGCAATGCTTCCAGCTGATTCATGTCCAGTAGCTCGTCATAGGTCATGACAAAGCTGTTTTCCGCAGAATTGCCAAATACCCCATGGGAAGCTATGTGTACGATGTCGTACCGGTTTGACAGTAAATCATCCACAAATTGTACTTTGCTGAACTGCTCATTGACCAGGGTATGGCCCTGATACATGGCAGAGATATGTTGGATTTCGTCATCGACACCCGGTAGTTTTAACCGGCTTTTTAGGCGTTCAAGACGCTGTGCTTTTAGCCTTTTTAACTGTGCTTGATCTTCCGGTAAAGCCCGTTTTTTCAGGCGCAACTGGCCACTGGTATTGCTGGCCAGTAGTAACGATAGTGATGGCTCACTATTTTTTTCCGTTACCGAATTTAACGGTTCCTCAGCACCAGGCAAAATGCTCAGCGGCGCAGTCGATGGCCTTTGACGT
This sequence comes from Planctobacterium sp. R6, assembly GCF_055755215.1. Classification (NCBI taxonomy): domain Bacteria; kingdom Pseudomonadati; phylum Pseudomonadota; class Gammaproteobacteria; order Alteromonadales; family Alteromonadaceae; genus Planctobacterium; species Planctobacterium sp. R6. The sequence goes on from NZ_JBVTQY010000012.1 coordinate 112,283, forward strand.
TGTGCCATTTGCATTGCCTGTTGACTGGGGTATTTCGCCACAATGCGCAGTGGTTTGTGTTGTTCATCGGGTTGAGCTTTGGGGGCAAAGGCGGTTTTATTCACTATCCGCAGGCGCTGGCGCAGGTGTTTTTGTTTGTTTTGGTAGTTACCGGGTTTGTTTAAACCTGGACGCTTGCTGATATAGCGCAAGGTTAAATTCTCTGAGTTCTGCGTCTCAGATGCGAGGGTTTTTCTGACGATACGCAGTGACGGTAATGGCGAAAACGGCTGTGGAGTGGGTGACTGCCACTGCTCTTGTGCTTGTTCGCGGCGCTCTCTGGGATAGGCCAGACGTCGGCTCAGAGTGTGTTGTAACTGAGAATCGGTGGCTACATTGATAGCTGAAAACAGGCGCTCGCTGACATCGTCCACCACGGGACCTGGATTGCTCAAACCCGCCAGTAAAACACGGATATTGCCTTTTTCTGTCTGTGTGGTGTCAAACAGCGTGAGGCCCGGTGACGTCACAACACTGTACTGTTCAATCAAAAACCGCTGGCCATCATTAAGGCTGGCCAGTGGCACCAGTCGTAAGGCCCCGTCGGGCAAATATATCAGGTTGTCTATCTGATTGGCTTGTAATAAGTCCTGAATTGGCAAGATTAACCAGTCGTAAAAATAGGCCGAAAGCGAGAAATATTCAGGAGCCAATGTTCTGAGACTGGTGGCCAATGCCGTTGCGTTTTCTTTGATTTGCCGGGCAGAAACCGGCACGGTGCGTTGCACAATTCGGTCGGAAAAGCTCACTAAGATTTCCAACCGATCTTCAAGCATAATGGGATAGATAGCGGCAGTATTATCGGACACTGCGGCCAGATCCAGTTGTTGTTGCGTCTCTATTACGCAGCGATTGTCAAAGTAGTCTTCCAGCTCTGAGCGCTTCAGTAGTTCCATGGTTAATTGCGCCTGACTGAGATAGTGTTGTGTGTCGTCTGCCGTTTTCGCCTGTTGCAGTAATAAGTCAGTGAGTTCCAGATAAAGTGGTTCGAGGGTTTGCCGGAAAGAAGAGCGGCCATCCACGTAATCTACCGGGATATCCTGACGAATGGCTTCAAGGTGTTGCACCGCGCGCTGTAAAGAGGCAACGGCAGCAGCAATATTGCCCAGGGCCCGAAAGGACTGCCCGGACAACCATTCCCAGCGAAACAGTAAATCAGGGAAGGTTTGAGCAGTGTGGATTGCGTTGTTAAACAGACTGACAGCCTCGTTATGTCGATGCTCTGCCTGGTAAACCTGTGCCAGTAACCCGTAGGCTTGTGAAACGGTTGCCGTACTGTAGTGCTGCTGGTTTTGCAGGATCAAATTCAGCGTGTTAAACAGCGTCTCAATATGGGCTGACCGGTTCTGTGCTAAGGGTAAATAATCCATCAGCAGCGCGGCCCAGTTTAACAGGACTTCACTGCCGGTACGCGGATCAACTGTGGTTATGGTTTGCTGTAGTTCTGTGAGTAATGCCTGCTGTGTCTGACGGTCTTGTGATGGCATGCGCAGCCAATTTATCCCGCTCTGCAATGCTAACAGTGTATCACCGGATTGCGCTGCCAGTTGCCGGGCCTTGTCAAACCAACGTCTGGCTTTCTCCATATTTTGGCGTCGTAAGAATAAATTCGCCAGATAATGGGCCTGATCGCCGGCGATAAAATACCATTGATTGTCTTCTGCCCAGGGCTGGGTCTCAGACAAAATCAGAAAGGCTTCGTCATAACGGCGTTGCAGTATTAGCAGGTTAGCTTTAAGACCCATGATCAGCGTGTGCTGTTTGCTTTTTATTGCAACCTTAGCCAGCGTTTCGTCTAATATCAGTAAGGCCTGTGGGTATTTACCCTGCTCCCGCAATGTTTCGGCACTGTGTAATGATCTCTCAACGCTGCGCGATGATTTCTCAACGCTGCGCGATGAATCACTAATGTCAGCCAGAGCAGGCTGGGGATTTACAGTCAGCGACAACGTGCACAACACCAGGATGCATTTTAACGCCGGGAATTTAAAGTAACTCACCTGAAATCCTCATATGAATACCGTCGTCTTGCAGTACGTGATTGGCGCGATCCTGAGGAGTATTTATGGCATGCCCGTAAACCAGCTCCACTTGCCATTCAGGCGAGAATTGCCATAGAAGGCCTAACCCGGCGGACCAGAGCGGCTCTGCACTATCCTGCAACGCTGTGCGGTAATTACCCTCGCCATAGTCCATAAAGATATATCCCTGTAATGCGCCAAATCGTCCGCTGTAGTCCAGATCATCGAAAAGTGGAGCGTTGATTTGTAAAGACGTGACAAAGCCTTCGTCGCGCACCAGTTCATTTTCCCGATAGCCGCGCACAGATCGGGCACCACCCAGCGCAAATTGTTCCAGTGGTAGCAAGCCGTCACTGCTGATTTGCGCATCGGCACGCCAGGTGAGTTGCACACCCTGTGCGAAGAGGCGAGCGTACTGCAATTGCAGCAACAACGCAGAGAAGTCACTATCTGGTGCCAGATTGTCATTATCTGTGGCGTAAAAAGCGGTGATACCCTGCGAATAACGCAAATGACCAGACCAGACCTGTTTCGCGCTGCGTATACTGCCCTGCAGTGCGACACGGACAGCGGATACCCGTGACAGACCATTGTTTTCACCGGAAGCGAATGAAAAGGGTTGGTCCAGAAGGCTGCCCCGGTTTTCCCTGACTGACAGGCTGGCGGAAATTCGCAGCGCATGGTTCAGGGAACTCAGCAACGGATGACTGATGCTGATATCGGTACTTTGATAGTCGCTTTCGATATCCAGTACGGCTATTTGTTGCTCAATGACATCTGAATCGTTAAAACCCAGTTGCACTGTCAGGCGCGTGTCATATTGATTCATTGGCAGTTGATACATCAGATTCCCGCCAACTGACCCTTCTTTAACACGAACCGAAGCCGACAAAGTATCACCATGTCCCAACCAATTGAGATAATAGCCATTCAGAGTGAGCTGCTCCTCACCACTACTGGCTGAACCATAATTGTCTAATTGCAACTCAAGGCCATAAGGCGTGGCCGGTGTGATGGTTAAATCCAGAATACTTTCTCCCGGCGCTATTCCCGGACGAAACCGACCATCAAACTTGTCAAACAGAAGATCATTTAACAGCAACTGATAGCGTTCCTGAAAGTCTGGTAAATGAAAAGGGGCGCTGTTGTCGGGTAACAGACGGCCAGTGATATAATGGGGATCAATATCATCCATACCTGAAAGAGCAATACTGTTCAGGCGACCCTCTATGACCTGAAATACAATAATACCGTTTTGAGCCGTCTGATCGGGTAATATCACCCCCGAATTAATGTAACCTTTGGCAATATAGAATTGTGTTAACGCGATGCGCATTGCCTCCAGCTCGGATACCGACACCGGGCGGCCAATGTACCGGGCGATTTGCTGGTTTAGCTCTGTCTCTGTAAACAGGGTATTGCCCTGATAGCGTACGTTACTGAGAAAAAATTGCACTTCAGACCTGTTGGACTGAACGGGGGCTTTCACTTCGGGCAGGGTAAATGGGCCGCTTTCATCAACAGCGACAAATTCAGGCAACGCGGGTCTGAGGTCGGCGGGATTGGGTACGAGTTCCTGAGCAACAGCACCTGAGCTAACTATCAGACAGGGCCACAGCATTAACCCAACCAAACCTTGCTTTAAAAAACTATCCGGTATTCTCATCGCGCACCGAGTTCCTGGATCATCTGCGGCACAGGTTTTTGACATTGAACCCGGTCAGTGGTGAGTTGCCGGTTGTGTGCCTGGTCGTTCGGTTGGGATTGTGCGGCCTTATCGCCCGCTAATCTCAGCCTGATGTCAGCGGCACTTAACACCGGAGAATTAAATGCATCCGGTTGTTGTATCAGGCCCCCTTTGCCGCTGCTGGCGAGAGTACTGGCGGCGCTGCTGTTGCAGGGGTTATTGTCGAGGTTATCCAGTTGCAATATTTCAGCACCAATGCTGGCCAGCTCATCACTTAAATCAAACTCCAGAGCACCGATATTAACCACACCGCTGACACCATCAGGGGCAGCAGCCTGAATAACATTGGCACCACTGTTGGGCACAAATACCAGCCGTTCTTCAACGCCGGTAAGCAGGTTTTGTTCACTGACAATCAGAAAGTCTGCATCAATACTGATATCGCCACCACTAAAATCAGCGCCCCCGGTATTGCCCTGAATAAAGCCGTTGTCCATCAGAATAAAATCAGCTGCAATGGCGATGTTACCGCCATTTCCTGCGTTACTGACGGAGGTCGTCACCAGGCTGTTGTCGATAAACAGTTGGGTTGTGTTAAGCGCAATACCACCTGCGTCTGCATTGTCAGCAGATGAGGTAATCCGGGCATTGTTCAGTTGTAATGTGTCATTTATATTGAGCGCAATGTGACCCGCGGCAACATTGCCGGTACTGCCCGACGAAATCGCCGCCTGGTCATTGAGTGATAACGCGTCGGCAGACAACTGAATACTGCCGGTTGCGCGTTCTTCATCATTGTGGATATTGGCCGCAGTATCAACGGCAATAACGCCCCCCGACAGGGTCATGGTGTTCTGGGCGGCAATCGTAATGTTGCCGGCAGCGCCCTGACTATTCAGGCCTACCTGGCTGGAAATTCGGGTGGCGGGAATTTGCCTGTCGCTATGGCTGAGAAGCAGGTCACCTGTGGCAATAAAAATATCACCGGCATCGCCGTTTGCCTGAGAACTGGTATTGATTTCAGCGCCATTTTTCAGCGTCAGGTTGTCTACTTCAATGTTGATCAGACCGGCATCGCCAATGGCATTGAAATCCGAAACACTGCTGATCCCCGTGCTTAAAAAGGCTTTCGAGCGGATATCAATGATGGCCGCCCAGGCAATCAGATCATCGTCATCAAGCTGGGGCAGTTCGTCAAACTCTTCGGGAATATCCTCAAACTCTTCCCGGACATAGGCCAGATAGGCTTCCAGAGACACCTGATTTTGTGCGTCTATCAATAACTGGCTGGCTGTAATGTTTACTTCGCCGGCGTTGCCTGTGGCACCCAGTGAACTGGAGGTAATTTGTCCTCCGGCGGTTAATGTCACGGTATCTGCTACGTTGATATTCACTTCACCGGCATCCCCTCGTCCAATCAGGGTGGTACTGGAAATCCGGGTTGGCAGCCCGGCACCGGATAACGTCAGGTTTTGAGCGGCAATATTGATGATGCCCGCTTTCTCCGCCTGAATACTATCAGAGACTATATTCGCACCTGTGGTCAGACTCATATCACCGGCAACCAAAATGTTGATATTGCCGGCATCCGACGGTGTTAATGCCGCGGTACTGGTAATAGAGCCAAAATCAGCCATCGCCAGTGAACCTGCGTTGATAGTGACGTTGCCTGCTATTCCACCGTGAAAGGAGTCTGATGCAATAGCGCCACCATCGGTGATAGTAACATTTCCGGCGATGTGCAGTGACACATCACCGGCATCTCCGGCTCTGAAGCCCTCACCTTCTGCTTTGCTCTCCAGCTCTCCACCCTGCATGTACAAGTTCGCAGCTTCAATGGCAATATTACCCGCATTACCCCGGCTTTCACCTTCCGTTTTTATGGCGGCTTCCCCCAGCATTTGCATATCGCCCGAAAGTCTGATGTCGATATTGGCGGCGTTCCCTGAAGCCACAAAGCCGGGCATTAATTCCCCAGGTCTGCCCTCTTTTGAAGTCGCGCTACTACTGATCCCGGTATCTTCGCTGTCTTCCTGTGCAGCCATAAATAACGAATCGGCAGCAATAAATATGTTTCCGGCGTTTCCGTTGTTTTCGGTATCAGATGTGATATTTGCACCATTGACCAGGTGAATATCCTGTTCAATATCAATGATAATAGTACCGGCATTGCCATGTGCGCCGGGACCTGTGGTGGAACTATTGATGCCGGACCGCTTTCTCTGGTCGTTGCTTCCCGACATAGACAGGCTTTGTGCACTGACAGTCATGTCACCTGCGTCTCCCGCGCTGTCAGATAAGGTTGTAATAAAAGCACTGCCTTGCAGGTTAATAGCGCCACTGGCGTTTATCGTAATATCACCGGCATCCCCTCTCGCCTGAGGACCCAGAGTATTGCTGCCAATGGTTATAGGGTGTTGACCTGCTTCGCTGATCAGGTTCAGACCATCGGCCTGTATATTGATATTGCCGGCATCTCCGTTACCAACGGTAACCGATACAATATACCCACCGTTTTGCATGGTGAGATCGCCTTCGATATTCAGGTTAATATCGCCAGAGCTGCCACGTGGTGCGTTGTTAAAGTCGTTGTCCCGGCCACTGAGGCTTTGAATGCCAGGTAATTCGGCCGCCTGCGGGCTGGTTTCATTTTCAACAATGGTGAGACTTCCGGCATTAATGTTGATATTACCGGCATCGCCATCCCCCAGGGTCATGGCGTTGATTTGTCCATTGCCCAGCAGTTGTATGCCTTGCTGCACATCAATATTGAGGCTGCCGCCCTGGCCGGTGCCACTGGTTAAGGTGGCGATGCCGACATCGGTTTGGTACTGCCCGGAGTTAATTTCCAGCTCGGAGGCGCTAATGAGCATATTGCCCCCTGCGCCATTTTCCTGAGTCACATTGCTGATGGTGGCGTTGTTTAACACCTTTAAGCTATTGCTGATTTGCAGGTTTATGTCACCTGATGCGCCAAACTGATTGCTTTGCGCGTTTCCCTGAGGCGGAGGAGGTGGTCCACCAGGTCCGCCGCCGCCCGGGGGAGGGCGTCCCTCTTTAGATTCCGAGGATAATACCGAGCGACTGTCGCTTGTGCCGCCATCACTGGTGAGGGTAAAGTTGCGGGCCGTAACGGCTATATCCCCGGCCCTGCCAGAGCTGGTGGTTTCAGTTTTTACCAGACTATTGACCAGGGTAACATCGTCAGCATCGATACGAATGCCCACCTGGGCATCCGTCTCGCCATTATTCCCTGATACGATGTTGGCCCGGTAGGTGTTGATTTCTGCTGCCGTCAGGTTTAATTCTCCGCCGCCATTTCCCTCCAGCTTAATGCCGGAATTATCCATGCTAAGCCGGCCATTGCCCACGCGTTGAGGGGTAGCGATTTGCAATGTGGCGGCGGCATCACCAACGGCGATCAGTTGCAACTGACCGCCATCTTGCTTTAACTGGGCATTGTTAAACTGCACATGTGCGGCGCTGAATTGACTGTGGCGGCTGGTTTCAATCTTCACTCTGGCATTTTCGAAGCGAATAACCCCGGTTTGCGGTGTCAGAAAACCAAAAGTTTCCGGTGCGGCCACAGACAAGGTGCTGGCGGCATCAGTTGATGCCGAAAATGTTTCACCGTTGGCAAACTGCAACTCATCAGCCGTTGATACATAAAGTGCGCCGGGCACGTCTACTTTGGCATTTTCTGAGAAAACGATACCGGCGGGATTGATAAAATAAAAACCGGCATTGCCGATTTCAGATTTAACGGTTCCCTGAATTTGACTTACTGTTCCTCCTGTCACCCGGCTGATAACGTTGTTAATGTTATCTGCCCCGGTAAACAGCGCGGATTGATTAGCCAGCACATCAAATTGGGTAAAACTGTGAAATAAATTGTTTCCGACCAGGGTACCCAACGACTGATCAATAATGTAGTCAGGGCCCTGCAGCGCACTGGCCACGCCCATTGAACCATCTGTTACTACCTGCGCAGTTAACGAGGTACTGAGCAGCACACTGCTTAAAGCCAGATTGAGGATAGATTTGCTGAGCATGAAGCCGCGTCTTCCAATTTCACGATATCACCACGGAGTATATCTAAATCATCGCGAAAATCATGGCTTGTGTAGCAATTCTCATGTTTTCTCACTGAACGTGAATTTTAAATTGCACATTGTTCATTATTCGCCATTTTATGGACGAAAAAGATCATTTTTCTTTCAGCTGGAAACAAGCCTGTTGTGGATCCCACAAGCCTTGTTGCATCCAGTTTTGCAGGGTATCTCTGTCTTGCCGGAATTCGGCTAATCCGGCTGGCCACAGGGGTTCTTGTCCTTGGCAAAATTCCGATTGCCAGCGCAACCAGCTTTGTACCCTGGTCTTGTCAAAGCGCGGGTCAGACATTTCGCCCAGGGCATAGAGGCCGATTGGGGCAAGCCGACCTTTAACCACAACGGAGGCAATAAAACGGGTTGCCAGCTGCATTTGTCGGGCTGTCGAAACCAATTCTTCGGTGATTAAAATGTCAGTATTGAAATGGCGGGTAAGGCTTTCAGTTCGCGCGGCTAAATTCAGCGGATCGCCCAAACAGCCAAACTTCTGAATGCCATTGGCGGGACCCAGATTGCCCATCATGACCTGACCACTGGTAATGCCAATCCCGGCACCAAGAAATCCGGATATTTTTTGCAGGGTTGCCTGTGGGATTGCATATTCGTTATTTTGTGCCAGTTTTGCAAAAAAATGTCGCTGCTTTTTAGCCATATCAATAGCGCCGGATAGCGCCAGTTGCTGTTGCCTATTCAGGGTGGTTCCGTCGTGTACCGGCCAGTAAAAACACACCATATCGCCCACATAGGACTCCAGCCAACCGGCATATTCATTTTGTGTGGCCAGTGTGGTTTGTTGAAAATAATCATTAAGCAACTGGAAAACGTACGCCGGGTCTTTAAGTTCGCTGGTGACATCGGAATAACGTGCAATATCACTCATTAAAATAACGGCATCGACGTGTTTGTGAATGAATTTGGCACTGCCGCGATTGTTCAGTAACAGGCTGCGGATCTGCTTTGGAATGTACTGAGCCATCAGTTTGGCTTTCGCCGTGCCCAGAGAAATGTGAGTGGCCAACACCAAAGATGTGCCTGACAAGGCACAGAATACACCGGCCATGACCGGCCACAACTGTGCAGGAGGGGTGATAAAGCACAAGCCCCAGCCCAGCAATAGTGCAATCAGTGGCGACAGGTAGGCGAAGCCGGTCCGCAAAAATGCCGCCATCAAAATACTCAGGCCACTAATAGTTAAAAGCAGCAGTACGCGCCAGACAACATTTGGCCGGCTAGGGGCATCGCCCTGCAAGACGGTTTCAATGGCATCCGCTAAAAACTGAGGGCCGGACAAAAACAATCGCGGTGATCCGAAAGCCGATAGCATCGGGGTAACCTTGATATCTGTAGCTTCGGTAGGTTCGGTCATTTGCAGGATAACAATGCGATTTTGTAGCTGCTGTTGCCATTTTGAGTCGGCACTTGCTCTGTCGCAGCCGGCCAATTGGCTAAGGGGGATCATAGGTAGCCCGGGCTGTGTATCAAACTGATACTTAGGATAGGAAAAGCGCACCCGCTTGCAGGGAATATCATTGCAGGTTTCCGAATATCGGTAATCGGCAAGCGAGGAGGTGTGCCGGGTGTGGATTTCAGTGACTTTGCGTACGACAGCATTATCAGCCAGATTCATCCAGCGAAAAGAGGCGTTAAAGGTACCTTCGTCGCGTTTGTGTACTGACGCGTCGGCAATCAGTCGGTCAATTTGTTGCTGGTTATTATCCGGCTCGAAAAAATCCAGCGGCAGTAAACTTTCACCGAAAAAATTTTGCAGCAGGCTGGTGGTAACAAACGCATCGTCACCGGCAAATTGAGGTTTTGCCATAAAAAAGCGTTGAAATTGAGTTGCGCTGAGAATGGCAAAGGGCTGTAAATTTGCTGATGGTTGCCAGCGAAATTGATTGGGTAATCCCGGTGCCTGGTAATCTTCTATGCACATGGCGTAACTGGTGCGGTCATCATATTCATATAGCACCGCATCGAGAAACACTGCCGTTGCCCCCATTTCCAACGCTCGTTGCGCCGCCAATGCATACAGTGGCAACGCCTGACGGCGACTGATAAAGCCCGGAACGCCAGGGTCTAATGCGATCACAGCGACATGCTGCCAGACACTTCTTGGGGTTTGCACAATGGCAGCATCGTGAAAAAAGGAATCCAGACGCGTTTCCATACGCTGGTCAATCACCAATCCTATAATCAGGGTGAGGAGCAAATAAACACTCAACAACCAGGGTTTCTTGATGGGAACCGGATGGAGAATTGATTGCCGCAAATCTAACACCTTTAACGATAGTGACTTGTCAACGCCATGATGCCTTGGTAAAAATGTGACTTGTGACGTTCTGAACTATGATGAGTGCGTAGCAAGGAACTGCGCAATGCCATTGCTGCTTAGTTTGAAATGGATTTTGCTCAGATACAACCGTAAACAGAACCACCTTTAAAATTAGCAGATTATGAAACCATTATCTTATCAATCGAAACTGAAAACGGTGGATGTTATCCAGCGACTGGATTTCTTTCAGGGTATTTCAAAATTTGATATTGCCAGTCTAACCAAGTCAGAGCAGTTGTTTTGGTTGGCAGCGCAAGATGAAGTGATTATGCAGGCGGGAGAGCCTGATGATAAAAGCTTTTATCTGGTGTTGTCGGGTACCCTGGACGTGTACGACAAAAAACGCAATTTTATCCGGGAATTGAAAGGTGGTAGTTTTTTAGGTGAAATTGGTTTTATTTTGGGGGAAGCGCGCACAGCCACTGTGATTGTGCACGAAGACAGTATTTTGATGCGCATTACTCAGCAGGAAATGAACCGTTTTCCGCTCGGCATGAAAGACAAGATCAAAGACAAGATCATCGAGGGGTTGGCAGCCAGAGTGCTGTCGCTGAATAAAACCTGTGCCATGTTGTATGACAACATTCGCAAAGGTACCTGAGTTTTCATTTTTTCCGTTGTTTCATTTTAGGATTATCACGTGGATTTTATTTGGATCTTCTTCGCGTTCGCCTGTGGTCTGGCTTGCAGACTGGTTAATTTACCGCCGCTGATTGGGTTTCTGGCGGCAGGCTTTTTACTCAATGGCATGGGCGTAGAGCCTGCTGAGAGCCTGGATGTACTGGCAAATTTGGGTATTACCCTGATGCTCTTTACCATTGGCCTGAAACTCAATATTAAGCAGTTGTTTAAGCCCGAGGTGTGGGGCGGTACGGCCGGTCCTATGGTGTTGTGGATTAGCCTGTTTTCACTGTTCAGTATGCTTTATGCCACGCTGGGGCTGAGTTATTTTGCCGATCTGGACTGGCAAACGGCCAGCCTGCTGGGGTTTGCATTGAGTTTTAGCAGTACCGTTTGCATTGTCAAAATACTGGAAGAAGGCGGCGAAATGAAAACCCGTCACGGTAAGCTGGCGATTGGTATTCTGGTAATGCAGGACATTCTGGCGGTGGTGTTTTTGGTGGTGGCGACCGGCAAAATCCCGACCATTTATGCGTTGGGCTTATTTGCCTTGCCATTGCTCAAACCAGTGTTAGACAAGCTGATAAAAGCCGCCGGACATGGTGAGTTATTACCTTTAACGGGCTTCTTTCTGGCGCTGGGCGGTTACGAATTGTTTACTCTGGTCGGGGTAAAAGGCGACCTGGGCGCCCTGATTTTCGGATTGCTGCTAAGCAGTCATAGCAAGGCTTCAGAATTGTCAAAAGCCTTACTGGGCTTCAAAGATATGTTTCTTATCGGGTTCTTTTTATCTATCGGCTTTACGGCGCTGCCAACCCTGGAAATGGTGACTATGGCACTGTTTATGTGCATTTTGATCCCCTGTAAGTTCCTGTTTTTCTTTTATTTGTTAACCCGATTACGCCTGCGCGGCCGTACCTCTTTTTTAAGCAGTTTGTCATTGAGTAACTACAGTGAGTTTGGGCTGATTGTGGTGGCATTGGCAGTAGCAAATGGCTGGTTAGCTGAAGAGTGGTTAGTGATCTTGGCGATTGCGGTATCTATTAGTTTTGTCCTCAGCAGTGTCTTGTATCGCAAGGCGCATCGCATTTATACCCATAAAAAAGACTGGATTAACCGTCTTGAACGAAGCCCGCGTTTGCCCGAAGACTTTTATGCTCAACCTGACCAGGCACAAATACTGGTGGTGGGTATGGGCCGGGTAGGCAAGGGCAGTTATTTAGCGTTGAGACAGAGTTTTGGTGACAAAGTATGGGGTATTGATGCGGAAAGCGAGCGCATCAGTAAACTCAAGGAAAACCATTACCAGGTGATCTGTGCTGACGCAGAAGATATCGACTTTTGGGAGTCTATTGAGTTGCACAAGATTCGTCTGGTGATGTTAGCCTTACCTTCTTCAGATGACATCCTCAATATTACCGAACAACTGAAAGTCGCAGGATTTCAGGGCAAGGTAGCCGCCATTGCGCGCTACAGTGATGACCGCAAACACCTCAAGCTATCAGGCGTGGATCACGTCTTTAATTTCTACTCTGAAGCCGGTGCTGGTTTTGCCGAAGAGAGCATGCGCATTATTGAGCCTGCTTCTTCGGCATGATTCGGCAGCACTTAGCCTAATGTGTTCTTGCTCTGCGAGAAAGGGGGCCTTCGGTTTTAATGTAGGTCGCTGAATACTTCTGAATGAAACGCACTGTGCGGAGCCACATGCAAGGTGTTGTGGGTTTGGAGGCTAGATAGCAGCGGCTACCCGATTAGGCGACGTTGGCAAAGCCTTTGCCGGAAGTTGCTGGAGGAAGTTCTTTACCGTCGGCTTTATAAATTGAAATGGTTTCTTCAACAATGCTACAAAGCTCGTGAAATACTGATTCTTCATCATCTCCATGACAACCTGCCATGAAGAGGCCTGGGCTGGAGCCAACGTAACACTGATCTTCTTCAGACCACTCAACGATTTTTATGTATCGACTACTAAAGAAGACAGCCATCATAACTGTACTTCAGTACAGTTTCCGACCTCCCTAATTTGTGCAAAATAGAAGCTTTATTCAACAGACTCAGGAAGAGTTAACATGCCAAAAGCCAGGAAGGCACAAATCTGTCTTGAAGATACACCCTATTACCACTGTGTTTCCCGCTGTGTGCGCAGAGCATTTTTATGCGGCGAAGACAAACAAACCGGGGTCAGCTATGAACACCGCCGTCAATGGGTTGAAGACCGTATTCACTTTCTGTCTCAGATATTTGCCATTGATGTTTGTGCCTATGCAGTAATGAGCAACCACACCCACCTGGTATTGCACATTCACAAAGATTTATCTGACAGTTGGGATACTGAAGAAGTGAT
>NZ_JBVTQY010000013.1:0-119444 GCF_055755215.1 Planctobacterium sp. R6
GTGGTGGGTCGTGCTGGATTCGAACCAGCGACCAATTGATTAAAAGTCAACTGCTCTACCAACTGAGCTAACGACCCACATATCAGATTGTTTTAGATAGATTTTGCAGAAGAAGTGGTGGGTCGTGCTGGATTCGAACCAGCGACCAATTGATTAAAAGTCAACTGCTCTACCAACTGAGCTAACGACCCTTCTTCATGTGCCTCTCGGCGACGGACGCGTATAATACTGAAATCTTAGCGAGGTGCAAGGAGAAATTTCACAAATATTGCAGAAACATGATCGAACGGTGAATATCTCCACAGTTCGACCATATTTACATCACTAATTCGCACCGTCTCTGATATTTTTAAGGCGCGTTTCCGCAAGGCGTTTTTCCGACGCATCGGGATATTCGGCAATCACCTGCTCAAATAACTGAGTGGCTTTGGCGATATTAGAACGCCGTTGGGCAATCACACCGAGTTTCAGCAACGAATCTGCACGCTTTCCTGAATCTGGATAAAACTTAACAACCTGTTCAAAGTGTTGCTCAGCATCGCCAAATTCACGCTTATTGAACAATAACTGCCCTAACCAATAATGTGCATTGGGTGCGTATTCTGATTGCGGGTAGCTCTTCAAAAACGCACGAAACTCAGGAATGGCTTCGTCGTATTTCTTTTCTTTGAGGATTAGGTTAACGGCACCATCATACATTTGTGACTCAAGCTGAGTTTCATCTACCACCGTTTCCGGGACCGCAGGTTCGCTGGCCGGGCTTTGAGCCAGAGACTCAACCCGCCGGTCTATTTCCAGATATAGCTCTCGCTGCCGTTGTAAAATCTGTTCTAACTTGTGGGTGTGTAACTCTACTGCACCACGTAACTCGTTGACCTCCAATTGCATTTCATCCAACTGGGTCTGAATCACTTGCTGAGCATCGTTACGTGCCGAAATAGTCCGTTCGAGGATGGTGAGCCTTTCCTGAAGGCTTTTTGAGTTCAGGTTTTCTACTGGTGCCTGGGCAGCCGCATTGGCTCCCCACAACACCAGAGTACAACCAACTAGCTTGTTAAGTTTCATTAACATTCAGCTTAGTTGTATACCAGAACTGCTCTACGGTTTTGTTTGAAAGCGCGTTCTGTATCACCCATAGCGACAGGTTTCTCTTCTCCGTAAGATACGACAGAAATCTGTGAAGCGCTCACACCCGCATTTTGCATGAATGTCTCGATAGACTTAGCACGACGCTCACCCAGCGCAATGTTGTACTCAGGTGTACCACGCTTGTCACAATGGCCTTCGATAGTAACGCGCTGAGAAGGATTGTTACGTAGGAACTCAGCGTGCTCATTCAACAGGCTGTAAAACTCACTGCTGACACTTGAACGGTCGAAGTCAAAATACACAATCTGGTTGCGCATCAGAGCTTCTTTTTGCTCCTGACGAATTTCTTCAGGCGATTTTTCTTGTGCTACGGTGCCAATTTCAACACCGGTATTTTCTGAACCAGAGGTCTGTGAACTCGCAGCAGACTCGTTTCTCGCTTTTTCAGCATCAGAAGAGCTCGGGCTAGATGAACAGGCCATAAGCGTAACGATTGGCAGAGCGATGAACACTCCTTTCATGATTTTATTTAGTTGCATCCTCTTGATCCTTATTATTTATGAATCTTATTAACAAATTGTTCTACAGTAGAAAGGGTGACCAGCTTGGAGATTTCACCTCGCCTTCTACTGCAGGTATTCTTGCTTTAAATCGACCATCCAGCGACACCAACGACAACACTTGCTGACCTTGATGTAACGTACTGTATATGATCATAGCTCCATTAGGTGCAATGCTCGGAGACTCATCCAGATAAGTCTTCGTTAAAACTTGCATTGTACTGGTTTTAAAATCTTGTCTGGCGATATGATAGTCGCCTCTCGTCCGGTTTACCATAACCAGCTCATTGCCGTCAGGGGTCACAGTACCGCCGAGATTCATTTCACCTTCGAAAGTTATTCTACGAACTTTACCAGATGCTAAATTTACGCGATAAATCTGAGGTTTACCACCCCGTTCTGAGGTAAATATGATGCTTTTTCCATCCGGAGTCCAACTTGGTTCTGTATCTATATACCTGTTACGGGTCAATCTGCGGGTTTCTCTACTTGCAATATCCAATAAATAGATTTCTGCGTTGCCATCTTTTGACAGCACCATAGCGATTTGCCGACCATCAGGCGAAAACACCGGAGAACCATTAATCCCTTCAAAATCCGTCAGTCTGGTGCGGCTTCGCGTGTAAATATCCTGCATAAAAATTTGCGGACGACGATTCTCAAAACTGACATACGCCAACTTGTTTCCGTCTGGTGACCAGCCCGGAGACATCAATGGCTCAGGAGATTTAAGTAAAACATTTTCATTTTCACCGTCATAATCAGCCACAACTAACTGGTAAGGCGTTTTGTTGCCTTCTTTAATATTAACCGTCACATAAGCGATTCGGGTCCGAAAGGCACCTTTAATACCAGTTAATTCTTCATAAATAACATCACTGATGTAATGGGCATGACGCCGGAACTTATTGCCATCCACCACAATCTGACGTGTATCTAAAATGTGATCTTGTGAATCTACCAGTTTGCCGGCACTCAACACCCGGGCATTACCACCGGTAATTTGACCGCGGATCACATCAATAAGTTCGAAGCTAACCAGGTAGCGGTCCAGTGAATAAGGCTCCACCGTACCCACAAGGATCACTTCGACACCTTTAGACGCCCAGGCTGTGTAATCAACTTCGGCATCAGCTGTGGGAAACTGTGGCATATCTTGCTGCGACAGCGGATTAAATTTACCGCTGCGCATCAGGTCAGCAGAAATAACATCGGCCAAAGTGCCGGGCATAAGCCCCTCGCCCTTCCATTTAAAAGGAACGATACCCACCGGACGAGCGGAATCGATCCCTTCAGTTATGACGATTTCCAGCGCAGCATTAGCTTTGCCAGCAGCAAGTATAAACAGCATTAAGCTGTATATTTTGAGTCGGTTTTTTAGCGCTTGAATCGATTTAATTATTGTCATATGTACTTAAACACCATTAGGGTTTTAATGTTAAATTAATTTCTTTCATTTCCGCAAACACGTCGGGATCGGATGAAACCGGCAAGGTTTCCGCTTTTAACACCGCAGATTGCGCTGACCGGCATACATTAGCATCCCCCGCTAATTGGGTCACCTGTATTACCAGGCCGCTCGAAGCCAGACGTATGTTCAGGCGACAAGACTTACCTTTCATCGAAGGGTCCACGATCCAGTTGCGTTTGATAGTTTGCTCAATTAACGCGGTATACTTTCCTATTTCTGACAGCACCTGGCGTTGTTTACGCGCATTTCTGGCCGCTTGTTCTGCTTTCAGTTGCTCTTCTAATATGCGTTCCTGCTCTGCCATTTCAAGCGCTTCCTGTTCTTTGCGCCTGGCTTCCTCTTTGGCCCGCTCTTCTGCTTCTTTTTGTTTTTTTGCTTCTTCGGCTTTTTTGCGCTCAGCTTCTTTTCGATCTCGCTCTTTCTTTTCCCGCTCTTCTTTCAGACGCCTGGCCTTTTCCTGCTCAGCAATTTTTCGTTGTCTGGCCTCTTCAGCAGCGCGTTGCTCCTCTTCCTTCTTTTTGCGCCGCGCTTCTGCTGCGGCCTGCTCTGCCCGCCGAACTTCTTCTTCCCGTTCCCGAATTCGGCGTTCCTGTTCTTCTTTTTTGCGCCGCTCAGCATCCTGCTTTTCACGTTTTTCATCTTCTATTTTTTGCAATTGCTTGTTTATTGCTGCAGCGTCTACCACCACGGCCTCAATGGGCTGCACTGACGCGTTCAACTGAGGCACATCGGGTGTCGGCGAAAAGTGCACGCTGGTGACCAGTACGGCCCCCAACATAAAATGTAACGCAACGGATTTCCCGACGGGATGCTCAATAAATTTCATTGTTCAGGCATGTCAGTCATCAGCCCAACCGATGGCGCACCGGCTCGTTGCAACAGCACCATTAGCTGGATCACATTATTGTAGGGGACATTACCATCACCTTTTACCACTACAGGAGTTCCGGGCTCTTTCTGCAGATGCTTTGCCACCAGTACCGCTAAATCCTCAGCACTCATGGGGTCTTTTTGGGTATCCCCGACATTGAGATAATATTTCCCCTCGGCATCAACAGACGCAATCAAGGGAGGTTTTGTGTCTTCTTTCAAAGGTTCAGCTTCAGCTTTGGGTAAATCAACTTTTACCCCCTGAGTAACCAGTGGCGCTGTCACCATAAAGATAATGAGCAATACCAGCATCACATCAATGTATGGGACTACATTGATTTCAGAGACCGGACGTCTGCGCTTTCTGACGTAAACAACCATGCGTCGCTCCTGTCTTTATTGCTCTTCGCGGCTATTCGCCAAAGCCTGTCGGTGTAAAATACTGGAAAATTCTTCCATAAAATTAGCGTAGTTGTTTTCCAGCTTTTCAACCTGATGACTAAAGCGGTTGTAAGCGATAACCGCGGGTATGGCGGCAAACAATCCCATCGCAGTTGCAATCAGTGCTTCCGCGATACCCGGAGCCACCATGGCCAATGTTGCCTGGTGTTGTCCACCTAACGCGATGAATGAATTCATGATCCCCCAAACCGTGCCAAACAGGCCTATATAAGGGCTGATAGATCCTGCGGTAGCAAGAAAGGGCAAATGGCTTTCAAGATTGTCTACTTCCCGGGACAATGACACACGCATCGCTCTGTGAGTACCATCCATGATGGCATCCGGATGTGTTGTTGAGCTCTTACTCAAGCGAACAAATTCTTTAAAACCAGCGCAGAACAAACTGGCCAGCCCGCCAATGGATTGTCTCGCTGAGAGTTCCTGATAAAGACGGTTCAGATCTGCCCCCGACCAGAAGCGATCTTCAAACTTTTTAATCTCTTTGCTGGCCTGCGATAACGCCTTATTGCGTTGAAAAATAAATGCCCAGGAAACCACCGAAGTAATTAACAGGGTTAACATTACCAACTGTACTAAGATACTGGCCTGCCAAAACAGGTCGAAAAAGGATAGCTCAGACGACACGAGAAAGTTCCCCTAAAATTGATTTTGGAATAGCCAGCGGTTTCATTTTATTTAGATCTACGCAAGCTACTCTAATTAACGCACTGACCAGCTTATTATTGCTTTGATTTCGTATTTCCTGTTGGAACACTAAACTGGCTCGTTTTAATTCTACAATTTGACTGGAAATACACAACAAATCATTAAACCTGGCGGCTTGTATATTTTCCATTTCCACGTGTCTGACAACAAAACCGACAGATTGTTGCAATAAATCAGTTTGTTCTATGCCTAAACTGCGCAACCACTCCGTTCTGGCACGTTCCATAAACTTTAAATAGTTGGCGTAATAAACAATACCTCCAGCATCAGTATCTTCGTAATAGACTCTGATTTGCCAATTGTGCATCTTATTCCTCATTGCGCGTTTGAAATGGCTAAATTCCTGCTGCATGTAAGATAGCACATTTGGTTGGGAATCCGTTCAGCCAGGATTCATTCTGGTAAAAGGCCTTATTTTAATAACCATTGAAGTAGAATCAGTCCAAACAACTAAAAACCCCGAAATAACACCCTATCCTACTGTTTTTATTATTCTTTTAACAAACATTAAATAATTAATAGCTTAGAATGCTGTAATAACGAGGATTTTTATTATTTAAATTTTGATACAAAATCCATGATCACTGCAAGCAACACCAATACCTCACCAAAAAAGCCGCAGCAAAACTTAAATTAATAACAGGATGGTTTTATTCAAAAAGATATACAACATTGTTTTATATAGGTTTTATTTTATTTTTGTTTAAATATGAGTCAAATCAAAAAATCTTTAACCATTTTTTAACATTAGTTAATCTAATCTGAAGTATTAATTTATTTCAGTTGAAGGAAAAGTGCAGCAAGGTACAATGCTCGCATCTTCAGAGAGGCAAGCAACTGTTTAAATTTGCACAGCAGTTCTTCAAAACTTGATTCTCATGGATATGTTCCTTGGATTTATTTTCCTTCAACACTTGTTGTTTTCGCCCGCTTTTTAGCGGGCATTTTTCTTTCTGCCACCAGCAAAAATTACTTTCGTGTTTTACCGGCCTTGCTCTGGATTTTCGTAGCTCAATCCAAAATGGGTGAATGTGCGCTGTGTGGCAATTCGGCCACGGGGGGTGCGTTGCAGGAATCCTTGCTGGATCAAAAAGGGCTCTATCACATCTTCGATTGTATCTTTGGCTTCGCCAATTGCAGCGGCTAAATTGTCTAAGCCCACTGGCCCGCCTGAAAATTTCTCCAATATCGCAGTTAGTAACTTTCTGTCCATGTAGTCAAACCCCTCCACGTCAACATTCAACATATCAAGGGCTTTTGACGCAATATCTTTATCTACGACACCATTGCCCTTAACATCGGAATAATCACGCACCCGACGCAATAACCGGTTGGCAATTCTGGGGGTACCGCGCGAACGCGCTGCGATTTCAAATGCACCGGCTTCGCTCAAATCCATATTCAAATAGCGCGCGGACCTGGCCACAATACAGGCCAGGTCTTTGACGTTATAAAACTCCAGGCGCTGAACAATGCCAAATCGGTCCCGCAGTGGCGACGTTAATGACCCTGCCCGAGTTGTCGCGCCGATGAGGGTAAATGGCGGTAAATCTAACTTAATAGAACGCGCTGCGGGGCCTTCGCCAATCATAATATCCAGTTGATAATCTTCCATTGCCGGATAGAGTACTTCTTCCACCACAGGACTCAGACGATGGATTTCATCAATGAACAAAACATCGTGAGCTTCCAGATTGGTTAACATAGCCGCCAAATCACCGGCTTTCTCTAACACCGGGCCCGACGTCGTTTTTATGTTTACATCCAGTTCGTTGGCGACAATATTAGCCAGGGTGGTTTTACCTAATCCGGGTGGGCCAAAAATCAACAGATGATCCAGGGCGTCCTGTCTTTGCCTCGCCGCCTGAATAAAAATTTCCATCTGGGCACAGACGTGATCCTGTCCGGTGTAATCCGCCAGCATTTTTGGTCTGATAGCGCGATCAACGGCTTCTTCGTCGTTCCGTACATCGCTGGAAATAATGCGATCAGCTTCAATCATAAATCGTTGTGGTCCTGGCCGTTAAGCGACGCTTTTAAGTGCATCGCGAATTAACTCTTCTGCCGAAGCAGCATCATTAAACACTGTCTTCAGCATTTTCTCCGCCTGTGGCGGTTTGTAGCCCAGAGCCAGTAAGGCGCTCATGGCTTCGTCTCTGGCACTACCAGCAGTGCTGGCCACCGCCACTTCGCCAATATCCACTGGCGTAATCGTCATGGCATCCACATCACCAAATACGGTTTTAAGTCGGTCTTTCATTTCAACCAACAATCGCTCAGCTGTCTTTTTCCCTACACCGGGAAGTTTAACCAGCGATGAGACATCCCCCTGGTTTACCACCTGCGCAAATTGTGCAGCAGTCATGCCTGACATAATAGTCAATGCCATTTTCGGTCCGACCCCGTTTGCTTTAATAAGCTCCCGAAACAATGCCCGCTCCTGACGATCAGCGAAGCCAAATAACAGTTGCGCATCTTCACGAACCACAAAGTGCGTATAGACAATCACTTCAGCACCTAATTCCGGCAATTGATACAGGCTGGTCATTGGCATCTGGATTTCATAACCGACACCAGATACATCAATCAATACCTCTGGTGGTAACTTTTCAACCAGTTTGCCTCGAATACGGCCAATCATGCAGTTCCTCTTTCATTCACTTTGAAACTGTTTTTTTATACAGTATTAATACTGTTAGCGCAAGCGGCCCCTTACTGTTTTAGAGGCCTGGCCAGCCAGTTTGATTAAATTTTGTTGAGTATGCAGATGACACATGGCCACAGCCAGGGCGTCTGCAGCATCGGATTGTGGCTTTTTATTAAGCGAAAGCAAATGCATGACCATATGCTGCACCTGGGCTTTTTCGGCGCTGCCTTTACCCACCACAGATTGTTTTATCTGACGTGCGGAATATTCACTCACCGGTAGCTGCTTTTGCGTAGCTGCAACAATAGCTGCGCCACGGGCCTGTCCCAGCTTCAGGGCTGAATCCGGATTTTTGGCCATAAACACCTGTTCAATCGCAAATTGTTGCGGCTGGTATTGTTCAATAACCTGGGTGATTCCGGCAAAGATCTGTTCCAGTCTGCCGGCTAAATCTTCCCCCTGCACTCTGATACAGCCACTACCCACGTAGCTGGTACGGTTTGCGCGTTGTTCTATGATGCCAAAGCCCGTCACCCTGGACCCGGGATCAATACCTAAAATAATAGCCAAATTGATTTTGCCTGCGCCAACATGACGAGGCTCCGTTTATTGTGGTTGTTCTGAAGGTACAACAATCGAGAAGTGTCTTGCAATGGCGTCTTTGTTACTTTGAGACCAGACTTTATGTTGCGCCTGCTCTGGCGTGATCCAAAGGTGCGCCAGGTGTTCGGTTAACGTGAGAGGCAGCGCACTGTCAACACAAACACTGAACACATATTCAGTATTTGTGAACTCACCTGGTGGGTACTTGTAACGCCATTCCGGACGAATCTGGTATTGATTAATAACCCGGGTATCCACCAAGTCATAACCACTGGTCACAATATCAATGCCGGTTTCTTCCAGCACTTCCCGAATTGCCGTTTCGATGGGCAATTCATCCGCTTCAATAGTACCGGTCACTGACTGCCAAAACTCAGGATCGTCTTTGCGCTGCAGTACCAGAACCTGGCCCAGATGATCATAAATCATCACGAGCACAGATTCGGGTCTTTTATAGTTCATGGCTTAGTCGTTTTCTTTGGCAATCGAAGCTATCGCCAGTTCCTGCAACTGTTGTGGATTTGCAAATCCGGGGGCGTCGGTTAACGGACAGGCCGCGGTAGTGGTTTTCGGGAATGCCATAACATCGCGAATAGAATCGGAACCTGTCATCAACATTACCATGCGATCTAAACCAAAGGCTAAACCAGCGTGCGGTGGCGCACCAAACTTTAAGGCGTCTAATAAGAAGCCAAATTTCTCTCTGGCTTCCTGCTCATCAATGCCCAGAATTGAAAACACCTGTTGTTGCATTGTCTGATTGTGGATACGTACCGAACCACCACCTAATTCAACACCGTTTAACACCATATCGTAGGCATCAGACAATGCCGTGCCTGGTGACTGTGCCAGTTCCTCTGGCGTCATATTACGCGGTGCAGTAAAAGGATGATGTAATGCGTGGAACTGACCGTCGACTTCTTCAAACATGGGGAAGTCAACCACCCACAGTGGACGCCAGTCGCCTTGCAACAATGACAAATCATTGCCTAACTTGAGGCGTAAAGCCCCTAACGCTTCGCACACTACGGTATAGCTATCAGCACCGAATAACAGGATGTCACCAGTTTCAGCGCCTGTGCGCTCCAATAGGCCTGTGGCTACTTCTTCCTGCAAGAATTTCAGAATAGGTGATTGTAAGCCGTCCATACCAGCGGACTTATCATTAACTTTTAACCAGGCCAGGCCCTTGGCACCGTAAATACCCACAAACTTGCCGTATTCGTCAATGTTCTTACGGGACAGGCTGGCACCGCCTGGTACCCGAATCACGGCAACACGTCCTTTAGGATCGTTGGCCGGGCCACTAAACACCTTGAAATCCACGTCTTTCAGCAGGTCAGCAACGTCCACAATTTCCAGTGGATTACGCAAATCAGGCTTATCACTGCCGTAGCGCTGCATGGCCTCGGCATAGGACATTTTAGGAAATTCCCCAAACTCCACGCCGAGTAAGTCTTTAAACAAACCACGCACCATCTCTTCGGTTACCGCCATCACACCGTCGGCATCCATAAAGGTAGTTTCAATATCTATCTGAGTGAATTCAGGTTGTCGGTCAGCACGCAAATCTTCGTCACGGAAGCATTTTACGATCTGATAGTAACGGTCCATGCCTGACATCATCAGTAATTGCTTAAACAACTGTGGAGACTGAGGCAGAGCAAAAAACTGGCCTTTGTGGGTACGGCTGGGTACCAGGTAATCACGGGCACCTTCCGGTGTCGCTTTGGTCAGGATTGGGGTTTCAATATCCAAAAAGCCATTTTTATCCAGAAAATTGCGTACCGCGCTGGTGACTTTGGCGCGAAACTTAATCTTTTCAGACATCTCCGGACGACGCAGGTCCAGATAGCGATAGCGCAGGCGCTGCTCTTCAGAGTTTTCCTGATTAAAGTCTAATGGCAGTACATCGGATTTACTTAAAATTTCCAGGCCTTTACCCAGAATTTCAATTTCACCGGTGCGCATATGCTTGTTAACCTGGCCTTCAGGGCGTGCTCTGACCAGACCTTCGATTTTTACACAAAATTCCTGACGCAATGAATTGGCGGTATCAAACAATTCTGGCAAATCGGGATCATAAACCACCTGGACTATCCCTTCTCTGTCGCGAAGATCAAGGAAAATAACGCCTCCCAGATCCCGTCTGCGATTCACCCAGCCACACAAGGTAACAGTCTGGCCTACATAACTTGCATCTATGTTTCCGCAATAATTCGTGCGCATTAAAAAACCTTTATTTCTTAATATTTGATGGCAACCGGCGTTGCTGTAACTGGCAACGCCATATCAAAAAGCGACCCGGCAAAAGCAGTCGGGCCAAAAATCAGAGGATTATAAACTAAAGCGTGCCACAGCACAGCATAGAAATCAGGCGTCTGCGCATTAATCGCTAATAAATAACAGTGACAAGGCAGGCCAGTAAGTGATAATCAACAATGAGAGCAATAAAACGGCCATAAAGCCCAGTGTTGCTTTGTAAATTTCGGTGATGGGTTTGCCAAACCGGTAACTGGCGATAAACAAATTCATCCCCACCGGCGGGGTCAGATAGCCAATCTGCATGTTTGCCAGAAAGATAACCCCTAAATGCACCGGGTGAATGCCAAAGGAAACCGCGATTGGCAAAAGTAACGGCACCATAATCACAATGGCAGAGAATATGTCCAGAAAGGCGCCGAGCACCAACAAAAATACATTCAGAGTAATCAAAAAGCTAAGCGGACTCTCAATTTGTTGGCTAACCCAGTCAAACAATCGGGTAGGCGCTTCGATTTCAATAAAATAGCTGGTTAACACCAATGACGCGGTGAGAATAATCAGAATTCCACCCACCATCACCATAGATTCGCAAATCAGACCAGGCAGTTTTTTAATGGCTATATCGCGATAAATCAGTACCTGCACAATCAACAGATAAACCACGGTAACTACCGCAGCCTCTGACAGCGCAAACAAGCCTGAATATATTCCGCCTAGCAGTACCACTGGCAACGGAATTTCCCATTTTGATTCTTTAATCGCTGCGCAAAGTTCCTGAAATGAGAACGCCTGACGCGCAATGCGATTGCCCCGCTGCATCCACATACTCCAAAGCGACAGCATGGCGATCATCAGCAGGCCCGGCAACAACCCTGCCACCAGCAAATCTTCGATGGTCATGGATACCGGCATATCCAGTTGCAGCGCAATTACACCGAACAAAATTAAAGGTAACGAAGGCGGAAATAGTAACCCCAGGCTGCCTGAGGTAGTTACCAGACCGAGACTAAACTTTTGTTGATAGCCTGCCTGTTGTAAAGCCGGATACAATAAAGCACCAAGCGCCACGATGGTGACACCGGATGCCCCGGTAAAAGCGGTAAACAACGCACAGGTGATAAAGGCGACTATCGCCAGACCACCGGGTATCCAGCCCAAAATGGCCTGGGTTAGTTTAACCAGACGTTTTGAACTTTGACTGGCACTTAATAAATATCCGGCAAAGGTAAACAGTGGGATGGCTTCGATAAGAGGTGTTTCTGTAATACGGTACATATCTATGGCGATCACCATAAGATCAATCTCTACCGCATAAAACCCCAACATAGCAATAGCCAGAATACCGGCAAACAAAGGCATGCCCATCAGGAGCATAGCCACCACCAGTGCCATCATTAATAAAATCATGAATGCTCCGGTTCAATTTCTTCGGGCAGAAATATACTGACCCACACAAATCGCAATGCCATCAGACTGAGAACCAACGGGATAATAGCCTGTGTGAACCAGGTGGGTACCTGTAAAAAGGCAGGAGTTGGGTCTTCCAGTTCCAGCAGAACAAACTGAAAACTGGACCAGGCCGCAGTCACACATATCGCGGCGGTTAACAGGAATAAAGAACGTCGAATTAACCGGGCAGACGCCAGTGGTAAGAATCGGGTGACGACATCAATACTGATATGCCGGGCACCTCGGGTTGCATATAACGCACCGGTCATTGCCACCCACAAAACCAGGACTTTGATGGCATCGTCGGCCCACACCAATCCCGAATCAAAGATGTTGCGCAACAGGATTTGCGTCAGCGTCAATCCCAGCAACGAGAAAAACAGCATCACCACAATCGCTTGTTCCAATGCCATAAGCAACCGTGTAACCGCTGGAAACTTCCCTTTTTTTGGTTTCATCACACTATTCAGCGTCCGCTAGTAAGCTTTCCAGTTTGTTCACCATTGGCTGCGAGACAGCCCCCTGCGCTATCATCGCCTGGGCCGCTTTATTCCCCAGCGCTTTCCAGGCAGCAAGTTGCTCAGCGTCAGGAGTTATAATATTGATCCCCTGGCCTGCCAGCGCTGCCAGCGCCTTTTCATTGTCTTTTTCACTTTCTTTATCCAGTTCGACAAACGCCTGAGAAAATACCTTGCGTACAATTAGCTGATCTTCGGTTTTGAGTTTATCAAAGGCTTTTTTCTGTACTGCCATCACCGCATACAGGTAAATCAACGGCACTTTAGTTACATGCTTTATCTGTGTGTGCCACTGCAGTGTGATCGCCGCCACCGGAGAAGTGGCAACAGTATCGATCAACCCCGTCTGCAACCCCGCCAGTACATCGCCAATGCCCAAGGGGATTGGCGAAATTGAAAAGGTATCAAATGCGACGACTGTGGCAGGATCGGCATTAGGTGCCCAACTTTTGGTACCGCGCAAATCTTCAGGGTGAGCAATGGGCTTTTGTGACATGATGTAGGCGAATCCGCCACCAGCCAGTCCAAATGAAACAAAGCCACCGTCTTCATAACCCTGCAATATTTCGGCGTCTATTGCTTCCCGCACCTGACTAACCTGACCCAGGCTGTCAAATTTGAGGGGCAATGAATATACCTGACTATCCGTATAATAACGCGCTAACGAGCCGCCCGTCATGGCGCCCCCATGCAATTGTCTGATTTTAATTTTCTTCAGTACGGCTTCATCGTCGCCCATGACGCCGCCTGGGTAGAACTTAATTTTTACCCGCCCGTCTGTCTGCGATTTAATGTCAGCAGCAGCTTTGCGAAACTTCTGCATCCAGGCAGAGCCTTCCGGCGACAAAGTGGCTATTTTTAATGTGGCTGCCGAAACGGACACAGACAGCACAGATAAACAAATAATCAGAACTCTGAATAACATTGGGAAATTGCTCATAGTTAAAAGTAATCTTCTGCACTGGCCAGCAATTGCTGCGCAGCTTGCTGCGCCAGTGTATTGTTTAAAGTTAAATCAGGTACCACCGGATCTGCAGCCAGCACCTCATTGAGAAGTTGGTCATGCAATTCCTGGTCAAACATCATACGGGCATATTGTTGCGCGTAAGTGACTTTGACCATCAGGTTCTTCCCTTCAGACAACTCAATTGCGCGCTCAAAGTGCAGCTTAGCGAGTTCTGGTTTGCCACCTACTGCGGGCGGAGTCAAAGAATGGATTAATCCCAGGTACAAATGCCCGTTACCCTGCTGGAAATCATCTTCGATGGCCACCAGACGTTCCATTAATCGGGTAACTTTCGGAAGATCCGCTATCGCATTAAAGTCGTCACTGTTGGCCTTTAGCCAGTTTCCCCAGGCAACGCCGAAAGTGGCCAAAACGGCAACGTCGTCTTCTTCCACCTGCTCAAGTAGCGTTAAAAAACCGGCATAATCGCTAGATTTTAGCTCACAAAACTCTTCATTGTGCTGACAAACAGCGAGTTTTGCGTAGTCAAATCCCCGCTCGGATAACTTTTTCTGCCGGTCAATATCCTCAACAAATGCGCCACTGTAGGCGATATACATTTCTGCCGCAGCCAGCAGCATGTCGGTATCGGGTTCTTCTTCATCTATAAAGCTCTCCAGCATCAACATATAACCGGGTAGCGCAGCTTTAATTAATTGCGGATCATTGTGATTGGACATGGTTGTTTGTAGTTTTTGCGCCAGGTCGCGTGAAGCTTCCGACATAACAGAGGAGCATCCAGACATCAGGAGCGTTGTTACCAGCAGCGCAAGAACGCCGTAAAGCGAAAAGTAACCTTTGTAAAACATATATTTACTTTTGAACCGTCAAAGTTAAAACAGCCACACCTGGTGATCGGAAGGCCTTAAAAATGCAGGCGCACTGTACCATCAAGTGCGCTTTTGTTGAAGTATACGATGGTCTTATTACTTAAGTCATCGGAGCATTAAGATGGGTATTCCACAAGCGAAAACTCGGTACCACCGGGGGCATCGATATAGATATGACATTGCCCCCAGGATTCAGGAATAACAAAGCCTTGCTGCTTAATGCCACCATACGTTGAGCGTTTGTTTTTGCAACGAATTTCAATGCGTTCAAAGGCGGCACCTTTGGAAACTAAATCAAATTTATTTAGTAACAATTGATGATACCAGGCTTGGTTCTCTGAAATTTTACCTTCGACATAAATGGCATCCTGCGTCGCCACGAAATGCTTTACTTTTGCCACCAGGTCATTGATGGCTGCCAGCCCCTCAGCATCCGGGCTTACAGTTTCATTAACCTTTTCAGCCAATTCATAGACGTCGGAGATCCTGTTTTGCTCGATCAACAGCAGGAGTAATTTACCGGTCATGGTAATGTAAGTTTCATCCCCAAGATAACCGTGGCCGTTGTTGGCGACAGTCTGCAGTTCCCTTTTGAGGGCCGGTAGCTCATGCTTTGCTTCGTAATACATGGCGGAAACCACAGCGGCGTGAACTGTTTCAGCAAAATTGTGATGCGCCTCATCGGTAAACTCAGCAAACAACCTGTCCGCTTGTGCTTCATCGCCGGAAACAATGGCATCTTTAAGTGCCTGGTATTGACTGCGAAAAGTGCGGGTTACGCCTTTTTGAGAATTATAGAGTTTAAAGTCCAGTTGCACTTTAGAGTCACACTGTTCCACCGGCTCCCCATCAAAACTCGCCGGACTGTACTTCCACTTTTTTACCGCCTTAATTGCGGCTTTTTCAAAAGCTTTAATGCCAGAAGAGTCGTGAACAATGGGATCCTGAACATTGCCGTCTTCATCCACCACAAAACTGACGCGAACCCAGCCTTCCTGACCTTTGCGGGCGGCCATTTTGGGATACTTGGGAACGGCGCGATCCACTGGCTCAGCATTGATTAAGGTAGCCAGTGACATATCACCTGAATCGTTATTGTCAGCAAATGATGAAGCACTGCCCAGTGCCAGGGATAAGGCCAGCGGTAATAACCTGAATTTCATAAATCCATTTTTCATTGAGTAATCCTTTATAGCTATAGCAGAGAAATTAAGTTTGCCGGGAATAAATTACCCGGCCACCGGCCGGGATGTCAATTCTCAGGAAGACTTTTTCTTAACGTTGCGGGTCTTGTGCTTTTGAATAGAGCGACGCATGCGCGACAGGCGAACATGATCCAGTTTGCCTTGTTCCTTTTTGATTTTGGTTTCGGTTTCAGGCGGCAATTGCACACTGCTGCGCAACTTGTTGATGTCCTTTAACTCCATTTCGACCCAGGCACCTTGCGGCAAGCGCTTGTTCAGTTCAACGCTGCCATAACGAGTGCGTACCAGGCGACTCACCTGAACGCCTTGAGACTCCCAGATTCGGCGCACTTCGCGATTGCGACCTTCGGCGATAGTGACACTAAACCACTGATTGTGGCCGGTATCTTCCGGATTGCGTCGTTTAACATCTAAAAATTTGGCCTCGCCATCTTCCAGCATCACACCTTTTTTTACAGTGCGCAGCATAGCGTCATCCACTTCGCCAAATACTCTGACTGCATATTCGCGCTCTACCACATGACGGGGATGCATAAGCCTGTTAGCTAACTCACCATCATTGGTGAACAGCAATAAGCCACTGGTGTTAATATCCAGACGGCCAATGGAAATCCAGCGTCCTACAGCAATATTGGGTAGACGCTCAAAAACGGTGGTTCGGCCTTCGGGGTCTTTACGGCTACAAATCTCACCTTCAGGCTTGTTATACATTAACACCCGACAAAAGGTTTCGGCCGGATTTTGTCTCAACGGTTCACCATCCACCCGGATGTCATCGTTGCTTTCAACGCGGGCTCCCAACGTGGCAATTGTGCCATTCACGGAGATGCGACCGGCTTCAATCCAACGCTCCATTTCTCTGCGGGAGCCAATACCAGCGTTAGCCAGCACTTTCTGTAATTTATCACTCATGCTTTGTTATTTCTCAATAATAATTAGTGTATCAGGCTTCTTCCCGGACGGGTTCGTCAGGGAAAAGCGGTTGATTATCGTGTTTCTGATGCTCTTCAAATAAAGCAACAGATGGCAGTTCTGCCAGTGTCTGTAAACCAAAATAATCCAAAAATTCACTGGTAGTGGCATACAACGCCGGTCTGCCAGGGACTTCTTTATGGCCAACGGTTTTAATCCAGTCGCGTTCCATCAACGTTTTGATGATATTGGAACTGACACTGACACCGCGCACCTGCTCTATTTCACCCCGGGTAATGGGCTGTCGATAGGCAATCAGGCTCAGTGTTTCCAACAAGGCACGTGAATAACGCGGCACCTGCTCCTGCCACAATCGCCCCACCCAGGGGTTTAAACTGGCGTCAGACTGAAAGCGATAACCGGAGGCCAACTTAACCAAATGGATACCTTTGTCAGCGTAGTCCTTTTCCAGCTCATTGAGCAACTGCGTCAGGTATTTTTTCGACAGCTCAAATTCAGCCAGTATCGACTCCTGCAGCAACTCATGGGTTACCGGTTTATCGGCCACAAAAATAGCGGCTTCGATAATCTGTTTTAACTGTGCCTTTTTAACCTTTGCCACGTGCTTATTTCGTTTTTCTGTCAGCTGTCGGAATATTCGTCATCATTGTACAGTTTAACATGAATCAGACCATAGGGTTCCTGTTGTTGCACCATCAACATTTTTTCTTTTACCAGTTCGAGGATCGCCAGGAACGTCACCACCACGCCGGCTTTGCCTTCTTCAGCGCTAAAGAACGCTTCAAACCCGGTGTAGCTGTGCTCCGTTACCATATCTAAAATCTGGCTCATGCGTTCCCGAGTGGATAAGGCTTCGCGTTCGATTTGATGATGTTCAAAGGCGGCCGCGCGTTGCAATGCTGACTGAAAGCTATATACCAGCTCCTGCAGGCTGACGTCTGGCAAAATTTTAAGCGGCTCACAGGCT
Organism: Planctobacterium sp. R6; assembly: GCF_055755215.1. Lineage (NCBI taxonomy): Bacteria > Pseudomonadati > Pseudomonadota > Gammaproteobacteria > Alteromonadales > Alteromonadaceae > Planctobacterium > Planctobacterium sp. R6. The sequence goes on from NZ_JBVTQY010000013.1 coordinate 17,581, forward strand.
TCATCAGCCATGGCTTTGGCTCGCCGGAAATCACGCTCCATACGCGGAATGCCATCCAGTTCTTCAGCAGCCCGCTTTATCAATTCATATTCCCGCAAACGACGTACTAATTCTGCGCGAGGATCTTCTTCTTCATCATCGTCATTAATAATTTTAGGAAGCAGCAAGCGGCTTTTGATTTCTGCCAGAATGGCCGCCATTACCAGATACTCTGCGGCTAATTCCAGTTTAATATCTTTCATCACCTCAACATACTCCATGTACTGTTGTGTGATCTGCAAAATGGGCAGGTTCACCACATCAAAGCGTTGCTTCCGGATCAAATACAAGAGCAAATCCAGCGGCCCCTCAAAAGCCTCCAGAATCACTTCAAGTGCATCCGGAGGAATGTATAAATCCTCCGGTTTATCCAACAACGCTTCGCCATTGATAAAGGCTAAGGGCAATGGCTGTTGCTGGGTAATTTGTTCGGAGCCTGACTCCTGAACTTCTTCGCTCAACTTAGAATCCCAATTTCGTCAGATCACCGCTTCCTTCGCGGACCAGTTCAATATTGCCTTCCGACATATCCACTACCGTTGTTGGCTGTTCACCCAGATAGCCGCCGTGCACAATCAGTCCCACCAGCTTTTCTAACTTATCGCGAATTTCATCAGGGTCCGATTCGGCCATTTGCTTGCCGGGCAATATCAGGGTGGTGGACATCAGGGGTTCGCCCAGCTCTTCCAGAATCGCCAGAGCAATCGCATTGTCCGGCACCCGGATTCCAATGGTTTTCTTCTTGGGATTCAGTACCCGTTTGGGCACATCTTTCGTGGCTTTTAGGATAAAAGTATAGGGACCCGGCGTGTTGTTTTTAATGATGCGAAACGCTTCGTTATCCACCCTGGCGTACAGGGACAGCTCCGACATATCACGACACATCAGCGTAAAGTTATGATTTTTACCAATATCACGAATGCGGCAAATTTGTTCCAGGGCGTTTTTATTGTCCAACTGACAACCCAGTGAGTAGCCGGAATCGGTTGGGTAGACGATGACTTCACCGTCTTTGATCAACTCACAGGCCTGGCGTACCAGTCTGGCCTGCGGATTATCCGGGTGAATGTAAAAAAATTGGCTCATGATAATACTTCTTTGTTGTTATCGTTGGTTATAGAAGACCAGTTATGCCAAACCGGCGTCAGGTGTGCTGGAATGTTTAAGTGTCGCCCCAGCTCAGTCCAACGTCCAGGTGCGTGAAAATCAGAACCGGCAGAAGCCAACAACTGATATTCCTGTGCATAGGTGGCCATCTGACGCTGCCTGTCTGGCGGCAAATGAGGGTGGCATACTTCCATGCCATCTCCGCCGGCCTGTTTAAAGTAGACAATCAGGCGTCTGAGCCATTTGCCGCTGAGATCATAATGACCCGGATGCGCCAATACGGCACTGCCTCCGGCTTCCTGAATCCACTGAATGGCCTCGTCGATAGTGATCCACCTGGGGCTGACATGAGCCCGCTTGCCCTTCCCTAAATACTTTTTAAAGGCGGCATCAAAATTGTGTACATGGCCCTTTTCCACCATCACTCTGGCAAAATGAGCACGGGTGATTTGCCCTTTTCCGGCATAACGACAGGCCGCATCATAAACGTCATCAAGCCCACATTTAGCCAGCTTTTCAGCAATGGCCAAAGCACGCTCCTGCCGTGCCGCAGCTTGCTGCTCCAAACGCTGTCTGAACACAGTATCTTCACGGTTCACATTTAAACCCAAAATATGAATATCGAATCCATGCCAACCAGTGGATAATTCTATCCCGGGAATAATTTTTAGTGCCCGTTTTTGCTGCGCCTGAAACGCCATGGCTTCATCCAGTGCAGCAACGGTGTCATGGTCAGTAATTGCCAATGCATCCAGTTGCATATTGTGAGCACGCAGGATCAATTCTTCCGGACTGAGTTGACCATCAGAGTAGTAAGTGTGGCAGTGTAAATCGATTTTCATTCAAATAATCTGGTGTGGGGACAAGATGTTTGCAGACAGGCACGAGTAAAAAGCGGCAAATTCCTGCTTGACATAAAACCCATTTTGTTTTCTTCTATATATCATAACGGCAAACAAAGTATTCACCAAAAGAAAGTCTGCATAAAACATAACCAGACGCGACTTTGTAAGCAGTAATCAGACAGAATTATTCATAAATTATAAGATTTAAAAGCAATGCAAAACGTAACAGTAAAAACAATCTGGTGGTGGCACGTCCTGACATATCGCGGGTTGTGACCTTTTTGCATTGCTGAAATTTGTGAAAAACCCGCTCCAAGAGCGGGTTTTTTAGTTTTTATCCCTGGAAAATATAGAGAACAACATGAGTCTGGCAGAATTAAGCGAGCAACCGGGAAAGGTTGCCACAATAGAGAGTGAATGCCCCTATATTCACGATCCACTGGATACCTTTATCAGCCTGTGCGCCAAACAGTCTAATTGCATGCTGTTGGAATCGGCGGAAATAGACAGCAAGAACAGCACCAACAGTTTGATTATGGTAGATGCCGCCGTGAAACTCACCTGTCAGGGCAACAGGGTATCTGTGGAAGTGCTTAGCGACAACGGTGTGCCGGTATTGAGCTTTTTACACAATCAGTTGCTGTTGTTGCAGGGTGCAAATTGCACTCTGGACAATCGGGTATTAAACGTTGCGTTCTCCGGCACTGAAAGCATACTGGATGAAGATGCCAGACTTAAATCCGCTTCGGTGTTTGACGTTTTGCGTATCTTACAACGTCAACTGGAAGCCTTAAGCTCCCATCCAATGGCAATTTTTGTGGGTGGTACCTTTGCCTATGACTTATTAGCCACCTTTGAAAACTTACCTCAGGTGGATGAAGGCGACAACGATTGCCCTGACTATGTATTTTATCTGGCTGAAACCCTGATCACCATCGACCACCAGCAACAAACCTCACGCATTCTGGGCAGTGTGTTTAGTGGTGAACAGGTGGCGCAATCCTATTTTCAGTTAAGCCAGCGCATTGAGTTTTTGAAACAACAACTGCAGAGTTCTACCACAGCGGAGTCGGATGAGCAGATTAGCCAAATCGATAATACATTGCGGGTTAACCAATCTGATGAGGTGTATTGCCAGCATGTGCGAAACCTGAAAGAAAATATCCTGGCAGGTGATATTTTCCAGGTGGTTCCCTCCCGAACTTTCTCATTGCACTGCCCTTCTCCCTATCTCGCCTACCGCAAATTAAAACAAAGTAATCCCAGCCCTTATATGTTCTACATTCAGGACAGCGATTTTGTGATTTTTGGTGCCAGCCCGGAATCCGCCCTGAAATATCAAAAAGATAACAATGTAGTAGAGGTTTACCCCATCGCCGGTACCCGCCCCAGAGGTAAGCGCGAAGACGGCAGCATCGATCACGACCTGGATAGCCGCATAGAACTAACCTTGCGGGAAGACGATAAAGAAAAATCCGAACACTTAATGCTAGTGGACCTGGCGCGTAACGATATCGCCCGGGTATCCACTCCCGGCACACGTCACGTCAAAGACCTGTTAAAAGTGGACAGATATTCTCATGTGATGCATCTGGTATCCCGTGTAGTAGGACAACTTCGGGAAGACCTGGACTGTCTACATGCCTACCAGGCTTGTATGAATATGGGCACCCTGGTGGGCGCTCCGAAAGTGAAAGCCGCTACCCTGATCCGCGAAGTTGAACAAAAGCGTCGTGGAAGCTACGGAGGTGCGGTGGGTTATATCAATGGTCACGGAGATATGGATACCTGTATCGTGATACGTTCTGCCTACGTCAAAAATCAGACCGCCTATGTACAGGCAGGTGCCGGTGTCGTTTACGACTCAGATCCCCAATCTGAAGCCGATGAAACACGCGGTAAAGCTCAGGCCGTTATCAGCGCCATTCAACAAGCCAACCAATCATTAACGGTAGAGGGATAGCACCATGTCAAACGTCGTTTTATTGGATAACTTTGATTCGTTTACTTATAACCTGGTGGATGAACTCAGGGCAGCGGGTATGTCTCTGACCGTATTTCGCAACAACGTACCGGCCGAACACGTACTGAATAAAATGCAGGAATTAGGCCCTGACACCCTGCTGTTGTTATCCCCCGGACCGGGTAACCCGGCTAGCGCCGGCTGTATGTTAGAACTCATTGCATTAGTCCAGGGTAAATTCCCGATTTTGGGTATTTGCCTGGGTCATCAGGCCATAGTGCAGCATTACGGCGGTGAAATTGTCAGAGCGCCGGAAGTGCTGCACGGCAAATCCTCTTTCATCAATCACTGCGGCGATAAAATGTTTGCCGATTTACCCAACCCTTTCCCTGTTGCGCGCTATCATTCATTGGTAGCGGAAAACATGCCAGAAGAGTTGCAGTGTATTGCCCGATACGAGCCAGAAGATGGCAAAGATATTATCATGGCGGTATGGCATGAGTCCGACAAGATGCTGGGGATGCAATTTCATCCGGAATCCATTTTAACTTCTCAGGGTAGTAAACTGCTTAAACAAAGTATTTTATACCTCACCAATAATTTTAGCGGAGCATAAACCATGGCGGATATACATGCGTTACTGGAAAAGATTTACGCACAAGCGGATTTAAGCCAAAGAGAAAGCCAGTGCTTTTTTAATGCGGTGATGCAGGGTGATTTAGACGACATCATTTTGTCTTCAATGCTGACCGGATTAAAAATCAAAGGTGAAACCCCGGAAGAAATCGCCGGTGCCGCTGGTGCCATGATAGAAAATGCAGCGCCTTTCCCTCGTCCGGAATATGCTTTTGCCGATATTGTTGGCACAGGTGGCGATGGTCATAACACCATTAATATCTCATCGGCATCGGCAATTGTTGCGGCCAGTTGTGGATTACCCGTGGCTAAACATGGCAATCGCAGTGTGTCCAGCAAATCCGGTTCGGCAGATTTATTTCGCGAATTCGGTTTAGATCTCACCATGACGGCAAAAACAGCGCGTCAGTGTCTGGATGACAGTGGCTTATGCTTTCTGTTTGCGCCGAATTACCACGCCGGTGTGCGTTACGCCATGAACGTGCGCACCACCCTGAAAACCCGCACTTTATTTAATTTATTAGGGCCATTGGCGAATCCGGCTAAACCCAGTCACATTATGATTGGCGTTTACAGCCCGGAATTAATTTCGCCTTATGCCGAAACGTTGCAATTACTGGGATATCAAAATGCCATGGTGGTACACGGTGACGGCCTGGATGAAATCGCCCTGCATGGCACCAGTAAAGTGGCCGAAATCCATGGTGACAAAATCAGTTACAGTGAAATCAGCGCCAAAGACTTTGATTTACCGGCTTATCCTTTGGAGGCTATCAAAGGCGGTGAACCGGAAGAAAATAAAAAGCTGATTGAAGCCGTATTACAAGGCAAAGGCGAACCAGCTCACATGGCTGCGGTTGCAGCCAATACCGGTGCCCTGTTGAAACTGGCCGGTATCGCCCAAAGCTTTGCACAAGGGGCTGAATTAGCCATGCAAAGTATGCAACAGGGTAAGCCTTTACAAACCATCGAGCTGGCAGCACAAATCAGCCAGCACAATCAAATCCAGCACGACACAGTGGAGTAATGGCAAACACGATGAATGTATTACAAAAAATCGTCGCCGATAAAGAGGTTGAATTACAGCAGTGCAAAGCTGAATTGCCGCTTGAATCATTTGTAGCGCAACTCACCGCGTCTCAGAAAAGCCTGTTTGAGGCGTTAAAACAGCCTAATGCCGGCTTTATTCTGGAGTGTAAAAAAGCCTCGCCATCAAAGGGGTTGATTCGTCCAGTATTCGATTTGGATGAGATCCTGCAAGCCTATACCCCGCATGCGGCGGGTATTTCAGTACTGACCGATGAAAAGTATTTTCAGGGCAAGTACGAGTATCTTGAATATGTCACCAGTCGGGTGCCACAGCCGGTACTCAACAAAGACTTTTTTATTGACGAATACCAGGTGCACCTGGCGAGAAAGTATCAGGCCGATGCCATTTTGCTGATGCTTTCGGTATTGGATGATGAGCGCTACAAAGCGTTAGCCACCCTGGCTGAACAGTATCAGCTGGATATTCTGACTGAAGTCAGTAACCAAGAAGAGGCCCATCGAGCGGTGGCATTGGGCGCTAAAATCATTGGCATTAACAACCGCAATTTGCGGGATTTAAGTACCGACCTTGGGGCCACTGAGCACCTTGTGCCACTCATCAAGCAACAACTGGATTATGATGCAGTGATCATCTCAGAATCTGGTATTTATACTCATCAGGACGTGTTGCGTCTGGCGCCACTGGTAGATGGCTTTTTGGTGGGCAGTTCGCTCATGGCTGAACAGGATCTCAATCAGGCAGTGAATAACCTGGTATTAGGCAAAACCAAAGTTTGTGGTATTACCCGGGTTGAAGACGCAGCAAAAGCCAAATCGCTGGGAGCCAGTTATCTGGGACTCATCTTTGCACCTAAATCCAAACGTTGCATTGATAAGCAAACGGCACAGCAAATAGTGGCTCAGGAGCCGTTTGACTATGTAGGCGTGTTTGTTGACGCTGATATCAAAGACGTAGCGAATCTGGCCACAGAACTCAAGCTGGAAGCAGTGCAATTGCATGGTCATGAAGACCAGGACTACATCACTGAATTACGGCATTTACTGCCGCAAAGCACGGCCATTTGGAAAGCGAAAGGCGTAGAAAATGTCCTACCGGAATTCCATGAACAACAGGTGGATTTGTTTCTGCTGGATTGCAAAGTGGGCAACGAAACAGGCGGTACCGGGCAGCAATTTCCCTGGCACCTGTTACAAAGCCTGACACAAACCGATCGTTTTGCGCTGGCAGGCGGTATAAACCCCGGCAACATTAAAAGTGCAGTGGCTCAGGGATTACACCTGATTGATATCAACTCCGGTGTGGAATCGGCACCTGGCATCAAAGATCACCAAAAATTAACTGCGGCCTTTGCCGCCTTACGAGAATATTAAGCTAAATCCGAGTATTAAAACCTTATGAACAAATTAGACAGTAAATTTGGCGATTTTGGTGGTATGTATGTACCCGAATTGCTGATCCCCGCGTTAGATCAATTAGAAGCTGCTTTCATCGAGGCGCAGGCCGATCCCGAGTTTCAAAAACAATTTTATGAGTTGCTAACCGACTATGCTGGTCGCCCTACTCCGTTATTTTTGACCCGCAACCTGGTCAGCAACCCCAAGGTTAAGCTGTACCTGAAACGCGAAGACTTGCTACACGGTGGTGCGCACAAAACCAATCAGGTATTGGGACAAGCGCTATTAACCAAACGCATGGGTAAAACCGAAGTGATCGCTGAAACCGGCGCCGGTCAACACGGTGTAGCTACAGCATTAGCATGTGCTCTGTTAGGCTTAAAGGCCCGAATTTACATGGGTGCAAAAGACGTAGAGCGCCAGGCACCCAACGTATTCAGAATGCGCCTGATGGGGGCCGAGGTGATTCCGGTAAATGCCGGTTCTGGCACCCTGAAAGATGCCGTAAACGAAGCCATGCGCGACTGGTCTGCCACCTACAACGACGCCCACTACTTATTGGGCACAGCAGCTGGTCCACACCCGTTCCCCACCATTGTGCGAGAGTTTCATCGTATGATCGGAGAAGAAACTCGCAAGCAAATTATGGAAAAAGAAGGCCGCCTGCCGGATGCCGTTGTGGCCTGTGTCGGCGGTGGCTCCAACGCCATTGGTATGTTTGCCGATTTCATTGAGGAACCCAGCGTACGCCTGATTGGTGTAGAACCCGGTGGTAAAGGCATTCACACCGCAGAGCACGGCGCGGCTATTGCGACAGGCAGCAAAGGTATTTTGCACGGTGCTTACAGCTACATTATGCAAACCGAGGAAGGTCAGATTGAAGAGTCGTATTCAGTTTCTGCCGGTCTGGATTATCCGGCAGTTGGACCACAACACGCCCATTTACACGCTACTGGTCGCGCTGAATACGTGGCCATTGATGATGATGAAGCCCTGAACGCCTTCCAGATCCTGGCGCAAAAAGAAGGCATTATTCCGGCTCTGGAATCTTCTCATGCGCTGGCACATGCGTTAAACATGGCCGATGAAGCCGAAGAAGAAACCATCATAGTCGTGAACCTTTCCGGTCGCGGAGATAAAGATCTGACCCATGTTCACTCTATCCTGGAAGCTCGCAACAAGGAGGCAAAATAATGGCTGACAAAACCCAACGCTACGACAATTTATTCAAGGCTCTGGCAGAAAAAAACCAGGGTGCATTTGTGCCATTCGTCACCATTGGCGATCCGGATAAACAAACCAGTGTTGATATTATTTGTGCATTGGTGGACGGCGGTGCAGACGCGCTGGAACTGGGTATCCCCTTTTCTGATCCCATCGCTGATGGTCCCACTATTCAAAAGGCCAGTATCAGAGCATTAGGTGAAGGTGTTTCACCCAACGACTGTTTTGATATTATCAAAGCTGTGCGTGAGCGCCATCCAGAAGTCCCCATTGGTTTATTGTTGTACAGCAACCTGGTACTGGCACAGAGCATCGAAGGATTCTACCAAAAGGCAGCCGACGCTGGGGTGGACTCCATTCTGATCGCCGATGTTCCGGTACGGGAATCTGCGCCATTTATTCAGGCAGCCAACAACACCGGTATTCAGCAAATACTTATCGCCCCACCTAACGCCAGTGAAGAAACCTTAGCCACTATTGCAAAACACAGTGAAGGCTACACCTATTTACTGGGTCGTGCCGGGGTAACAGGGGCGGAAACCAAAGCAGAAATGCCCGCCTCTGAACTGGTAGACAGACTAAGTGCCCTGAAAGTAGCCCCACCGCTATTAGGCTTTGGCATTTCTAAGCCGGAACAGGTGAAAGAAGCCATCAGTGCCGGCGCAGCCGGAGCCATTTCTGGCTCTGCGACGGTTAAAATTATTGAGGACAATCTGGGCGATAAGCAGGCAATGCTGACAGCACTTAGAAACTTTGTTGCTGAGATGAAGGCCGCAACCAACAAATAATCCCCTCGCCAAGTAAATGCGGTCGAGGTTTATACAACTCATTCGAACAGCGTTAATTGAACGCTTCGGACTTGCCGGCTCTGTGTCCGGCAAGTCATTTCCCCCTATTAGTTCTTGTTTTACAAAGACAAATTCCATACCATAGTTTGGTATCAAAATTACCCTCACCGCTGTGTGAATTAAAAGGAATTTGCTTATGTTGCAACGTCGTGCTTTAGCCTGTTTGATATCCGTGCTATTGATTAATGGATGTGGTTCTGACAGTGTCACCAACATTACCATTATCGAAGTGCCCAAATCGCCTCAGGCTCCGCTGGTATTTAGCGCAGCTACGCAGAGCTATTACATCGACGAAACGCCCGAAGCCAATCGTGTTTCCGGAGGCTCCGGTGCGGGAAACCTGGTATACACCAGTAGTAACCCTGAGATTGCAACAGTGGATGCCGACACAGGCATCGTAACCCTGTTAGACGATGGAGCCGTGACCATCACCGCCACTAAAGCAGGTGATGATATTTATGGCGCAATTTCCGCCAGCTATGCGTTAACGGTCAGCAAGTATGACAGATGGTATAACACCCAGTGGCAATTTGTAGAGCAGGAGTACAGGGTTGCTATGGCTAACAATGAAGTCGCCGGGAACACCTTTATACCCACCAATCAAACCCCCGTAGCGACTACACAGGTAAGGCTGGAAGCGAATCTACCGGCTGCAGAGAGCTACATCGACCCGGATGATTTCAATCCTGACGATACCAGTACCTACAACGCCTCTGTGTCCTGGACAATTTACGATAGTCTGGGCGAGTCTCACCTGCATTCGCTGTATTTTATCAAAGAATTTGGCAACGAATGGTTGATGGTAACGGCGATAGATGACGAATTTTATGATATAACCAATGCTGACGGTTCTGATCCTGCAGATGCATGGGGAGCAAACGATGGCCCGAGGGCAGGAGTACCTCAGAATTACGTAGGATTTGGGCAAACCTTATCCACGGCAGGTGGTACAACAACAAACCGAGGGATCTGGGGAAGCCGCCTGGTCTTTGATTCATCAGGAGACTATATCGCTATTCAGGCTGCAGATGGCAAAAGTCTGCCTACCGGTGTAGCAGGCGATATGATCCTGCCCACAACGGTTGCTATAATGGGCCTGACCACCGGCGCAGATACTTCACAAACTATCGCTTTCAATACCTGGTTAGACACCAGCGGCCCGCAAAACGACGGTTTTAGCCAATATGCCAGCCCATTCGAAATATCGCGCCTCGAACAAGACGGGCTACCCATCGGCACATTGGAACCCGCGTTAGTAAGCTATCACTCTGCTGATACCAACATTGCCCTGGTAAATGAAAACACCGGTTGGTTAACGCTGATCAGCAATGGTGAAACAGATATTACGGCCACCATTGCCGAAGATGAATACTATGCAGAAACGCAACTATCTTATCGACTCATTATCCAGTAAAGAAAGCTTGTCATCCACGCATTTAGTGACTGAGCGTCGTGTAATAAACGCAGTAAGCAACGGGATTTGGACGTGTTTGGAGGAATTGGGAGGAATTTGGAATCAAATTGATTCCAGACTCAGATCCCGCTTTTGATGGTTCTCAACAAACGCGAAAGCCTGCTCCGCGGTTTTAAACACCCCTACCGGATGCAGGTGAATGTCCTTAAGTTCAGACGGTGATTTCATAGTATCGTCTACCCAATCACATACCGGCTCTACTGCGAAGTCCCGTTGCTCCTCACACCAAAGCACAACAACCGGTGCGCCTTGTTCCAAATCTTTAAAAATCAGTTGTTCCGCCATCATGCTCAAAAAACCGACAAAAGGTTATTTTATTAACCTTAACGCCACAACGGTAAATTTTCAAGGCTTTATGATGTGATCAGCCGATGATTTAGCCTTGCAGCAAACTCACCGCACTGAGCACCAGCATAATGGCAATCAAAAAATTGAAAGCTTGACGATTAGTGCGGTTTTGCAGTTTAACCATCAGTAAACTCCCCGCCCAGGCCCACAGTGCGATAGAAATAAAGCAAACAACGCAATAAATACCTAAAAATGTGGCAAACTCCAGGTCAGTTTTACCGATAACAAAACCTGAGGCACCGGCAAGACACGCTACCCAGGCTTTGGGGTTTAGCCATTGCATCATGGCTCCACTCATAAAACCCTGTTTCTTAGAATTCGACTGATCACTAATCTCACCACTTCGGATCACTAAACTGGCCAGATAAATCATGTAAAGCGCCCCGGGATAACGCAGCAAACTGGCATACTGCTCTATATAAGTACTCAACAGGCCCCCGGTAACCCCTACAACAAACAATAACAGGATAAATCCCAGCGTCGCTCCCGATACAAATAACAACGAAAATCTAAATCCGTGCTTACTGGCGGTATTCATGGAAATCAGGTTAACCGGTCCTGGGGAAATAGACATAGACAATGAAAACATAAACATGGCAAGTAACATGAGTAACCTATCCTGATTTAAAACTGGATAGTCAGCTTAATCGCCTTTATTATCCACAACAATACAGAACATTGAGAACTTACTGTTCGGATTTCTTGCATAATGATTGATGAATTAAAATCGCTGGCAATATTCAGAGAAGTGGCCAGGCAAGGCTCTTTCAGGTCCGCCGCTCATTTTTTACATTTGTCCCCATCCGTCATCAGCCAACACATTTCCAATCTGGAGGAAAGGCTGGCTACGAAACTATTGCACCGCACCACACGCAAGTTGCAATTAACGGAGTCAGGACGTTCACTGTTGCAACACGCAGACGCCATGTACCAACACGCACAGACAGGATTGGCATTGGTAGCACAAAATACCGGCGAACTGGTAGGTAAACGCGTCATCACCCTGCCCTCAGCACTGTTGGAATCCAGCTGGTTAAACGGTCTTGCCGAATTTTCCAGAAGCCAGACAAAACTAAACTTGATATTAGAATTTACTGATAAACAGTTAGATCTACTGGAACACAATATTGATTTAGCCTTCAGAACAGGGCGTTTAACTGACAGCCTGATGAAATGCAAAAAAATTGGTAGCATTGCCCGAAAGTTAGTCGCGGCACCCGGTCTGCTAAAATCTCACCCCTTACCAGCTCACATTGAACACTTGCAGTCATTTCCATGGGTCTATCTGGACCGCCTGCCGGCTAACCGAGAATTTATACACAAGACGGGTAATAAAACGACTGTCAGTATTAATCCCACAATCACAGTAAACAGTGTCATCGCTATGACGGAGCTGACCAAAAAAGGCTTAGGGATTAGCTCGCCGCCGAGTCATTTGATCCAACAAGAATTGCAGTCGGGAAGCCTGGTTGAAATTTTTCCTGAATGGAAAATCCCCGACATTCCCTTATACCTGGTCTGGCTGGACAGCCCCGAAAACAGTTTACTGGTAGAGCGATTGATGGAGTATCTGGATAACCAAAAGACAACTTGAATCGGAAAAAATCTGAATACTCCCGGATAACATAGCGGATATGTCGCAAAACCAATGTTATACGACATTTTCCCATTTATCGGTCATTCTGTATTCTTTTTGCCAGGGAGAATGTCAACCACCAGAGTTAAACCCAATTGAATTTTGACTACTTGAAGTAGATTAATGGCTGAGCGTCAATTTAAGGGTTAAATGGCACCCAACATCAAACAATACAGTGTAGCCCTATGCTGAACCCAAACCTGTTAATACTCGCTCCCCTTTGCCTTTAATTTATGCTTCAATGCGTTAATTTCAAAAACAGACCAGAGTACGATGTATTACCTTATTTATTCCGAAGATGTTGAGAACAGTTTACCGCTGAGAAAGCAAGCCAGACCGGCTCACCTTGCGCGCCTGAATGCGCTTAAAGAAGAAGGTCGATTATTTGTGGCGGGTCCTTGCCCTGCTATCGATGCGGAAGATCCAGGTGAAGCCGGATTTACCGGTTCCATGGTGGTGGCAGAATTCGCCGATCTGTCGGCTGCCCAAGCATGGGCAGATGCCGATCCTTATCTGGATGCCGGGGTCTATCAGCGCACGATAGTAAAACCCTACAAAAAGGTTCTGCCTTAAGTCAGAATGTAACCTATTCGTTGGGCGGTGCTGTGGATTTGCATCGCCCGTTAAATCCCCCGTTGTGGGGCCAGCTTTGCTCTGGCCTGCCGGAGATAAACTCATGTCGGGCATCACGCCAAATCATTAACTCTGCTCTTCTCTCAAGAACACCAGCTCTTTCCCGGAACTGTTGGCTTCACTGAAATAATAACCGGCTGAATTAAAGTGTTTCAATTGCGCCACTTCTGACAACTGATTTTCCAGAATGTACCGCGCCATCAGGCCCCGTGCCTTTTTCGCGAAAAAGCTAATCACTTTGTATTGCCCGTTTTTCTTATCTTTAAATACCGGCGTATAAATTTGTGCTGCTAACTTTTTCGGTTTTACAGACTTGAAATACTCGTTGGACGCCAGATTGATCAGCACGTTATCCCCCTGCTCTGCCAGTACGGTATTCAGTTTTTCTGTGATCTGTTCGCCCCAAAACTCATAGAGATTCTTGCCTTTGTCAGTGTCCAGTTTAGTGCCCATTTCAAGGCGATAGGGCTGCATCAAATCCAGAGGTCGCAACAATCCGTACAAACCTGAGAGTATACGCAAGTGCTGTTGGCTGTATTGCAATGTATCTTCGCTTAAACTATTGGCATCGAGTCCGGTATAGACATCTCCGTTAAATGCCAGCACAGCCTGTTTTGCGTTTTCCTGCGTGAACGGAGTTTGCCAACTGGCATAGCGCTCGGCGTTGAGCAGCGCCAGTTTGTCACTGATATGCATCAGTGAGCTGATTTCATGCGGTGCCAGTTTTTTGCAACGCTTAATGAGTTGCTGTGCCGGTTGCAGCATGTCGGGTTGCGTAAAATGAGATGTGGTGGCCGGGGTTTGGTAATCCAGATTCTTAGCGGGGGAAATGACAACTAACATAAAACAAAGGCACTCCAGTCAAAAAGCGTTAATGTTGTGGCTTTTTACTGAAAATCAATGCACCTGGATCGATTGCATAGCCCGAATGTATGCTTGATAAACCTGCTCATCAAAAGCACAAAAGATCACTTTGCGGATATCCGGATAATAGCTGGTTTGTTCAACCACCGTACTCATTGCAATTTCACAGGCCTGCTTAACAGGATAACCGTACACTCCGCAGCTTATGGCCGGAAACGCGATACTGCGCAACTGGTGCTCCGCAGCCAGTGTCATTACCCGTTGATAACACCGGGCTAACAGTATAGCTTCTTGTTGCTCCCCCCCCTGCCAGATAGGTCCAACTGTGTGAATGACTTTTTTACAGGGCAACTGGTAGGCATCCGTGATTTTGGCCTCCCCGGTCGGGCAACCCCCTAAGGTTTTGCACTCTGCCAATAACTCCGGGCCAGCCGCTTTATGGATGGCACCATCCACGCCGCCGCCCCCTAACAAACTATTGTTAGCGGCGTTCACTATAGCGTCTACCGGCAATCGGGTTATATCTTCCTGAATGACTGTAATTTTTGCTGTCATTTGAAACTTCACACTTCATTGAGTACTATGCACAATTATAATCAAACTAGCTCATACTGCTGCATCCGTGTTGCTTGAGCTAATTTGGGTATCTGTGATACTTTGACTATCAACATCACCTTTTTTGTCATCACTGCGCGTTTTTATTCGGGATCACCAGGGTTCCGATATCACGAAATTTCATTCTGTAGTAACAATAAAAGGTTATACCCTGTGTAATACCAATAAGTTATTTAGACCTGTAAAATAACATGATTATTATGTCATGTTAGTCCATATTCGGAATACTTTTGAGGAAATTATGAGTAACCAACTTGAAGCCCTTCGTGCGGTAACAACGGTTGTCGCCGACACCGGTGATATCGAAGCCATTCGTCAATATCAACCCGTTGATGCCACTACGAACCCCTCTTTGCTGCTGAAAGCAGCACAAATGGAGCAATATCAGTCATTAATTACCGAATCTGTTGAGTGGGCAAAACAGCAATCTGATGATGTAACACAGCAACTGCAGGACGCCAGTGATAAATTAGCGGTTAAATTTGGCTGCGAGATATTAAATATTGTACCAGGTCGTGTTTCTACCGAGGTGGATGCCAGATTGTCTTTTGACAAACGCGCAACCATCGAAAAAGCCCATCGACTGATCGAGTTGTACAAAGAAGCCGGCATCAGTAAAGAACGCATTTTAATTAAAATCGCTTCCACCTGGGAAGGGATTCAGGCGGCTGAAGAACTGGAAAAAGAAGGAATCAATTGTAACCTGACGCTACTGTTTGGTTTTGCCCAGGCGCGTGCCTGTGCTGAGGCGGGTGTATTCCTGATATCTCCGTTTGTTGGCCGAATTCTGGACTGGTACAAAGCCAACACCGATAAAAAAGACTATGCGCCTGCCGAAGATCCTGGTGTGCAGTCAGTTACCAGCATTTATAATTATTACAAGCAACACGGTTACAAAACCATCGTAATGGGTGCCAGCTTCCGCAACATCGGTGAAATCACTGAATTGGCTGGTTGTGACCGTCTGACCATTAGTCCGGCACTGTTACAGGAGCTGAAAGACAGCAATGCTGAGCTACCGGTTAAATTGCAGGACGGTGGTGCCACGACTGAAGCACCGGGTGCGCTTTCTGAGCGGGAATTCCGCTGGCAGATGAATGAAGATGCCATGGCCACAGAAAAACTGGCAGAAGGTATCCGCAACTTCGCAAAAGACCAGCTTAAGCTGGAAGACATGCTAAAAGCCAAACTATAAAAATAATAATACGTTAAAGCCATCCAAGGGGTATAGCTCTGATGTGATGGCTTTTTAAATGGCTAAAAATAAGCTGGCAAAGGCCCTACAACGATCCAACAAGTGTTTAATTAACGAGGAAGATTATGGCCCACCTGAACGAACAACCCGCCTGGCAAAAACTGTCAGACATTGCTGATGCCATTAAATTTGAGCACATGCGTGACTGGTTTAATAATGATCCACAACGCGCCGTAAAATACACGGCTGACGCCGTCGGCATTACTCTGGATTACTCCAAAAACCGCATTAATCAGGAAGTGATGGACTCTTTGTTTGAACTGGCAGAACAATGTCAGGTTGCTGAAAAGCGAACGGCGATGTTTAGCGGTGAGCAAATTAACTTTACCGAACACCGTGCAGTACTCCATACCGCGTTACGTAACTTTTCCGGTAATCCTGTGATCGTAGATGGCACTGACGTGATGCCCGAAGTACTGGCCACCCAGGCCAAAATGAAGTCCTTTGTATCCAGCATTTTGACCGGACAACACAGAGGTTATACCGGTAAAGCCATTACCGATGTCGTGAGTATCGGTATTGGTGGCTCCTTCCTTGGGCCTAAGATAATGTCAGAAGCGCTCAAGCCTTATTGGCAGTCGGATGTCAAAGTGCATTTTGTGGCAAACGTTGATGCCTGCCATATTCAGGATGTGTTGGCCGAACGCGACGCAGAACAAACCTTGATACTGATGTCGTCAAAGTCCTTCAGTACTCAGGAAACCTTGCAAAATACCCTGACGGCGAAAAAATGGTTTTTGGCCCAGGGCGGCACTGAAGCCGACATTGCCAAACACTTTATGGCGGTATCCTCCAATATCAAAGCGGCCACTGAATTTGGTATGGCAGAAGAAAACATCTTCCCTATGTGGGATTGGGTAGGTGGTCGTTATTCACTGTGGTCAGCCATAGGGCTGCCTTTGGCATTAACCATCGGCTGGGAACACTTTGAAGCCCTGCTCAAAGGTGCCTACGAAATGGATTGCCACTTTCAGACAGCTCCGGTGGAACAAAATCTGCCAGTGATTCTGGCGCTGATTGGGCTTTGGTATCGCAATTTCTTTAATGCCCAAAGTTATGTATTGCTGCCTTATTATCACTATTTGCGAGGCTTTCCTGCTTATGTACAGCAACTGGATATGGAAAGTAACGGGAAACAGGTAGCCGGTGATGAAACTGTCGATTATGAAACCGGACCGATAGTCTGGGGAAGTGAAGGCACAAATGGCCAGCATTCATTCCACCAGCTTATTCACCAAAGCAATACCCTTATCCCGGCGGATTTCATGCTGCCACTCAATGTGCCAAAGCAGGACAATACTCACCACGCAATGTTAGCTTCTAACTGTTTTGCGCAATCCCAGGCATTAATGCAGGGCCAGTCCCACAAAGAAATAGTGGAAACTTTAAAAGCCAAAGGGGTCAAAAAAGCAGAAGCTGAAGTATTGGCCACCCACAAAACCATGCCGGGCAACAAACCGTCAAATACCCTGTTATTTGAGCAACTGGACCCTAAAACCCTGGGCGCACTGGTTGCGCTTTATGAGCATAAAGTGTTTGTGCAGGGGGCAATTTGGGGAGTGAATTCCTATGATCAATGGGGGGTTGAATTAGGTAAGGTATTAGGGAATCAAATTCTGGATAAAATTCAGTCTGAAGACAGTGCTCCTGGATTTGACGCCTCGACTAACCAACTGATAGCTCGCTTTGTTGACAGTTTGAAATAACATCACAGAGACACTGCAGCGCGTCTGTGACGAACTGCAGTGTCCCTGTAGCCATGGCATTTTCGCTTTAAACTCCTGCCATTTTGATCATTTTACCTTCAATTGTTGAACCTCCCCCACAAAAAACCCGTTAACTGTTCATTTTTCAGTCACTTATTATTCCATTCTTATTAGTTTCATGGTTTGTTAATAAAAAGTTAACATTAGCCCTTTACTTTTACCTCGCCTGTGATAAAACAGGTATCGAAACTGGCTGTTAAACTATTGTTAAGCCGGTATTTTTAGCGGTGTGATGTAAGGAGTTTACCGTGGATAAGAATGACTTAATGTCCAAACTAGACGAAGAAACTCGCTCAACAAAATCTCGTAAGAAAAAGCGCATGTGGCGTGAAATTGAAGCTATCAAGGACAAATATAAGCTTCGCAAAGAACTCGAAGACATGGACATGTTCAATGAGTACGAACTAAGCCAAATCGACATCTGACCGCAAAAGCCCCTGTTATTGGGGCTTTTTGGTTTTTGACGATAAGGAAATTATTGCGGGCTGATCTGTAGCGCCCGCAATGTTCGGCTTTCTGATATATCAGACCTGCCAGTTAATGGGGCTTAGTCCCTGTTGCTCAAGAAGTTGGTTGCATTGGATAAAGTGACCACAACCTAAAAAGCCGCGGTGAGCAGATAGCGGTGACGGGTGTGTCGTCTTTAGCACATAATGCTTTTGGTTATCAATATGAGCGCCTTTTTTGTGAGCATGACTGCCCCAAAGCATAAAGATCAGACCTTGCCCATGTTGATTTAGCGCTTCGATAACGTTATCCGTAAATTGCTCCCAGCCAATCTTGCTGTGGGAATGGGCTTTGCCCTGTTCAACAGTGAGGACAGTATTGAGCAACAATACCCCCTGCTCTGCCCATGGTTGCAAATTGCCATGTGAGGGGATCTCAAAACCGGGAATCGATTGCTTCAATTCCTTATACATGTTGAGCAACGAAGGCGGTGTTTTCACACCCTGCTTTACCGAGAAGCACAGTCCATGGGCCTGACCGGGTCCGTGATAAGGATCCTGCCCCAGAATAACCACTTTAACTTTGTCAAACTCAGTGGCTTTGAATGCGTTAAACACGTCGGCCTGAGGTGGGAATATGCTCTTGCCGGCCTGCCTTTCCTGCTCAACAAATTGCAGAATTTGTTGAAAATAAGGCGCCTGTTTTTCGGCGCCTAAAACATCCTTCCAACGGGTCATAGCTACTTAAGAATTTCAAACAGATGGGCTTTCAGCGTCTCGTAGGCGGCATCCTTATTGGCGGAAAGAATCTCTTTGCCGGCACATTCAGCCAAAGGTTGCGGCAAGCTGATGGGTTGTCCCAGTACATTTTCCACCGTTTCTTTAAACTTAGCCGGATGCGCAGTGCCCAGGAAAATACCGGTTTCCCCTTCCAGCAGCTGACGCTTCAGGCTCTTGTAGGCGATAGCGGCGTGAGGCTCGCTAACATAGCCGTCTTTCATCAGCTGGCGCATCGCCACCTGAGTGTATTCTTCGTCGATAGCTTCAGCAGATAAAATCTCTTTGTCCAGGTAACCGTATTCAAACAGGGCTTCAATACGCGGCCAGTTATTGGGCTGGCTTACATCCATAGCGTTAGACATAGTGGCCACTGTTGGTTTAGGCGCCCACTCACCGGAAGCCCAGTAACGTGGTACGGTATCGTTTTTATTGGTAGAAGCAATAAAGCGCTTAATCGGCAGTCCCAGCGCTTTGGCAATCATGCCAGCGGTTAAATTCCCAAAATTACCGCTGGGCACAGAAAATACCACGTCACTGCGTTTATCTTCTGGCACCTGCGAAAAGGCTTCAAAGTAGTAACAAACCTGAGCCAGTAAGCGGCTGATATTAATAGAGTTTGCAGAATTAAGGTGCAAACCATCGCGCACTTCCGGGTCGTCAAAGGCCGCCTTGACCAGCTGCTGACAGGCGTCAAAGTCACTTTCTACCGCGACAGTGTGAATATTGCCGCCCAGGGTAGTAAACAGTTTTTCCTGCAAGGTGGAGATTTTCCCCTTGGGATACAGGATAACCACCTGAATATTGTCGATACCATGAAACGCATGCGCCACTGCCGCGCCGGTATCTCCTGAGGTTGCGGTCAGAATAGTAATGGGGTTGGCTTTTTCTTTGGTGAGGTGTGACAAACACTGCGCCATAAAGCGGCCACCAAAGTCTTTAAATGCCAGGGTCGGACCGTGGAACAACTCAAGACAATAGATATCATCTTTTACGTGTGCCAGTGGCGCCGGAAAACAAAACGCATTTTCCACTAATTCAGCTAATACATCAGCGGGGATATCATCACCAATCAGATGCGACAGAATGGCTGCACTGCGCTGAGTAAAGGGTTGCTGTAGCAAGGCTTCGACATCAGCTAATGGTGCGATGTCTTTTGGAAAATACAGACCCTGGTTCTTACCCAGGCCTTTTTGCACGGCCTCACAGAAATTAACGGTATCGCTATTGTCTTTCAGATTGAATAATTGCACTTAAGATTCCTTCACAACTGTTGAACCTTTCAGGTCCAATTTACAGACATGACTAAAACCATCTTCGTTCTGGATATAATTTTCGGTTAGCCAGTCACTTATTTTATTGGCCTCGTCGAGGCTCTCACATACGGCAAAGACAGTGGGACCTGACCCGGAAATACTAAAGGCCAACGCACCATTATCTAACGCAAATTTTCTGGATTCATCAAATTTAGGTAACAAACTCTTACGGTATGGTTCAGCAATCACATCCTGCATCATGCTGGCTGCCAGCTTGCCATTGTTTTGATGCAGGGCATCAACAAACACCCCCAATTGCTTGCCAAATTGTAATGCAGTTTTAACACTGACTTCTTTCGGTAAAATCTCGCGAGCGGCAGAAGTGGACACCGAAATACCGGAATAACAACTTACCCAGTACCAGCTGTCTATCACTGGTAGCTGCGTGGTAATTTGTTCGCCATTTTCCACCATTAATGTCATGCCACCCAGATAGCAGGGGGCAACATTGTCGTAATGGATACTGCCACTGATCTGTCCTTCCAGCTCCCCCATTAACAACAGCATCTCATCTTCACTGAATGGCGTGTCGTAAAAGCTGTTCAGACCATCCAGGGCCGCTACGATGGAGCTGGCACTGGAGCCTAAACCACTGCCGATGGGCAAGTGCTTGTCGAGGGTCATTTTACAGGCTGGCGCTTCGATGTTGCGCGCTTTTAGCTTTTCGTGAAAGGCATTGTAACAGTGAGTCACAATATTCGTGGAGGTATCGGTTGGCAATTTATGAGCAAACCGACCAACAACAGATAAGCTGAACTGCTCAGCGTGTTCGAGTGTTACCGTGTCACCCAACGGTGAGCCATCTATAGGGGCAATTGCAGCGCCAAGGATATCAAAACCCAGGCAGACATTTCCTATCGAAGCAGGCGCGTAGGCGATGTGCTTCATCGAGATTTTCCTATCAATTTGATAAAAGGGTCATAAGGCTACCACACCCAATCGGATTGTACAGTGTCGCCTTATGCCTAATATTTAGTTTTAATTTAACGCGGGAATTAATGTACTACAACGCACACTTAATGAGTTCCCGCCCAGGGCATGGTGCGCAACACATCGGCAAATACACCGGCGGCGGTTACTTCAGCTCCTGCGCCATAACCTCGGATCACGAAGGGAATTGGCTGATAATATTGACTGTGAATGGCCAGCGCGTTTTCACCGTCTTTAATAGTGTAAAGTGGATGAACTGCATCGACTGCCAGCACTTTCACCGCACAGTGCCCTTCTTTGATGGTTCCCACGTAACGCAGCACTTTGCCTTCTGAGGCAGCTTTGTCGATTAGCGACGCAAAATGGTTGTCCAGCTCCGGTAATCTGGCGACAAACTCGTCCACCGAACCCGAAGCGTCAAAAGACTCCGGTATTACAGATTCAATACTGATATCTGACAGCTCCAACTTGAGACCTGACTCACGCGCCATGATCAGCAGTTTACGGGCCACATCCATACCGCTTAAATCGTCTCTGGGGTCAGGCTCGGTAAACCCGTTTTGCATGGCAATTTTGGTGGCTTCAGAAATGCTTAGTCCTTCATCCAGTTTGCCAAAGATAAAAGACAGCGAACCAGACAGGATTCCTTCAAATTGCAATAATTCGTCCCCGGCATAGATCAGGTTCTGCAGATTATCAATCACCGGTAAGCCTGCGCCTACCGTGGTTTCATAGAGAAACTGACGATTGTTCTGACGTGCCACCTCTCTTAGCTTTTTGTAAAAAGCCAGGTCTGATGTATTGGCCTTTTTGTTGGGTGTCACTACGTGAAAACCGGCTTCCATAAAATCGATGTACTGCTCAGCAATATCATCACTGGTGGTGCAGTCGATGATCACCGGGTTTACCAGACTATTGTCATGTGCAAATCGCTGTAAGGTTCTGACATCCAGATTTTCTTCACTGGCTTCCAGTGCTTCACGCCAGCCATTCGCCAGATCAATACCGCCCTCTCTTAACAGCAAATTACGACTGTTAGCGATACCATAAACCCGCAGACTGATATCGCGCTTTAACAGCGCGGCTTGTTGTTTGCTAATTTGGTTAAGTAGTTCCGCGCCCACGGTGCCACACCCCACCAAAAAAGCATCAATGGTGTGGAGGTTAGAGAAAAAATTCTGATGGATCACCTTCACTGCCTTTTTCGCTTTTCTGGCTTCGATAACCGTTGAGATAGAACGCTCTGATGACCCCTGGGCAATGGCCACATTATTCACCCTGGCCTGCGCCAGTGCGCTAAAGAAGCGGGCAGCCAAACCTTTAGTGTGACGCATACCATCGCCAACCAATGTCACAATCGCCAGGTTTTCCTTGGTTTGAATTGGCTCTAACAGATGGTTGTCAATTTCCAGAGCAAAGGCATCTTCCAGTACATTTCTGGCCCGCTCCTGATCTTTACCCTGAATACAAAAACTGATGGAGTACTCAGAAGAAGACTGCGTGATCAGGCTGATAGAAATATTGGCGTTGGAGATCACTTCAAAAACCCGTGCAGCCATGCCCACCATGCCTTTCATACCTGGCCCGGATATGTTGAACATAGACATGTTTTCCAGTAGGGAAATACCCTTAACCTGGACCCATTTCTCACTGGCTTCATGGCTGATCAAAGTGCCTGGTGCCGCAGGATTCAGGGTATTGCGGATAAGGCACGGAATGGAGTATTGAGCGATAGGACCAATGGTTTTAGGGTGTAATACCTTGGCACCAAAGTAAGATAACTCCATCGCTTCCTGATAGGTCAGCTTATCAAGTAGTACTGCACCTTCTACCTGACGCGGGTCTGCGTTATACACACCATCAACATCGGTCCATATTTCGCAACACTCAGCGTCAATACAGGCAGCTAAAATGGCAGCAGAATAGTCAGAGCCATTGCGCCCCAGAGTGACTTTTTCTCCGGCATCATTTGCCGCCACAAAGCCAGGCATGATCAACAAACAATCTTTATCGGTATTGAGCTCGGCAAAACGGGCGCGGCTGGCGCTAAGGTCAGCGATAGAGTCCAGGTAATCGCCTTCTGCAACAACATACTCTACCGGGTCAATAATATGGTTTTTTACCCCTGAAGCGGTCAGGATTTGGCTGAATATGTTGACACTGACATATTCACCCAGACTCAAAATTTGTGCGGTGATGGCGGCCGGACTGGCATTGAGTAAAGCAATGCCTTGTAGATGCTTTACCAGACCATTGAGTTTTTCGGTAATCAGGGTGTTAAGTGCTTGATAATTGAAGTTGTCGAGAGAGTCATTTAAGTCGGAGGCGATACTGGTGAGGGTTTGTTTTAAAGCGGCAAATTCCACCTCGTAATTCTCACCCTGCTCCGCTTTGTGACACAGCGTCTCCAGTGTATTAGTGACGCCTTTCGGAGCTGACAATACCACCCCCGCACCTGATTCTTCATGTGCCTGCAGACTGATATCCCTGACACTCAGATATCTGACCGCATCCGCCAGCGAGGACCCACCAAACTTCAATACTTTCATTTTACACTCCGCTTACCGCTTTTTTACCGATTTAACTTTTGACTCCGACAGAGTCTCTAATTTTGAAAACCTAAAAAAAAAGCCCGTTTCCTGGTAGGTCACGGGCTTTTGCTATTCTTATGCTTGCACTAGCCAGTGACCCTCTCCGTGGAGATGGTGCCGGTCATAATAATCGTCATCATAATGCTGGTGATAAGGTGCATGTGAGTCTTCCGATTGAGTGCCTGTGCAAGCTTATTTATTGAACTTGAGATGAGATTGCCATCTAGACGTCTAAATGTCAACAGCCATTTTTTGACAATTTTGCGAAAGTTAAGACTCGCTTCAGTTTTGAATCCATTTTCCTGCCATCAGATAGCGATAAGATTTTCTTTTAAAGACAAAATATTTGCTATTTACCAGTATAAATAGTAAACCCAGTGTACTACTCGGTTTTTAAGTGCTTCGATATCTCAAACTTTACAGCGAAACGTTAGCAAGAGAGTCTGAACTATAAACAATGTTTAACTTCAATGTAACAAGACCTAACTCATTAAACAAAAGCCAGTTACCACAAATATCGTATATCCCCCGAATAATTGGTTATGTAATCATGGGGATTATGATGCTGGCGGTATTTTACCCTGTAGAATCTTTCAATGTGGTAATAGGGTTAATAGCTAACTGTTTAGTCTGGCCTCATGTTGCACGTCTGCACAGTAAACTCGCTGGCGAAACCCGGCAATCAGAGCTGATTAATCAACACTGCGATGCCTTTTTTTATGGTTTATGGTCTGCAGTAGTAGGGTTTCAATTGTGGATAGTATTCGCATTATTAATTGTAACTTCGTTAAATAGCCTTATCGCAGGTGGATTAAAAAATTACGCTATCGCTATCCTGCTTATGTTGCTGGGAATGCTGTCAGGTGGATTGTGGCTTGGGTTTGAATTAATTGAGTACACCCCTTTCAGTGGAAAAGTTATTGCCGCCACGAGTATTTACCTCTACTGCTGTAATGTCGGATATTTCAATAGTCAATCCACAAAAATCATTAATCGCTCCAGGAAAGAAATAAAACGGCAAAATCAAGAGCTGAAAAGCGCATGGCTTAAAGCTGAGGAAGGTTCCAGAGCAAAAAGTGAATTCCTGGCTAACATGAGCCATGAAATTCGCACACCCATGAATGGAATTTTAGGGACACTGCAGTTGATACAGCGAGATTTGCAAGATAAAACGTTGCAACCACTGGTGTCCAAAGCCCTGTATTCGACCAAGTCGCTGTTAACGATTATTAATGACATATTGGATTTTTCAAAAATAGAAGCCAATAAACTCTCGCTGGAAAGCGCACCGTTCTCAATGGTGGAAGTGGTCGATTCGGTGAGTGCAGATTTAACCCCTGCCGCCGGCAAAAAGGGTCTTCAGCTAAAAACGGAAATAGTGCCCGGATTCCCTGATGGTTGGTTAGGTGATTCTGTCCGGGTCAGGCAAATATTGCTTAACCTGGCATCAAATGCGGTCAAGTTTACCCATGAAGGCAGTGTCAGTATTGGACTCAAAACCGTGCAGCAGCAAGGCAATATGGCTATCCGATTCACGGTTTCAGACACGGGTATTGGCATGAGCGAAGCTGCACAACGTAAGATCTTCGAGCGTTTTACTCAGGCCGATACCTCAACCACCCGAAAATATGGCGGTACCGGATTAGGCATGTCGATAACCGTCAGCCTGGTACATTTAATGAATGGCGAGATCAGTCTTGATAGTGATGAAGGCAAGGGAACATCGGTACAGGTTACCCTGCCATTAGCACAAACTGACCTGCAAACCGCTGGCAATGATGAAACACCGACAGGTATTCCTGATCTGAGTGACGTTCAGGTGCTGATAGCAGAAGACAATGAAATTAACCAGGCTATCATAGAATCTATGCTGGAAAAGACCGGCGCCGCCCTTACCCTGGTTGAAAATGGCAGGCTGGCTGTGGAGGCTTTCAAAGCCCAGCAGTTTCACATTGTACTCATGGATATTCAGATGCCCGAAATGGATGGCATTGAAGCTTTCAGTCAAATCCAGCAAATTAACCCCGAAGTCCCGGTTGTTGCTCTGACAGCCAATGTCATGGCAGATGACATACAGCGTTATCAGGCATTAGGCTTCGTGAACCATGTGGGCAAACCCTTTAATATGGACTATCTGTATCAGGTGCTCACGACAAGTCTGACAATGTCTGAACACAGAAGGTAAAGTGCAATGGCGCAATTTCTCATTGTGGCGTTTATCGTCATTGTTTGTCTGACTGTCATTGCCATAGTCAAAAACGCGCGTCGGCTCAAAAGAGAAAACTTAATCGATAATTTTGAATTTCCCGCCAGCATCGCACAGAAAGTGAATGACAAATACCCGCACCTGGATTCAGCAGAGGTTGATATGGTGATGGATGGTCTGCGCGGGTATTTTCATATTTGTAATATAGCCGGTCGAAAGAGGGTATCCATGCCCTCCCAGGTGGTTGATGTAGCCTGGCACGAATTTATTCTCTTTACCCGGTTGTACCAGAATTTTTGCTCGCGCAGTTTTGGCCGCTTTTTACATCACACACCCGCTGAGGCCATGAAATCTGCCACAGAAGCACAAAAAGGCATAAAAACCGCCTGGCGTATCGCCTGTTTCAGAGAAAACATCCAGCCCAAATCCCCACACAAACTGCCCTTGTTATTTGCCCTTGATGCTAAACTGAATATACCCGATGGCTTCAACTATGCCCTTGATTGTAGCAAAGCGGGCAGGCACCCTTATTGCGGCTCACATATCAGTTGCGGTAGTGGTTGTGCAGGAAGTTGTTCAGGAGACAACAGCGGATGCAGCAGTGGCTGCGGAGGTGGCGACTGAAGGCCCAGGCTGCATCAGTCAAACCAATTTTTGGCTTTTTCGAAACCGGATTATTGCAACAACTGTAAAAACAATTCAGGTTGTTCAATCATCACCAGGTGCTCCTGACTTTCCAGTACCAGCAGCTGTCTGTGGTTGGCTTTGGTCAATGCTTTGTAATGAGCCCGCGCATCTTTACGCCATTGTTGCAAACCTTCAATGGCTTCAGCATCATCACTGCGGTTGATATAGCCCTGTTCAAAATCAGTATCAACAATCACAATTGCTGTTTTTTCCGGCCAGGTCAGCTGGCTTGCTGTCTGCAGATCCTCGCCATAAACCGCTATCTCCTGAAATAAGTTCACCTGATTCGGGATCTGCTCACGGGCCTCCATAATCTGCTGCAGCCAGCTTTGTTGCGCTTCGCTCAGATTCGGAGCCAATTGCTTGATGTGTTCCAGTTCAACGGTATTCTTTTCCTGTACACGCGCAATATATTTGCCCTCAGATAGAAATTCAGCGTACTTTTGCTGGTTTTCAACAAAAGGGCTGGCATCGGACTGATAACGTGCCACAGAAAACTCGGTTAATACATCCGGGTCCACCAGTAACACCTTCTCAGGAGACCACTTAGGGTAATCAGATAACAGTTTTAAAACCGTCATATTGGATGAAGCAAAGGCCAATATCGAAAACTGCTTAACCCTATATTCTTTGAGTGCGGTATCAACCTGGCTGGCAAAAGCGATATAACCAAGGCCCGGCGATTCACTGCCCAAACCGATTGCCGGTCTGTCGATGGCCAGAACGTTAAATTGCTTTTGCAGTAACGGGGCTACAGTTACCCACCATGCGGCATCGGAATTCCAGTGATCATTTGGGCCTGAAAGTAATACCACCGTGTTATCCGATGGTTGAGAGGCTGGCCAGTAAAATGTTTGAAACTGCTGTTCGCCATCGGAGAGTACTTTTTTATCAGACGAGGCGAAACTACACATAGTCACAACGAGTCCCAATAACAGAAAAATTGAACGACACATTCTGTTGCTCCAGTTATTTTTCGGTCATTTGTGACATAGCCAACAATAAAATCAAAGTCTCAAACGGTCAGCGTCATACTTTTCCGACAAATGACATCAGACAGGCGTTATTGTTGTACATCTGAAAAGCGAGCATTCAATAATTTGGCAAGGTCACCAGGGGATAATTCAATTTCAAGGCCGCGCCGTCCGGCACTGATATAGATGCTTTCCTGCGATTCAGCGGTGCTGTCGATAACAGTGAATAATCGCTTTTTTTGTCCCAGCGGGCTGACCCCTCCCAGGACATAGCCGGTTGCACGTTCCACTTCGACTTGCTCCGCCATTGCCGCCTTTTTAGCCTGACAGGCTTTAGCCATAAGTTTCATACTCAGCATCGAGGATACCGGTATTACCGCCACGGCCAAACGGCCATTGTCCAGTTTAACCACCAGGGTTTTAAATACCCGATTTTCGGCAACACCTAATTTTTCAGCCGCTTCACCACCCCAGGATTCGGCTGCTGTATCATGTTGATATTCGTGGATTTTGTGCGCTACTCTGGCCTTTTTAGCCAGGTTAATTGCTGGGGTCATGATCTTCCTTAATATCTTCGAGATAAGGTTTAAACAGAATTATCAGGCAATCGCCTTTTCATATTGGTCACGGCGGATTTTTAACACGTAGCAACTCTCACCCTGAATTTTTTTGCTTTCAACAAACTTAAAGCCCAGACGGGCATAAAATCGCTGAGCTTTGATATTGTTGGCTATCGGATCCACCAGCAAGGCATGCACATCCGGATTAGCAAAACACAACGCCATGGCAAGTTGCATCATTTGAGTACCGTAACCTTTATTGAGATTCTCCGCTTCTCCAATCCAGATATCAATAGCCCTTAACCTTCGAGAGACATTACCCCAGCGGTGTGCTTCATCGTCATAAGGATCGTAAATTTGCAAAAAACCAATAGGCTGACCATCTTCTTCTGCCATGAGTTGCTCGCGCCACGGTGGTTTGCGTTGCAATTCTTTTTGCCAGTTATAATTGGCGTCTGAGCCCGCATCCACCACATGGGCCTGTTGATGCCACCATTGTAACACCTCAAGGTCTGCTATCGAGGCTGGCCGTAATTGCATGAATATTCCTGGTTAAAAACAACGCGTTAATAACCCAAGTATTGACGATATCAGAGAATTTGCATTACACATAGTCATCAAAGTGCTTCTGACCATCTTTGTCCTTGTATAATCCAGGAGAATCATCTTCCTCAACGATTTTTTGTTTGTGATTAACTTTGGCCGATAATTGTTTCTCTTCGTCATTTAAAGGCCGAAAGCGAGCTTCCTTGTCAACAGGCTTAACGTTTCTTGGCTCGGGCTTGTAGGGAACCCGGCTCAGTCTGGGCAGAATATAAAACAACATATCCCCGGCCATAACATCGCTCCTTTACAATAAGCTTACTTTCTATATCGGTCATATTTCATACAAATCAAGTGTAGAGACCTGTTTTATTCCCGTTTTTGTTTAAAACTTGTATAAAAGATACGATTTTGGAATACCCGTGCGTAAAACAGGCGATTGCATTTTGTCAGAATGTTCGTTATTGTTTTTCACGAAATTTATTACAGCTACCTATTTGGAAAGAATTACCGAATTATGTTTAACCTGAAAGCCTACTCTCACCACCATCATCCAGCGTGACCTTTCAGGTTTATGCCGGAAGGTCTATATGATTGCCTTCCGGAGACTAAATTTAATTGCCCCCGGAAGGAGACTTTCGGGGGTTTTTTCGTTTTAGGGGCCAAACTTTTTAGCATTGATTAACAGGAATGAACCATGACAGATGCCAAAAGACTCAGAATTGCAGTACAAAAATCTGGACGACTTAGCGAGAAAAGTATCAGTTTACTCAAAGCCATTGGCGTGAAACTGGCAATTCAGGATCGTTTGTTAATGGCGCATTCCACCAACATGCCTATCGATCTGATGCGGGTGCGCGATGACGACATTCCCGGTCTGGTGATGGATGGTGTAGTTGATCTTGGCTTTATCGGTGAAAACGAGCTGGAAGAAAAGATGCTGGAACGCCAGTCCGCCGGTAAAAACTACAAATACGAAGTATTGCGCCAACTGGACTACGGTGGTTGCCGTTTATCTATTGCGGTGCCCAATGAGTTTCAATACAACTCGGTGAACTCACTTGCCGGTAAAACGGTAGCAACGACCTACCCTTACCTGCTGGAACGCTTTTTTAAGGAGCAGAAAGTGGATGCCACCTGCGTCATGTTGACAGGCTCAGTAGAAGTGGCACCGCGAGCCGGGCTGGCTGATGCTATCTGCGATCTGGTTTCTACCGGTGCCACACTGGAAGCCAATGGTCTGAAAGAAGAGGAAGTCATCTTCCGCTCCACCGCAACCTTAATTCAAAGACCGCAACCGTTAAGCACTGAAAAGCAAAACCTGATTGACCGACTACTGCCCAGAATCAATGGTGTAATGCAGGCAAAAGAAAGTAAATACATCATGTTACACGCCCCGATTGCCTGTATTGAGGAAGTGAAACAATTGTTGCCAGGCTCTGAAGATCCAACCGTACTGCCATTGGCCGGAAACCAGGAAAGCGTAGCCGTACACGTAGTCAGCCCGGAAAATCTGTTTTGGGAAACCATGGAGCGCTTAAAAGCCCTGGGCTGTCGTTCTATCCTGGTGATGCCCATCGAAAAGATGATGGAATAACCATGTCAGCAATCATGCCAAACCTAATCGACTGGCAACAGGCTGGTCCACAACAGCAACAGACGGCCCTGGCTCGTCCGGTAGCCAGCAATGCCGACAATGTCAGAGTGGCGGTTGCACAGATACTGACCCGCATCAAAAACGAAGGAGACACTGCTCTAAAGCAGCTAACTCTGCAATTTGATAAAGTGCAATTGCAATCGCTGCAACTGAGTGCCGCTGCAACGCAGGCATTAGCCGACAAACTCGATGCTAAGGTGCAAAAGGCCATTGATGTGGCCTATGACAACATTCTGAAGTTTCACCAGAAACAGGCTTATCAGGACTTCGCTACAGAGACATCACAGGGAGTAACTTGTGAACTGCGCTACGCTCCGATAGAGGCCGTGGGTCTGTACATTCCCGGTGGTACAGCGCCCCTGCCATCAACCGTATTAATGGGGGGCGTTGCTGCCAAAGTGGCCGGATGTGAAAAGCGTATTCTGTGTACCCCCCCCAATCAGCAAGGCGAAATCCATCCCGCGATTGCCTATGCCGCTTTGCGCTGCGGTATTACAGAAATCAATCTTGTGGGCGGCGCTCAGGCCATCGCCGCCATGGCATTTGGTACTGAGACAGTCAGCGGCGCTGATAAAATATTTGGCCCGGGCAATGCTTTTGTGACTGAAGCCAAGCAGCAGGTGAGCACCCTGCCCGGTGGCCCAGCAATTGACATGCCGGCCGGCCCGTCAGAAGTATTAGTACTTGCCGACAATACCGCCAATCCAGATTTTGTGGCTTCTGATTTGCTGTCTCAGGCTGAGCACGGCACAGATTCCCAGGCCATCCTGGTGTCTGACAGCCAATCGCTTATTGAAGCAACACAACAGGCAGTTACCCAACAATTGCAAACCTTGAGTCGCAACGAAATTGCCACAGCGGCAATGCAAAATGCCCGCTACATCCTGACCGATTCGGTGGCAACCTCAGTTGCTGTGAGTAACCTGTATGCGCCAGAACATCTGATTGTACAAACTCAGGATGCCAGAGGGTTATTACCCGCCATTAAAAATGCTGGCTCTATATTTCTTGGGAAGTGGTCACCTGAATCAGCGGGTGACTATGCCAGCGGCACTAACCACGTATTGCCTACCTACGGCTATGCCCGCAATTACTCCAGTCTGGGCGTCGCCGACTTTTTGCGACGTTACACAGTACAGGAATTGAGTTTTGACGGACTGCAATTAATTGGTGACGCCATCATGGACCTGGCCGATGCAGAAGGTCTGGATGCCCACAAAAATGCCGTCGCCATACGCTTAGCGGCTCAAGAGGACAAGTAACCTCATGGACAAACAATTTATCGATAATTTAACCTGCGACTTCGTTCGGGATCTCACTCCCTACGAGTCAGCCAGACGTTTATTCAGTGGCGGTAATGATTGGCTAAATGCCAACGAGTCGCCCTTCAGCAATGATTTTAGTCTCGATACACAGCGCTTTAACCGCTACCCTGACTGTCAGCCTGAATCCGTATTAAACGCCTATGCACAATACGCCGGTTTAGACAAAGAACAGGTTCTGGTGTCTCGCGGTGCTGATGAGGGCATTGAGCTATTGATCCGTGGCTTTTGTAATCCGGGCAAAGACAGCATATTAATCTGTCCGCCAACCTATGGCATGTATGCCATCAGCGCCCAGACCTTTAATGTTGATGTGCAAAAAGCCCCGTTAAACAGTGACTTTAGTCTGGATCTTGCGGCACTGGAGAACATTGCTCAGTCAGGTAACTTACCAAAACTGGTATTTTTGTGTTCCCCGAATAACCCGACAGGGACAGTGATCCCACAAAATCAAATTCTGGCGGTGCTGGAGCTGTTTGCCGGAAAATCACTGGTGGTGGTTGATGAGGCATACATCGAATTTAGTAAAGATCAAACCCAAACCCGCTTATTAGCACAATTTCCGCATCTGGTAATTTTGCGCACCCTGTCAAAAGCATACGCACTGGCGGGGATCCGCTGCGGATTCACTCTGGCCAGCAACGACATCATCAAAGTGTTACTCAAGGTTATCGCACCCTATCCGGTGTCAGATCCCGTGGCCCAGATAGCCAGACAGGCGTTATCCAGCTCAGGCGTCGCATTGATGCAGGAGCAGGTAAGTTATCTGCAAAATGAGCAGGAATGGTTGCGCACGCAACTGGCAAGCCTGCCGGGTATGCAACTGCAAGGTGACAACAAGGCTAACTTTTTGCTGTATCGCTGCCAGAGAAAAGACGCTCTGATGCAATACCTGGTGCAAAATGGCGTGCTTATCCGCGACCAGTCAAAACAAATTTTATTACAGGATTGCCTGCGCATCACAGTGGGTAATCGCGAAGAAAACCAGCGTCTGGTGGCGCTTATTCAACAGTTTTATCAAGAAGGACAAGCCGCATGAGCCAGCAAGCTATTTTATTTATCGACCGGGACGGCACGTTAGTAGAAGAGCCGCCCATCGACAAACAGTTAGATACCCTGGAAAAGCTGGTGTTTGAACCCAATGTCATTCCGGCACTCCTAAAATTACAGTCTCAGGGGTTCAGACTGGTTATGGTGTCCAATCAGGACGGTCTGGGAACCGACAGCTTTCCACAGGCTGACTTTGATGCGCCTCACGACAAAATGATGCAACTATTTGAAAGTCAGGGCGTGCACTTCGACGAGGTATTAATCTGTCCGCATTTTCAGGAAGACAACTGCAGTTGCCGCAAACCAAAGCTGGGACTGGTACAAAGTTACCTCACAGAAGGTAAAGTGGATTTTACCCGCTCCTGGGTTATCGGCGATCGCGATACCGATATTCAACTGGCACAAGCCATGGGTATTCGCGGCATCAAATACAATCGCGAAACCCTGAACTGGTCTCACATTGTAGAACAATTTAATCAGTCAGAGCGCACCGCAACTGTGGTGAGAACCACTTCAGAAACCGATATCCGTGTCGACGTGGACTTAGACAAGCAAACAAAATCCAGTATCAATACCGGCATTGGCTTTTTTGATCACATGCTGGACCAGATTGCTACTCACGGCGGTATTACCCTGAACGTCAATGTTGACGGAGATTTGCACATAGATGACCACCACTCAGTAGAAGACACCGCACTGGCTATTGGTGAAGCATTGCGCAAAGCGCTGGGCGATAAACGCGGTATTGGCCGTTTTGGTTTTGCCCTGCCAATGGATGAATGCCGCGCTGAGTGCGTACTGGATATTTCGGCCCGCCCCTTCTTAAAGTTCGATGCTGATTTTAGTCAGGAAAATGTCGGTGAGCTGAATACTCAAATGGTGGGTCACTTTTTCCGCTCGCTAAGTGACAGCATGGGCATCTCCTTACACTTATCCACGACCGAAGGTAACGCCCACCATCAGGTAGAGAGCCTGTTTAAAGTGTTTGGCCGGGCATTACGTCAGGCGGTTACTAAACAAGGTGATGTGTTACCCAGCAGTAAAGGAGCGTTATAAATGAGCCAGAATCTGGTTATTGTGCACACCGGCTGTGCCAATATTTCCTCATTACAATTTGCGGTAGAGCGCCTGGGTTATAAAGTATTAGTTACTGATGACCCGGCCAAAATTACCGCCGCTGATAAGGTATTTCTGCCGGGTGTTGGCGCCGCCGCCGCGGCCATGCAACAAATTACCGAAAAAGGACTGACCGACTGCTTAAAGTCTTTAACTCAACCTGTTTTGGGAATTTGTCTGGGCATGCAGTTACTCACTCGACATTCCGAAGAAGGCGATGCTGAATGCCTGGGCCTGGTGGATACACAAGTCAAATTGATGCAATCAGACACCCTGACTCTGCCTCACATGGGCTGGAATCAAATTCAGGTAGCACAAGATAGACCACTGTTTCACAACATCGACAGTGGCAGCTGGTTCTATTTTGTACACGGCTACTGTGTACCCGTGGGGCCACATACATTGGCCAGCACGGATTACAGCCAGCCATTTTCTGCCAGTATCCGCAACAACAATGTCTATGGGGTACAGTTTCACCCTGAGCGTTCTGGTGATGCCGGTGCACAACTGATTAAAAACTTTATTGAGCAGATTTAAGGACACAGCGTGATTATTCCAGCAATTGATTTAATAGACGGCAGTGTCGTCAGGCTCTACCAGGGCGATTACCAACAACAAACACAATACCAACTGGCCCCGGTGGACGTGGTGCACAGTTATGCCGATCAAGGTGCCGAGTGGCTGCACATCGTTGATTTAACCGGCGCCAAAGATACCGATAAACGCCAGCTTAGCCTGATCAAAAAAATGGTGGCGACTCAACGCATGCAATTTCAGTGTGGCGGCGGCATACGCAGCGAACAGGACGTGCAACAACTTCTCGATATCGGTGTGGCTCGTGTGGTGATTGGCTCACTCGCGGTCAAAAACCCGGACCTTGTGCAATCCTGGATGCAAAAATACGGTGCCCAACACTTTGTACTGGCCCTGGATATCAACATCAACGCAGCCGGTGAAAAACGCATCGCGACCCATGGCTGGCAGGAAGACAGCGGTGTTGAACTGGGTAAGCTGTTACAAAGCTATCTGGATTTTGATGTCGAACAGGTACTGTGTACCGACATCAGCAAAGACGGTACCCTGCAAGGCCCCAACTACGAATTGTATCAGGAGATGGTGCAGCAATTTCCTTCAGTGAACTGGCAGGCTTCCGGTGGTATTGGCAGCCTGGACGACATCGAAAAGCTGAAGCCTACGAAAGTTCAGGGCGTGATTTTAGGCCGGGCCTTGTTGGAAGGTAAGTTTACTGTCGAGCAGGCCATCGCTTTATGGCAGCAACGGGGAGCACAATAATCATGTTAGCAAAACGCATTATTCCCTGTCTGGATGTGCGCGATGGCCTGGTGGTCAAAGGCGTCCAGTTTCGCAATCACGAAATCATTGGTGACATAGTACCACTGGCAGAAAAATACGCCGAAGCCGGTGCCGATGAGTTGGTATTTTATGATATCACAGCCTCCAGTGATCAACGGGTGGTTGATAAAAGCTGGGTGACTCGTATCGCTAAAGTCATCGACATCCCCTTTTGTGTCGCGGGCGGGATCAAAACCCTGGAGGATGCGCAAACAATTCTGGAAATGGGGGCTGACAAGATTTCTATTAATTCGCCAGCGCTGGCCAATCCAGAATTGATCACCCAACTGAACCAACGCTTCGGCAAGCAATGTATTGTAGTGGGCATAGACAGCTATTTTAATGCTGATAGCAATACTTACGAGGTGTACCAGTTCACCGGTGATGAAAAGCGCACGCAAAATACCGGCAAGCAAACCGCCGACTGGGTAAAAGAAGTGCAACAACGGGGCGCCGGAGAAATCGTGTTAAATTGCATGAACCAGGACGGTGTCAGAAAGGGCTACGACCTGGCGCAATTACAAAATATTCGTGCCATTTGTTCAGTACCGCTTATCGCTTCAGGCGGTGCAGGTGAAATGGTGCACTTTAAAGATGTATTTGAACAAGCCAATGTCGATGGCGCATTAGCCGCATCGGTATTTCACAAGGGCATTATTGCTATCCCTGACCTGAAACAATATTTAATTGAACAACAAATAGAGATACGTCCATGCGCATAACTACAGACAATATTGAACAACTGGCCTGGGATAAAATGGACGGCTTACTGCCTTGCGTAGTGCAGGATAGCTATACAGGTTCTGTACAAATGTTGGGCTATATGAATCAGGCAGCGCTGGAAAAAACCCTTACTACAGGTAAAGTCACCTTTTACAGTCGCTCCAAACAACGCCTCTGGACCAAAGGCGAAACCTCGGGAAACACGCTGGATTTAACCAACATAAGCGCAGATTGCGACAAGGATGCCTTGCTGGCGCTGGCGAAACCCAATGGGCCAACCTGTCATTTGGGCACGCCCACCTGCTGGGATGCGGCCGAAAGTGCGGATTTCACCTTTTTAGCTGAGCTGGAAAAGTTACTGGCTGAACGCAAAAATGCCGATCCGGACAGTAGCTATACAGCAAAGCTGTACCAAAAAGGCATTAAACGCATAGCCCAGAAAGTGGGTGAAGAAGGCGTTGAAACCGCCCTGGCCGCTACGGTTAACGATCTGGAAGAGCTCAAAAATGAATCCGCTGATTTGCTTTATCATTTGATGGTATTGATGCAGGCC
This sequence comes from Planctobacterium sp. R6, assembly GCF_055755215.1. Lineage (NCBI taxonomy): Bacteria > Pseudomonadati > Pseudomonadota > Gammaproteobacteria > Alteromonadales > Alteromonadaceae > Planctobacterium > Planctobacterium sp. R6. The sequence goes on from NZ_JBVTQY010000013.1 coordinate 54,083, forward strand.
AGTGATCTGTCGTTGCAGGACAGTATTCAGGTGCTCAGAGAGCGTCATAAATAAGCGAATAATGAAAAAATATGAGGCTGGCCTCCGCTGTCAGCCTCAGTTTTTGTGAAAACCAAACTATTTATCCCCTAAAACCATTCACTTATCCCAAATTCATGTTTTGGCATAATTTATTTCACATTTTGATGTTATATTGGCCGATAACAAATAATAAACAACGATGTTGATGATTAGTCATGGTGAATCTGGAATACAAGGGATTTCTGGGGAGTCTGAATTTTCATTCTGATGCCTGTTATTACTTTGGTAATCTGCAACTTAAGCGGGACAAAGTGATGTATCAGGCCGCGTCTATTGCTGAACTGGAAAACAGCTTCAGAAATTCTGTAGATAATTATTTGGCAGACTGTGCCGCCTTTGGAATTGAACCCGGTTAGTGATCCTTTTTATAACCTGCGGCGTAACCAATTACAGCACCCTTCAGTGCTATTTGTGTGTTCTTCTCAGCTCGTCTTATGGCGAGCTTTTTTATCCACATTCCCTTTGCAGATCATAATAACCGGTCTTTAGTATTTTATTAACTCTGGCCTTCACTGAAGCCACTTCAGTATCGTCTACACGTTGTAACAAGCTGGCCACTTCTGACTGATAATAAGGATACTGCAATGCCACTTCGTGGATACCATTGTAAGCCCAGGCCCGTACAAATTTCCGGGAATTATCGAGCAGCGCTTTTAAGTTTTGAAACAGGTTATGGCTGACTTCACTGGCGATACTGATTTGGGATAATGATTGCAGAATGTGTAAGCGACTTTCCCAGTGCTGCATCTGCATAAAGCAATCCAGAACCTGAGTGCTGTGCGCTTCATCCAACTGGAAACCCTGTTCAAGATGGTGTTTTAGAATCCATGAGGCTGCCTGATCGCTTTCAGTTTGTTTCAGGCAGGCAATCAGCTTGCTCTCAAAGCGTCGGGTACACTTAAAATGCTCATAGGTATTGAGCAATTCTTGAGTATTTGAGGCATCACACCACATCAGAGCTTGCTGAAACGACACCGGTCTGGCTTCCTGAAATCAATGAGCAGCCACATTACCATCAAGCCGGTAAGATCACAAAGCTTTGTAGATATTTTCAGCAACGGTGCAAACGACAAATACTCCGGATATGCTTTACCAGTCGATACCCTTTTGCACTTTAATACCGGCTTCAAAAGCATGTTTTGTATTGTTGATCTCGCTGATTGTGTCTGCCATTTCGAGCAATTGCTTATGGGCACCGCGTCCTGTGACAATCACATGCTGTTGTTCCGGTCGATGACTGATAGCGTCAAGCACTTCGTCTAAATCCAGGTAATCGTAGGACAACATATAGGTGATTTCATCCAACATCACCACATCAATCGTCGGATCTGCTAACAACTTTTTAGCTTCTTTCCAGACCGTTTCAGCGGCTGCAATATCCTTTTCCCGATCCTGAGTGTCCCAGGTAAACCCGGTATTCATTACAGCGAAACTTACACCGACTTTTTCCAGTAAGTTGCGTTCACCACATTCCCAGTTGCCTTTAATAAATTGCACCACACCCGCTGACAGACCATGGCCAACAGCTCGCGTAATCATGCCAAATCCGGAGGTTGATTTGCCTTTACCATTGCCTGTCAGCACCAGCAACAAGCCTTTGTCGTCCGTTGCGGCGGCAATTTTAGCGTCTACCTTTTCCTTCAACCTGGCCATTCTGGCCTTGTGCCGTTCATTGCGAACTTGTTGTTTTTTATCCGTGTTGTCCAATGATATATCTACCTTATTTCTATTAAATATATTATTTATCAGCTAGTTACGATTATTTATAGATTTTTTTAAATTTTTCTCTTGAATGAATCGGCCGCCAACCTATCTATTTATCAACGACGCTGATGAGGGTCGTAAAACTGCCGCCATAACGGGGCAATTTTTTAACATCTTAACATATTGCTTAACGAGGATATGACTATGCGTACTATTGATTTATCACCACTATACCGTTCTTTTATCGGTTTTGATCACCTGGCATCCATGATAGATGCGGCTTCTCAAAACGAAAAACAAACCAGCTACCCTCCCTATAACATTGAGTTGTTAGAGGAAGACAGATATCGCATTACTATGGCCGTTGCCGGTTTTGGTCAGGACGATATTACCATTGAAGTGCAGGAAAACACCCTGACAGTAACAGGTAAAAAAGACAGCAAAGAAGCACAAAACGAAAAACGCTTTTTGCACAAGGGTATTTCCGAGCGTAACTTCGAACGCAAATTCCAACTGGGTGATCACGTAAAAGTGTTAACTGCAGATATGGAACATGGCTTATTGCATATTGATCTTGAACGGATCATTCCCGAAGCGAAGAAGCCAAGAAAAATTGAAATTGGCAGCAATTTGCTGGAAAGCAAATAAACGCAACTTAGTGAATTGTGTGTTTCCCATAAACCCCGGCTTGCCGGGGTTTTTCTGGTTTAGATACGCGATGATTCGGTATACAGGGGTAACAAGTTGGCTACGATCAAAATCAGGAAAATAATAAAGGTAGAAAGCGTGCCAAAAAAACGCTGCCAACTGACACCAAAATGATGGCGCAATCCATAGGCATGCATCAACCTGGCAGCGATTAGCCACCAGCCACAGACATGCAGTAAGATTCCCGTGGTGCCATTGAGTTCGGCAATACACATTAACAGCAGTGCAAAAGGCACATATTCCACAAAGTTGCCGTGGGCGCGCATCACCTGCAACATATGTTTGTCACCACCATCCCCCAGTCCCACCTGACTTGAGCGTCGCTGAACAATTACCATAACTGAAAGATACAAATAAAATGCGGCTAAGAGACTGCCGTAGAAGGCCGTTATCGGAAGTAACATAGGGTTGCCTGAGTGTTTTTTATAAATTGTAGCCCTGAATGAAGATAAAAAAAAACCCACTGACGTGGGTTTTTCAAACACTTTACAGTTTAGCCAAGTAATTTACCTAACTTTTCGCTGACTTCCGCAACGGGTTGTGAGCCATCAATCTTGTGATATTGGCAGTTTCCGGCGTCCGCCTCCGCTTTGTAATAGTCTACTAGCGGTTTGGTTTGCTCGTGGTAAACACCCAAACGCTTGCGCACTGTTGCTTCTTCATCATCAGGACGGATAACTAAATCATCGCCGGTTACATCATCTTTACCTTCAACTTTAGGTGGATTGTAGCTGATGTGGTAAACGCGACCTGAACCTGGATGCACACGACGGCCAGCCATACGCTCAACGATAATTTCGTCATCAACGTCAAACTCAATACAGTGATCGACTGTAATACCGGCATCTTTCATTGCATCAGCTTGCGGAATGGTGCGAGGAAAACCGTCTAACAGGAAACCTTTCTGGCAATCTGCCTGAGCAACACGCTCTTTAACCAAACCAATAATAATTTCGTCAGAGACAAGTTTACCCTCATCCATGACTTTTTTGGCCGCTAAACCTAACTCTGTACCCGCTTTAATGGCTGCGCGCAGCATATCCCCAGTTGAAATTTGAGGAATACCGAACTTGCCCATCAGAAATTGGGCCTGAGTGCCTTTACCTGCACCGGGTGCACCGAGAAGAATGATGCGCATACTGTTTGTCTCCCTAGACTGAACCGACAAAAATTAAAAATTAATCCGAAACTTTACACATTCAATGACAGCGAAACAAGGCTAAATGCCCGACTTACGGAGAATTAGTGGTAAAGCCAGTGAAATTTACATTTACACCAATAAAAAAGGGCAGATACTTCTGCCCTGTTCAGGATAAATTATGGTTATTTAGCCAAATCTAACAACAGACTGTTCAACTGCTTCACAAAGATGGCTGGATCTTTCAGATTACCCTGCTCGGTTAATGACGCCTGATCCAGGATAACATTGGCCCACTTGCCAAACTGTTCTTCATCCTGCACATTCGCCATTACCTTAATCAAGGCGTGCTCCGGATTGACCTCCAGATCGTACTTCATCTCAGGAACGGCCTGACCAGCTGCTTCCATCAACTTCTTCATCTGAGTTGTCATACCAAATTCGTCAGCCACCACACAGGCCGGAGAGTCTGTCAGACGATGAGAGAACTTCACGTCTTTCACCTTATCGCCCAGTGCTTCTTTGATGCGGTCAGTTAAACCTGCCACTTCTTTTTCAGCTTCTTCCTGTGCTTTTTTGGTTTCTTCGTCTTCAAGATCACCTAAATCCAGGGCACCGCGTGCAATAGACTGGAAAGACTTTTCGTTAAACTCCGTCAGGTGTGACATTAACCATTCATCGATGCGGTCAGCCATCAACAATACTTCAATGCCTTTCTTCCTGAAAATCTCCAGGTGAGGGCTGTTTTTCGCTGCTTCATAGCTGTCAGCTGTCACATAGTAAATCTTTTCCTGACCTTCTTTCATCCGTCCGATGTAGTCTGCCAGCGAGACGGTTTGAGCGCTGGAATCTTCATGAGTAGAAGCAAAACGCAACAGGCCAGCAATCTTTTCTTTGTTAGCGAAATCTTCGGCCGGGCCTTCTTTTAATACATTGCCAAACTCATTCCAGAAACCCTGATATTTTTCTGCGTCATTTTTAGCGATGCGTTCCAGCATCTGCAATACTTTCTTGGTGCAGGCCTGACGCATAGACTGCGTCACTTTATTGTCCTGCAGAATTTCACGAGATACGTTCAGTGGTAAATCGTTGGAATCTAACAAGCCCTTCACAAAACGCAGGTAAACCGGCATAAATTGCTCTGCGTCATCCATGATGAATACGCGTTGAACATAGAGTTTAAGACCGTGACTTTGATCGCGATTCCACAGGTCGAATGGCGCCTTGGTTGGGATATACAGCAGTGATGTATATTCGTTTTTACCTTCTACCTTGTTGTGCGACCAGGTTAGCGGATCGCCAAAATCATGGGAGATATGTTTGTAAAACTCTTTGTATTCTTCTTCGCTGATATCTGACTTGTCGCGGCTCCAAAGCGCAGTTGCTTTGTTAATTGTTTGCCACTCGCCCGGTACCGCTTCGATTTTTTCACCGTCTTCGCCTTCAGACTCAGGTACTTCCTCTTTCCAGGTTTCTACCGGAATAGAAATGTGGTCAGAATACTTAGTAACGATAGACTTTAAACGCCAGTCATCGAGGAATTCTTTTTCATCGTCGCGCAGGTGCAGAATGATGTCAGTACCACGGTTGGCCTTTTCAATAGTGGCAACCGCAAACTCACCTTCACCTTCAGATATCCATTCAACACCCGCAGCAGCGTCATCACCGGCTTTACGGGTTCTGACAGTCACTTTGTCGGCGACGATAAAGGCAGAATAGAAACCAACACCGAACTGACCAATCAGTTGCGAGTCCCGTGCCTGATCGCCAGACAACTTGCTGAAAAACTCTGCAGTACCTGATTTAGCGATGGTACCCAGGTGAGTGATAACTTCGTCTTTTGTCATCCCGATACCGTTATCGGAAATCGTCAGAGTACCGGCGTCTTTGTCGATGCTTAAACGCACCCGCAAATTACCATCATTCTCATACAGGCTATCGTTCGACAACGCGTTAAAACGCAATTTGTCTGCCGCGTCTGCAGCATTGGAAATAAGTTCACGTAGGAAAATCTCTTTATTAGAATAAAGAGAGTGAATCATTAATTGCAGAAGTTGTTTTACTTCTGTTTGAAAACCGTGGGTTTCATGTTGCACAGCGTCAGCCATTGCTTTTCTACTCCTGATATAACTTGAATATCAATAAACCAATGCAAACTGAGCGGTGACACAAGTCTGCGTCAGGCATTGCGAGAGCCGCGGCTTAATTTGCATTGCTTATTCATATAGGTCTTACCGACCTGATTCTGGAAAACTGCCAGATCACATTTTTTTTACATGGAAGGAAATAGGGGCAGCAACATTATTTTCAATAGTAAATTGCCAGAAATCTGAGACTTTCCTTTCAGGAGTAATTATCAGGACAAATGTGATTGCATTCTTAGCCCGTTCTCTGAGTAAACAGACAGCTCTGCGTCAGGATTGGCAGTTTTTTACTTCTGTCAGGGTCGAAAAATTGATAACCCGATACTTTTGATTTCCAGTTCAGAGACTCTTATATACTTTGGATCTATGTGCCACTTTAACTACATTGATGATTAGCACTTGATCTCGAATTTCGTAAATAATTCTATATAACCCTTGTCTGACTCTATAGTGCTCTGAGCCAGAAAGCTTTTTACAACCCTCCCCTCGGGGATCCTCCGTCAGTCTTTCAATAGCATCCAGAATTTTTTTAACATCTTTGTTAGGGATACTTTTAAAATCTTTACTCACAGATTTTTTAAAGGTGACTTTATATTTTGCCATCGCTTCTTAGCTCATTCAGAAAATCCTCATAGCTGACATCAGGCTCGTTAGAGCGCTCTGATATGGCAGATAAGTCTTCCTGATCCTCTCGCATAAATAAACGAACAGCTTCGTCAACTAATTCAGATACGGACACATCTGAAGATGCAGCTCGCATTTTTAACGCTTGATGGATAGCTGGTTCAAAGTAAACAGTAGAACGCTTTGATAAATTGCTCATTGTAAAACTCACCATTAATTCGGAGTTAAAACATCATAACACCACAATATTTTACTGCCAATTTTACAAAGTAACTAAAGAATAATGTCCTGCGAAGGCGTTTGGAGTACTGATAGCGAAGTATTTTTGCGAGATAGGTCGAAAGGGAAAAGTAAAGCACTAATTTGGTTAATGCTGTTGGAATAAGTTCTGAAATGAAGTTATAAACCCTGGTATTAAAGAGAGCTGCGGGTTTTGAAGGCCCGGCCCAATGTATTGCTGTCAACCTGCTCTAATTCACCACCAATAGGTACCCCCTGAGCCAGGCGAGTGACAGGAATATCCAGCCCCTTGCACATCTCAGTGATGTAATAGGCCGTGGCCTCTCCTTCCATGGTGAAGTTGGTGGCTAAGATCACCTCATTCACAGCGCCCTCAGTCAGACGTTGCTGTAATAAAGGCATCCCAATTTCAGACGGACCTAAACCATCAAGTGGTGACAATTTCCCCATCAGCACAAAGTACAAACCAGAAAATTCACCACTTTGCTCTATGGCAATAACATCCTGTGGACTTTCCACTACACAGAGCAATCCCGAAGCTGTGCGCTCTTCATCACTGCAAATCTCACACAAACGCTGCTCGGTAAAATTCCGGCAAGTTTCACAATGCTGTACGTGCTCCATCGCATCGTGTAGCGCTGCGCTCAACTTTAGCGCTCCGGTGCGATTTTTTTGCAATAACGAGAATGCCATGCGCTGGGCACTTTTTGCTCCAACGCCAGGCAAACAGCGTAAACTGTCGATTAACTCATTAATCAGTGGGCTGAACTTCATCCGAATTTATCGCCTGTCAGACCCTTTAATTAAAACGGCATTTTAAAGCCGGGAGGTAACGGCATACCACCCGTCGCTTCTGACATTTTTTCCTGAGAAGCCTCAGCAACACGGCGCACTGCGTCATTAACCGCTGCCGCCATTAAATCTTCAATGAGCTCTTTGTCGTCTTCCATCAGGCTGTCGTCCAAATCAACGCGCTTGATGTTGTGATTGCCCATCATGGTAACTTTAACCATGCCCGCACCGGCTTCGCCTACCACTTCCAGGTTGGCGATATCTTCCTGTGCTTTTTGCATTTTTTCCTGCAATTGCTGGGCTTGTTTCATAATGTTGCCCATACCACCGCCTTTAAACATAATCTTCTCCGATGTTATCTTGGTTCAATTGTATCGTTGAGTACAGAGCCGGAAAAAGCCTCACAAAGGGCCGTGACGCCTCTGTCCTCATGTATTGTTTTTTCAGCATGTTGCTGACGCATATTATTTATTGCATATTGCACGGCTGCCGGCGTATCGATGACTTCCCCAATGTGGGCAGAAACGCGCACATCGTGCTGGAGCGTTTCAGATAGCGCTTCTTCAATAGCGTTTAGTGCAGTATCTGTAAACAGATGCCGTTGATGCTCCGACACCATCAGCTTTACATTGTCGCCCTGTAAAACATAATTACTATGCAGGGCCAACTGTTTGTTTAATCCACCAATGCCAGATTGTTCAATTAGCTGACTCCAGGTATCCAGTTGACTGGCTTTTGTCACCTTTTTGTCATTGACCTTAAAGGGGATCTCAAAATCCACGGATACCTTAGGAATAGGCCCGGCAAAGAGTTCATGATAATCTTCTTCATCATCCTCAGAGTGGGATTCAGTGTCCCCGGTATCTGCAGATGCTACAGACGTATCTGCCTGTTCATCATCGGTATCCCAGGGAACATCATCATCACCGGCCGACCATTCAGCTGCATAACCGGCACCTGCAGACGCCGTGTCCGCGTTGTCAGTATCGCTTTCTTCCGGTAGCTCGCCCGCTTTTGCCTCTGCCAGATGTTCATTATCTCTCGCAGCTTCACTGTCGTTTAGTTGCGCGTCAGGATGTTCCTGTACAAAAGACTCCGCCGAAAATAATTCTTCCGGCTCTGCTGTTTCGTCGGTTTGTTCCAACTGTGCAGATTCTGAGTGGCTATGTTCCTCAGTATCAGAGATATGAGGTTGAACAGCGTTATTTGCAAGACCTGCTTCGGTCGTTGCTGACAAAGTCGACTTAACAGCCTCACCCGTTTGTAATATGTCATCCTGGTAGACCCCGGGACCAGGCTTATCTGCTGCCCTGCTTTGCTCATTGCCAGCGTCAGAAAGCGCCACCTCGTCATTGGTGACCTCAGGTGCTTTAACGGGAGGTTTGCTGTCATTACTGACTACTGCCCCGGATTCCCGTGGCGCTTTTTCACTCTCGTAACTGCTGGGTTTCTCGGTACTTTTTTCTTCTTCAGTGACCTTTGCCAGGGTGCCCATTAATTCCAGTAATGAATGGGTATTTTGAGACGATGACTTTTGATTTTCAGCGGCTGTTTTAGCCTGACTTCCTGAAACGGGTTCAACCATAGCGGTATGATGACTGTCTTCAGGTTGCACATTCTCATAACTGACCGACATATCCCCCATTGCCGAGAGCATCTGATAATCATCGACGGTTGATTCCTCAGCGTAGTCGTGCTCCGGATAGAGATTAGCTTCGAACGGGTTGTTTATGTGGCTATGCCCTTCTGCGCCTGAGTGATTGCCAGTATTACTGACTGTTAAGGCTTCAGAATCATTATTGTTCGCTACGCTTGCTTGCCGATGATCAGCATTTTCCGCCTCAGGGGCTCTGTCGTCCCCGGAGAGATTGTCAATATCAGAAGATTCAGACTTGTGTGTATCGGCAACCTGAGCTTTAGCTGGTCTAAGGCTTTCCGCCTGCTCCAGAATTTCTGTTATTTCAGTCTGCAGAACAGTAATTGTGGCATCAGACTCTTCCTCACTTTCCGGAAAACTGTCATCACCGCCGTCCAAACTGTCTTCCAATGACGAGGCTACTTGTTGAGTAACTTTGTTTGGGTCACTTTCTGCAGGAGACGGCTCTGCGGAGATTGCATCAATCAACGGCGTCAGAGTTTTTTTTTCAGCCTCTTTGTCTGATATTGTGTCCTCTGATTCAGGCATCAGCGCATCATTTTCTTGTTTACCAGCAGATTGAGCCGTTGGGAATTGCGCAAGCGAACCAATATTTTCTGCGGCTTCGCTCGCTGCAGTTTTGAATTTCTCCAGATTAGCGGCGATGTTATCTGGCATAAATGCCAACATTCGCAACACTGTCATTTCGAATCCAATTCGCGCTTCCTGAGCCCAGTCAATATCTTTGCGCCCCTGCAAGGCAATCTGATACAAAAGCTGCACCTGCTCAGGAGGAACAGAGCGAGCCCAGTTAAATACCAGCCGCGCCTGAGTTGTTTCCAGTTTGCAGGCTTCCGGTACAAACTGAGTTAAGGCAATCTGATGGAAAGCACTCATGAGTTCTGATAGCGCGCTCTTAAAGTCAGCACCACTGAGGGCCAACTCTTCCACCAGCTGAAACACCTGGTGCTTTTCTTTTTTTAGTATGGCCTGAATGATTCGGCTGATTTTATCGTTATCAATCAAACCCAGCATGTCAGTGACCACTGCCGATCTGACTTCACCATTGCCCTGCGCAATTGCCTGGTCGGTCAGACTCAGTGCGTCACGCATGCTGCCGTGAGCTGACTTGGCTAACAGCGCCAGGGCTTGTTCGTCAAAGGGCAAATGCTCTTGCTGCAGAATGTAAGACAACTGACCACTGATTTGTTCTCTGGTTAAGGCTTTCAGATTAAACTGCAAACAACGAGATAAAATGGTGATCGGTAACTTTTGCGGATCTGTGGTGGCCAATAAAAATTTAACGTGCGGTGGTGGCTCTTCTAAGGTTTTTAACAGAGCGTTGAAACTGTGCTTAGACAGCATGTGTACCTCATCAATAAGATACACTTTATAGTCCCCGCGCGTTGGGCGATATTGCACATTGTCGAGCAACTCTCGGGTATCTTCCACTTTAGTTCGGGAAGCGGCATCGATTTCTAATAAATCGACAAAATTGCCCTGCTCAATATCTTTACAACTTGAACATACCCCACAAGGGTTGGAAGACATGCCCTGTTCGCAATTGAGACTTCGGGCAAAGATACGGGCTATCGTGGTTTTCCCCACCCCTCGGGTGCCGGTAAACAAATAAGCATGATGTAGTCGGTTGTTGTCTAAGGCATTACTGATAGCGTTAACAACGTGTTCCTGCCCGACTAATTCAGAAAACTTTCCTGGACGCCATTTTCTGGCCAGCACCTGATAACTCAAGGGAATTAATCTCCGTCAAACTGACACAAGGCAGCACTCTTGATACCGTGTTCAGCTAACTTTTGCTCTCCACCTAAATCCGGTAATGACACCACAAAACCTGCGTGCTCGACGACACCGCCCAGCTGGCGTATCAGGTTTGCAGTGGCCACCATAGTGCCACCCGTCGCCAGCAAATCATCAATCATCAGCACTTTTTCGCCGTGAAAAACCGCATCCTTATGCATCTCAAGACAGTCTTCGCCGTATTCTAATTGATAGCTTTCACTAATCACTTCTCTGGGCAGCTTACGAGGTTTGCGAACCGGCACAAAACCAATGCCTAATTCCAGCGCTAAAGGTGCGCCAAAAATAAATCCTCGCGCTTCAGTGCCTGCGACACGGTCAAAAGACATGCCGGAAAATTGTTCAGCCAGTAACTGGATAGACAATTTAAACGCTTTAGGGTCCTGCATCAGCGACGTGACGTCGCGAAACATGATACCAGGCTTGGGGTAGTCCGGTACGGTTACAATTGCGGATTTAACGATTTCAGCAGTCAAAATAACGTTTCCTTGAATATCTTGTGTTACAAAAACACGCCAATGCCAACAATAATATGCATTAAAGGAAACAATACCGCCGCTACAAGAATTGCGACAACATACTTCATGTTAAACGGGTCGTGTGGACCGTCATGTGGTTCGTGTGCCATGTTACTTTCACCTGATAAAACAATGCCTCAATGTTAATCATTTTAGCCCTGCGAGGCAATCAGATGCGGTGAAACTTGCTGATAACTGTACAGAATCAGAACAATTATATTTAAGTGGGTATAAATATTTGTTTTTGGAGCATTTCCAAAACGATATCCTGGGTGGCTTTTTCCACCTGTTCCACGGGTAAGTGGGGTAACACTGTCTGCATGATTTGTTGCAATTCAGACAAACTACTTACCTCCTGCTCTAACAATTGATTAATTAAAAAAGCGGTAACCTGATTGATCTGAGAAAAGTGAACACTATCACTGTGGTCGCGATGCACGACAAAGTAGTTAGGTTCTGCAGACAATTGAGTAGGAATAAACTTCGCAGAAATCTGATGAACCGGCCAATGATAGCTCACCAATTCGGCTAATGGTGACACCCTGATGGACGAGAACGCATCGCCGGTTTGCCACCTGATAAAAGCCTCAGTCTTTCGAACACTCAGATCAAGTTCCAGCCACTCATAATGTGCCAGCTCAGCGATAAATGGATAGGGATACTCCTGTTCCAGTAACTCATTTGCCAGGTACTCTACAAACTCTTTACTGATATCAACGAAATAAGGTGAACGACAATCATGGGTTTTAAAGAAATGTCTTGCCATTGCCAGCCATTGCGCCTCATGCACAACGGCAGTTAGTACGGGAAACCCGGAATTTAAAAAGCCCAGAATATTGTTAAAAAACAAATCCCGGTAAATCTGCATTCGGCGCTCTTCAATATCGGGCAAAGTGGCCACATTATCCGGGTCTCGTATATGCGCCATAAAATCAGCCTGAGTTTGTTTAAAGCCCATTATCAGGCCCTCATACTGTTTGTTTGTTGATATTTAGCCTGAATACGTTTTATTTTATGTACTTCTTTGAGTAGTTCCTGCATGGGTGGAATATTAAAGTCCCGCTCCAGTAAGGTGGGAAAAACACCATGAATTTGATAGGCCCTGTCCAGCAAACTCCAGACCTCCTCTATCACATCCGCACCATGGGTATCAACAATGAGGTCTTCTGCTTCATTGTAGTGTCCGGCAATATGACCATATGCGATTTTTCCAGTGGGTAGTGCTTCAAGGAATGAGACCGGGTCATAGCCATGGTTAATGGCATTAACATAAATATTGTTTACGTCCAGAAGCAATAAACAGCCTGACTGTTCCAGCACCTGTTGGGTAAATTCCAACTCAGACATTTCCTGTCCCGGCGCAGCATAATAAGACACATTTTCTAACACCAGTGGTCGTTGCAAAATTTCCTGTACCTGATGGATCCTGCTAACTACGTGCTGCACTGCTTCAGGAGTAAAAGGAATCGGCATAAGATCATACATATGACCTTTGCCTGAGCAATAACTTAAATGCTCGCTGTAGTACAAGATATTGTGTTGCTCCAGAAAAGATTTCACCTGTTTGACAAAGTTGACATCCAGCTTTTCAGGTGACCCAATGGATAAAGATAAGCCATGACTGACAAAACGCTTATTGTCAGTATAAGCCTGTAGTTGCCTTGCGTATTTTCCACCAAAGGGTATCCAGTTTTCAGGGGCCACTTCCCAAAAGTCCACATCGGCAGGCAATCCATCGTGTAACTCTGCTGACATTTCTCGCCTGAACCCCAGTCCTGCGCCTGACAATTGATGCATTTATATTCTCCTTTGATGACAGCCCGCCCCTGGACGGAAGCCCGGATCAAAAAAGGCTGGTACCCCAGCCTTCTTAACTTGTCAGTGAGGGGTTAGGCCTGTCCACCGCATTTACCTTCACCACACTTACCTTCTTTGCCTTTTTTATCTTCTTTTTTGTCGCCGCCGCATTTGCCTTCGCCACACTTACCTTCTTTACCGGATTTGTCGCCACCGCACTTGCCTTCGCCGCACTTACCTTCTTTACCGGATTTGTCGCCGCCGCATTTGCCTTCGCCGCACTTACCTTCTTTTTTGGTTTTACCTTCTTTTCCAGACTTGTCGCCGCCACACTTGCCTTCGCCGCACTTACCTTCTTTTTCGGTTTTACCTTCTTTGCCAGACTTGTCGCCGCCACACTTGCCTTCGCCGCACTTAGCTTCTTTTTCCGACTTACCTTCTTTACCGGATTTGTCGCCACCGCACTTGCCTTCGCCGCACTTACCTTCCGCGGCACTTTGCATGTAACCAGAATCCAAAGTACTTATAGCGAAAGGACTGGCATTTGCCTGTACGCTAACGGATGCCAAAGAACCGATGACTACAGCACCTAAAGCTGTTGCAATACCTGACTTTTTAACTTGTTTCATAGTTGATTCCTTAAATCAATGTTGATAAGCACGACATCTTTAAATCGTTTCCATCAGTATAGACCTGGTTAGATAAAAAACGATTTCATTAATCGTTTTATTTGGGAGTTTTAACCTAAAAATCCAGAATTTGAGACGATTCGAACCAGGGGCTGTTAAACTTTGCGGTACAATTTTACAGCGAAGAGCAACAGCCCCTGATAGCTATCAATAATAATATATGTGCGGAAAAACACGCCTGCACTGAAAAGCAGACATAAAAAAAGCCCTTTCGGGCTTTTTCTAAATTAAATCGATATACCTCGATTTTTAGCTTTTTCTTTTATGTAAGGCTCCCAGGCTTTGGCATTTCGGGCAACAGAGCTATCTTTAGCTGCTTCCTTAACATGCACATAAGCTTGTTTGAACTTACCTTGATAGAAATATGCTTCCATTATTGCCATCTGAATTGAGCCGGTTTTATCACTGCCAGCGTCCAGCGCTTTTTGTAATGCAGTAATAGCTTCCGGATACTTTTCAGCTGACAACAGCAAAGTGCCTTGCTTGCGATAGTGTTCAGCATCGTTTCCGATAGCTGCAGCACGACCATAATAATCAGCAGCCTTCAGGTAATCCTTCGCGCGATGCCAGGCATTGGCAACACGAGATAATGTATCTTCGTCGGCTTTTAACAAACCGGACTTAAGATATTTTTCCTGAATTACAGCAGACTTATAGGGGACTTCTAATGTCCCGTAAAGCTGTGCTAACGCTCTGATCTCAGACGCTTTCTCGAGATAGCCACGAGTATAAGCTAACTCAAACGTCTGCATTGCCTTATTATAGTCTTCTACCAACATGTAGAAGAAACCTAACTGCGTCCACCATTGTTTGTTTTCGGGGAATAATTTAACTAAGATTTCCGCCACTTCAATGGTTTCTTTGTACATCTTGCGCTCATAGTAAGAGGTCAATTTCAGTACATAAGGGTTTTTGTTAGGTTTGTCGTACATTGCAATTGCTTTATTGGCAGGTGCAATCATCTCTGGCAGTTGTTTATTTTCGTAATGAGCCTGAGCCATACGGGTATAAACATCAGCATCTTCTTTACAGGTAAAGTCCATCCATTTGTTGTAGAACTCAATTGCCTGCTTGAAGTTGCGTTGCTGCATGTTCAAATCGCCGATCAAACGCAATGTTTGAGCATGTTCATTGTCATTCAGCTCTTGGTCTTTAACCGCTCTTAGCAAATAATCTAATGCATTTTGCCCCTGGCCTTCCTGTGAAGCGAGCAAGTTACCCAAAAACCGATCGACATACGCGCGGTCAAATGGGTCACTGGTTTCGATTTCTCTCAAAATCTCAATTGCTTCATCAATCAGGTCAGCAGAATAAGCTTCAAACGCGCCCTGCACCTTTTTACCGGTTCTTTGACCCGGTATGCTGGTTGGGCCACGCTTGTAATCTGGACACAAAATAGGTGGCGTTTGGGCCTGAGCAGTGCCTGTGGCCAATAACCCCACAGACAACACTGATGCACCTAAAAGCTTAGCGATTGATGATTTCACGTTAATCATTGATCACCCTCCAATTTGAAGTCCAATTGCACTTTCATGTTAAATTGCTTGACCGGTTTACCGTCAACAATTTTAGGCTTGTACTTCCACTTTCTCAACGCGCGTTTTGCTTCGCGATCAAATACACGCTTTGGTTCAGCTTCGATTACTTCAACATCTTCAACTCCACCGACTTCATTGATGGTAAACGACAGTCTTACCCATCCTTCTTTACCATCCCGGGCAGCCTGAATTGGGTATCTGGGTTCAATACGCACGATTGGTGTTGCTTCACCATCGCGCTGCATTGAGCCTGGACCACCGATATCAATGCTGGCACCACCTAAGTCCACACCCGGCATGTTAAATGACATACCATCAGTGTTTGCATCGGCAACCTCAGGTTCTGTAGGTTGCACCTTTGGCGGCTGTTGTGGTGGCGGCGGTGGCGGAGGCGGAACGCGTGTTCTGGTTTGAACAGATGCGTCCGGCTCGTTCATCACGATGTCGATAATTGGCGGTGGTGGCGATTCTTCTGGCGGACGTTGTGAGTTAGAAATTAACTCAGCCATTACGAAGAACAAGGCAAAAGTAATCGCAGCACCAACGATGATTGAAACGATAATTCTACCCATAATTAACCACCTATCGCCGCGACCGCTATGCGATTAACACCTGCGGCTTTTATCTGATCCATAACGTCGACCACTTTTCCGTGTTCAGCGTCTTCATCCGCCTGAACTATAACTACCTCTGAAGCCTGCTCAGCTAAAAGACGTTCAATATTGGCCCTTACCGTACCAGGGTCAATTTGTCTTTTATCTAACCACACATCACCATCAGCAGTTATGGCCACGAAAATGTTGGCACCTTTCTTCAATACCACAGTCTTGGCTGTAGGTTTGTTAACTTCGATGCCTGCTTCTTTGATAAACGATGTAGTAACAATGAAGAAGATAAGCATGATAAACACGATGTCCAGCATGGGCGTCATGTCGATCGCTGCGTCTTCTCCCTGTTCACGTTCTTTGCGAGCCATATAATTCTCTCTCTAGTGATGAGGCAAACTGTCAATCAACTTTTCTTTTGCGATTTTCACTTTGGTTTCGAGACGAGAACTGAAGAACAGTCCTGACAATGCTGCAACCATTCCTGCCATCGTAGGAATTGTCGCCATTGATATACCTGCGGCCATCAAACGAGGGTTACTTGTCCCTTGTGTAGCCATTGTCTCGAATACGGATATCATACCGGTTACCGTACCCAACAGTCCGATTAACGGACACATCGCAACTAGTGTTTTTATTAACAAGATGCGCTCATTTAACTTATCCGATGCTTCGGAAATCCAAGCGTCACGAATTCTATGCGCATACCAGGAAGTGGTGTCTTCACGAGAATCCCATTTAGCAACAATACCTTTGTGCATACCTGGAAAAACTGCGTTAAGAAACCAAAAGCGCTCAATCATAAAAATCCACATTAAGAAGAGCGCTCCTGCGACGACATACAAAACGTCGCCGCCAGTAGCGATAAAATCCCTGACAGATTCCCATGTCTCTATCAGGAATAACATCTTACGCTTTCTCCCCTTCTGCACGTGAAGCTACGATACCAGCAGCTTGCTCGTCGAGAATGTGCAATATGCTCTTGCTCTTACCTGCAGTAATAGCGTGAAGCAGGATTAGTGGTAATGCCGCGATAATACCCTGAGCTGTTGTTACCAACGCCATAGAGATACTTCCCGCCATGATTCTTGGGTCACCTGTACCGAACAAAGTAATTTGCTGGAAGGTCGCGATCATACCGATAACGGTACCCAACAGACCCAATAACGGGGCGATTGCAGCCAAAATCTTAATAATGTTGATACCACTTTCAATCGAAGGCAGTTCTCTCAAAATAGCTTCGTCAACTTTAAGTTCAAGCGTTTCAGTATCTGCACTCTTGTTCTCTTCATAAACTGTCAGAATGCGACCCAGAGGATTTTTAGTTGACGGCGTGTCAATGTTTTTCAATTGCTTTCTGATTGCGCCGCCCATCACTGTCAATGTTACCACTTTATACAGTGCGATTAGCGCACCGATAGCTAACATAACGGTAATGATATAACCTGGGATACCACCTGCGTGGTAACGGTCTTCAAGCGTAGCTGCCTGAGTCAACAGACTCAGAATAGAACCCTGAGACGGGTCAACAAAAAGAGGATTCAGTCCACTTGCTGTCGTGAAAGACTTAGCCGAAGAAACCATGTGACCATCTGGTTGTTTACCCAAAGGCTGTACTTGTTTAAGGTCATCTTTGTACAACAGGTAACCTTCGTCACCGATCAGGTTAAAGGTACCTATACGAGTCACTGTTTGTGTGGAAGAACCGCCGTCCAGACTTACAACGTCTGCCTGGAACTGTGTAATTTTACCTGATTCAGTCATTTCAGTTTGCAGAGCAAACCACATCTCTTCCAGCTCGTTAATATTAGGCAAGCCTTTAGATTCATTGGACAATTTTTCCAACAATTCTGTACGGCCAGGATACTGAGCACTTACGATTGAAGTAGAAATACGTCCATAAGCCTCAGAAGCAGCAGAACGTACTACACCAAACATCTCGCCTAAGGTGCCCACTGCGTTATCCAGCTCAACTTCTTTGTTAGCCAGCGCGATTTCATTGTCTGCGAATTGCTTCTTCAGACGCTCACCGCGATCAGTTTCTGCTCTCAGATCTGCGCGAGCCTTGTTTAATAAGGCTTGCTTGTCCGCACGAGCTGATAAAAATTCAGCTTCGCGTTGCTGATTGATTTTTGCTTCAGAAACGCGGTTTTTCTTAACTTCGTCCAGAAGCTGGTCAAGTGAGCTTTGTGCCATCGCTGGCATCGAAAGTGCGGCTACAGAAGAAGCCACTAATAGTGCTTTAATAGTATTCTTCATTATTATTTACTCCGCCGCGACGATAGGTAGCTTCACCAGGTTCACTGGTTCTAACTTCTTAGCCATCTTGATAGCTTTGTTAACCGAGGACAGGTAACTGTCTTCCATTGCATTCCAGGCACGTGCATTGTTGTCCCAAACCCAACCATTTTTCTGGTCAAGTGACAGAGCAACTAAGGCGGTACGACCTAAATTGAAGAAGTCAGCAGAGATTGTCTGACCGTTGTAATCCAATTCACCCTGATAGGCGTTGATGGTGTTGCCGTAATCCAATTCGATTGAATAGGCGTCCAGAATCAGACGGAACTGCTCAGAAACAGTTACATTGGAGTTACCCATGACTTCTTTCAGGCGAGCGATGCGGTCTTTACGTTGTTGATAACGAATTGGAACGTCTAAATCGACAAATTTTTCCAATGAATCGATCATGTTATACATAAGAGGCACTACGCCCTTTTTAACACCATCGATACCGTCAATTTGACGTTGCAGATCGTCGATTGCTTCTTGTTGGTCTGCAACAAGACGAGCAATATGATCGTTGTATACTTTCAGATTTTCAGTTTCGTCAACCACCTGACGATATTCAATAAGCAAATCTTGAGTTTGCTCGTAAATGCTATTGATTCTTTCTTGGGCTTTCGCTGCAGCCGCGTGATTTTTACCAGCCTCATTTTGCAGATCTTTTAATGGATCTGCTGAGACCAAGGTACTGCCGCCAAGTGCTAAAACACCTACGACAGCTGAGGCAATTAAATTTCTCTTGCTCATCTTGGACATAGTTCCCAACCAATTAAACTTTAATCCTTGTTACATTTGGAATCGCATAACAAGGGACGATATTTGAAAAATTTTTTGTTATTGGAGTCAGTGCCTACTTATTTAATACGGCACTGGGACCCAATGATATTCACATGGATATACAGACTAAGTCAAGCAGCCAAAGGCTCACAGATCAACAATAGCTTAAAAAAAATATAACAAAAATATGAATTTCATCAGCCATTTGTTTAATTATTATGCGAATAAGCTGTAACAGATTGTAAATTTTTGAAACAAGGAATCAGGAGTGCTGCGACAAGGGCTTTGTATACATAAGCTTGCAAGAAATTTGCATAAAACGCTAAAAGATCCGAATAAAATTATAGCAATCCGCAGCAAATTTTTTTTCAGGAAAATTTGGGTGAGTTAATTTCGAACGATACGGTGATTTGTTGACCAGCATCCCCCAATGGCGAAGTCGCGTGCCAAAAGTATGATGGGAATATATATAACCGCCCCACTTCGGCTTTTAGCAATTTCATTACCGATGATGATTCCGGATTTTGCAGCGGCGCTTCACCGATTTTTAGATATCCCCCCTCCTCAGTACCAGAAGATGGTGCTTTATAAGTGGTTAAATAAAACACCCCGGTAAGCTGACTTTCAGCATGTATTTTCGTAGTTTGATAGCCATTGCTATTGAGTTTTACAGAACAAGCCGAGGTTAGCTCAAAATGTGCCTTGTCTGGCCACTGTCGCAATTTTGCGGTTTCCGGCCTGCCTTCTAAATAACTTGCCACCCTGTCGAGCATCCGTTTTTCCAGCTCGTTCAGACAGGAAACTTGAGACTTCCGGAACAAATGGCCCCGCGTTTGAGTCCCATTGTGTAATGACTTGTCCCGGACAGGTTCATTGGCGCGGTGCTTTCGGCTTAGCTCGTCTACCAGATCCCGATAAAGGTTGCCGTCTGTGTTTTTGTCAAACAGCTGGTAACTGCCAATCAAATGCTCAAAATCATAGAGTTTATCAACTTGCTTATCCTTGCTTTGCCCCAGACAAACGGCCCACCATGCCAATGCCTCTGTGTGGTTTGGTGCCGTCTTTAAGATGTCGGTGCAAATAGTCATTGCCTCACTGAACCTTGCCTGGTCCAGGTATATCCGACACACCTCTAACTTATCAGATAAAGGGAGCTCTCGTCCCAGCAGCGACTTTTTAAAACAAGTATTAGCCTGACCTGTATCTCCGGTTGCCAACCAGCAGTTAGCCAGCAAAAATTGGAATATCGGGTCAGTGCCAGAAGCACCCTCACGGCTTTGGAGCAGATTAAACGCCTGTTTGTATTGCCCGACACGCCACAGTCGTCGTATAAAACTGTAGAGTAACCTGGTTTTATCAGGGAATTTGAGTACTGCCTTTTCAAAGCTGCTTAAAAACAACTTGTCTTCCCCGGATTGCCACAAGGTTTCGCTCAATCCGATATGAGATTCCAGACTGGAAAAATTAAGCTTTAGTGCGTTGCGGTAATAAGTGGCAGCTTGTTCAAAGTGCCCCAGATCAAAATAGGTATCTCCTAAGTTGTGCATTAGCTGATAGCTGTGTTTACCACTATTGAGAACAATTTGATATTCTTTCAGGGCTTTTTCAGGTTCGCCATTTTGTCGATAGGCTAACCCCAGATTATGTCTGGCGACGTCGGAGTTTGGTCTTATCTTTAACGCTTTCTGGTAAGCTCTGATGGCTTTTTCAAAGTGCTCACATTCAGAAGCAACCGCACCCAATAAATTATACAGTTCATAATGGCCGGGAAATTTATGTATCTGTGCATTGAGCTCCTGATAGGCCCTTTCATAATCGCCCATCTCTACCAATACGAACATACGGCATTTGAACGCGCCAAAATTGGCGGAATCGCGACGCATTAATTGCTTTAACGTTGTTAAGGCGCCGCTGTAGTCTTGCAACTGTCTTTGGCAAGTTGCGACATTGAGCATGACCTGGGGCTGGTCAGGTTTTATATTCAGAGAGGCCTGCAGATACTTTAATGCCGTTGCGTTGTCACCCTGCGCATGAAAAACCCCTCCGAGAAGTTGTAAAGCGTTGTGCTCCCGCGGAACTCTTTGCAATACCTTCTGATAATATTCTGAGGCACTCCGAAGATCACCAGACTGATGAGCCTGTAACGCTTTTTTAAATAAATCTGCACTCATTCGCTAACTAATACCATTAAACAGTAAGTAACCGGGTTTAAATCCTTAATTCAGCAATCATTAATGGCGTACTGTGCACTATTTTTGAATGCGTCATAACAATATAGCAAGGCGACCAGCCATTTAACCAATACTTGTTGGGCAGTTCTGCGATAAAAAGGCTGACGTTTACAGGCTTTTATATAGGGTAAAATGCACTATATTTCCAGGCTGCTTATAATCCCAGCAAGCCGCTGCTTTGATCATACCTTTACAACCGATTTAGGTCGTGATATTTCGGATTGCAGCTCCCAAAAATACTGATGTGAATCATATTGCGTGGCATTGAGATCGATATCCACCAGAGAATTGGGATCAGAAACTGAAAACTCACTCTTGCCGTAGGCGCTGAGCGGTTGGAACTGTTCTTTCGCTGCAACGAAGTAAGCGACAAAGTCATGCTCGGTCTCGACTACGTAGGGATATTGCAATCCATCATCTGGCATTGAGGCAGCACTGACGGCCAGCACCGTAGCTAATCGGCTATCATCGGCTATCTCATACCTGTTAATCAGGTAGCTGGCCAGTTCGCGATAAAAAGCGTGCCAGCCACCCGGAATGTTCTTTTCTACATTAAAATAATGAACTCCCCAGGTCAGCAGTGGGTAGGTATTCGGATTGGCATTGACGTCGATAAGTAATGTTTCCAAAAACTCAATTGCCTGAATCTCATACTCCCACTGTAAGTACCGAGTGAGGTATCTCAGTAAACCATAACCCTCTGCCATTTCATAAACCTGAAACAGCCCTTTCATGTGCACCAGCTCTTGCTGGGTAAAGCTGTAGGTGGAAAGAATAAAATTATTTTTATCCACTTTAATCTGGTACTTCTTAATGTACTCAGGGTCAGCCATGGGGCTGTTAGGCAGTAATTGAGTTGGATAGGCCTTAACCGAAATATCTTTATCTATATAGCGCTGCAAATCCAACTTAAACGAATCCACAGTTATACCAGGCAGGCCAATCATCAAATCGGTTGAAAGCGGCAACTTTTGTTCAGCAAAGATCTCAGACAATTCATCATAGCGTTCTGTGCGAATGTTTTTGCGGTTGATAACTTCCAGGGTTTTCTCATCTGTGGTTTGTATGGAAATAATCCCCTGACTAATTATCCCTCCCTCGCTGAAAACCTTGATAATATCTACGAGTTTTCGGGTTGAATTCTTTGTGTAATTAACGACAACTTCTTGTGGAAAGCCGTATTTCTTTTTCGTGGCAACAATGTGTTTGGAAATATCAATATCTCTTTCGTACAAACCATAGTTGGCATCGGCAATCCAAATAACCCGGATCTTGTTTCGACCTATCCAGGTAATTTCGTCATACACCCGCTCGAGGTCGAACTTGCGTATTTTCTGGTTAGTGGCTGACCCCCAATCACAAAATGTGCATCCGTAAGGGCAACCTCTGTTAGTCTCTATTATCGCTGCTTCCACCCTGCCCTGATAATTGTCAAAAACGCCAGAAAGATAAGGTGATGGCACGCTGTCCGGTTCTTTCATGCGTTCACGACTTCCGGTGCGAATAATATTGTTGGCAATGGGATCTTTAAAGGTAATGCCCGTCACTTTACTGAGTCTAAAACGATCTATATCGCCATCAGCAGTAAATGACTGCGCCAGGACTTCAAATATTTCAGTGATTGTCACTTCACCTTCACCATGAACGGCAATATCAACCGAAGGATTATCTTTCAGAAAAGTTTCACACGCTTCTGGATAATCGGGTGTACTGGGCCCGCCATGAATGGTGAAATTACCCGAATCATGTTGTTTAATCGCATTGCTGATTTGCATATTCAGGTCTATTGACCACATATAATTGGAAAACAACCATATCCCGGTACCGAATTTTCGATATGGACCATTGATCAAATCAGTCGGTTCCAGATAGGTTATGGGCAAAAACAGAAACTTATCTCGTAACACTCCCGAGTTATGTTCATTTAAGGCATTGAGTAATACCCCTAAAGCCAGCGGAAAATGATTTTCCATATGGGGTACAAAATAAACGGGAATTCGACCGTCCGAATCAACGGCTTTCCAATCCAATTCAATGGTAGGATTGTCAGTGGATTGCGTTGAGAATGAACTTAATTTTGCTTTCTGGGGTGTTTCAATAACAGATTTAGTCACCAGCACCCCGGCATTTAGCATACTTTGCAACCAACAGAAAAGCGCCTGTTGGTCTGCACCGGCAAAATTATTATGGGAAAACAAGGCATCTGGCTTGGTGCCGCCGGCAAATGACAACAGCAAAATTGTTTGTTCACCGGTCAGGCTGACATAGGTGCCCATAGCCGGGGCATAACACACAAACCCGGATTGCGCCAAATAGACACTGTGGTGCATGCTTAGGTAGAATTGTTCATCCATCGAAGTTAGTTTGCCACTATCGGTTACTGGCTGTTCAGATAATGGCACGACCTCAATATCACTGAATGCGTTACATTGATGTTTAACAACTTCTAATTCATTTATTCTGTTTAGTATTTGAGCATCACTGACGCTTTGTCTTAAGCGCTTCCCCATAGCAGTGGAGAAAAAACTTCCAATCACATCACGGTTTTGTTTGTGTCTCAACATTGCATCAATAAGCAGTACGTCCGCCAGCGACAGATTAATTGCGGGATGCACACCAGAAAGTGAAACCAGCATCAGCGTCGACTGACGATAAACAATGGCGGAAGCATGGCTTGGAAAGATGTTTGGCATAAGTGTATTAATTCTATTCAGTCTATAATTTTGTCTGCGCTAGTGCTGGATAACAAAGTGAATAAAACGCCCTATTTCACCATAACTATTAAACAATATCTCATCAGTTTTTATATGATGACCCGCATCTGCCAATGCACCGTTTAACAGTTCACTGTTTTTAGACGCTGCTAATTGCTGCTCCAAACGCAACTTATGCATACTTAATTGCTCAAAGTAATGCAACAACTGCTCTACGTGCTTTGACTTCTGGCTCAGATTTATGGAACTAAACAAGCGCTGTAATCGTTCCGCCACCGTGTGCAGGTCGTACATCAACTCAGAACGCTTAAGTCCAATTACCGCGTTAAGGTTATTGAGTACAGTTGTCTCGAACATTTTAATGTTAGTTGTCTTTTTGAGTTTTCTCAGGGCCTTATCAAGGTCTTTATTTAAAAACAAACGGTAAAAATCCAGAGTGTGCCTGGTTTTTTCAGTGATGATTGAGCCGGGTGTGTGCATCAGAAAAATGCAATCCAGTTGTCCACTATGTAATGACTGCAGTGCTTTCAGGACTCTGTTGAACTGGCCATACTCCGCTGCAAACATTGCAAAGACAACGTCAAAGCACAGCTCTGACTTCAGTACATGACTCAGTGATTCAAAGTTATCTTTGACAATTTTGCTGTGGCTATCAATTTCCATGGTTGGAATTGCAGCATCAACTCCCACTATATGAAGGGGTTGATTTATCTGAACGGGTAACATCTCTCTTAACCATTGAAAATGCTCACCTTTACCACATCCCAAATCCAATAAAGTCTGCACTTCACTGTTTGTCAGTGTAATCTCTTTTAGTTTTACTGCTAACGCATCAGCAACCGGATTGCCATCAGAAAAGGATTTACCAAAAGTATCGAAGTTGCCGTCTTGCCAGTAGGACTGCCAAGGAATAGTTTGCTTATGCATGATAGAAAAGATACCGAGTCTCAATGGTCAATAGCATTGCTTACCATTGCGCCCTTTCGGGTATTGTATGGGTTAATCTTATTGTTATTTGTTTTCATTATATCGGCCCATAAATAAAAAGCCAGCTTGCGCTGGCTTTCTCATTTATGTTTCTCTCTAAGTCAAATTAGAAAGATTGTACGTATCTCGCGTAAACGATACGTCCGTAACCATCGTACAAGTCGAAGTTATAAGAACGGCTACCACCGCCCCCACGGAATGATTCAAGAGGTGGCTCTTTACCGCCAACGTTGTTCACACCAAGAGTAACTTTAGAGTTAAACGGCGTGTGGTAAGTTACGTTGATATCATGAGTAACCCAAGAACCAACGTGACCAATTTGCTCACCGTCAACTACGTTCTCAGCGTTGTCACCGATGTAGTTCAGGTTGTATGCAACGTTGAAGTCACCTACCGCTAATGTGTTTGACCAAACACCTCTGTCTTCTGGCTGACCGATATCACCGATCTCGTTTCTGCCACCGTCAGTTCTGTAATCGAATACATAAGAGTATTGCAGTGAAGAAGTCAGGTCACCAAAACCAAGGTCTTGAGAGTACTTAACGTTCAAGTCAACACCAGAAGTTTCAAGTGTACCATCGTTACCATAACCCTGAACGATACGAGTAATCGCACCAGTAGGTAATCTTTCAACACCTAAACCAGCTGGGATTGGGTCGCCTGCGGCTTCTCTGTTTACCAGCTCCTGAGCATCGAAGAAGTTAATACGTTCTTCAATCTCAATATCGAAGTAATCTAATGAGAAACTTAAGCTGTCAAGCGGTTGATAAGCGATACCCACAGACAACTGCTCAGATTGCTCTGAACTCAGGTTCGGGTTAGCAGTACGCAAACCGTTGATCTGTACAGAACAACCTACTGGCAAACTCAATGCCGCACAGTGAGTGTCATCAGACACAGAGTCAGCTGCGAAAGAATCTTTCTGAGTCAGGATGTCCAGTGTTGGTGCGCGGAAACCTTGTCCCCAACCACCACGAACAACTAAATCTTCCATTGGTTCCCAACGAACAGAGATCTGAGGAGAGAAGTCATCACCATAATCACTGTAGTCATCGTAACGACCCGCTAAGGTGACTTCCAGGTTGTCCATTACTGGCAACAAAGTCTCTACGAAAGCTGCACGTGCAGTACGACCACCACCTGCAGAGTTACCAGAAGAACCACCGATTGCACCAGCTTCAGACAGTGAATCGTATTGGTCGTTGTAATCTTCTTCCCGCCATTCAACACCGAAGATGATTGAAGACATGCCGCCGCCCATTTCGAACAGATCAGTTTGAGCAGAAGCGAAAACTTCGTCCTGGTCATAGATACTGATACGAGAAATGGTTGCTTTCATCGCGTTCAGAACTGAATCTGGGTTTGCGCTTGGGTTTTGCAGATCGTAAGTACCGTCGTTGATGTAAGCTTCTGCAGTGGTACGTACTAAGTAGTTACGACCGATATCGTAAGTTTTGTTTTTAGTACGACGTACACCGAAGTCTACGAAAAAGTCACCCACTTCACCTTCAACCATAACCATCAGGTTCTGCGTATCGTTTTCAACTTCGTTGTCACGATTACCTAATGCGTCAAAACGGTGCCACCAGAAAACTGGTACGTTTGGACCAAATGCTGGGTCATACATCGCACTTTCTGGGTTAGTTGGGTTGTTCGGGCTATCAACCGGGATTGGGTTGCCAGTACCACCAGCGAACGGTGAAGGTGAATCTGGAACT
The DNA here is from genome assembly GCF_055755215.1 of Planctobacterium sp. R6. Lineage (NCBI taxonomy): Bacteria > Pseudomonadati > Pseudomonadota > Gammaproteobacteria > Alteromonadales > Alteromonadaceae > Planctobacterium > Planctobacterium sp. R6. The sequence continues at coordinate 80,825 of NZ_JBVTQY010000013.1, forward strand.
GGTGCATAACGACCGAATGAATCAGTTTTGTTCCAGTTCATTTTAGACAGTAGTTTCCAACCGTCAGCGATTTCATATTCGCTGTTCATGAACAAGCTGGTTACACCAGTAGATGCTTCGTCAGCAGATACTAATGCAAAGTTATAAGCACAACGCTGGCCAGTGATAGAGGCTGCATAGTCAACTTCGTAGAAACCTTCACCGTCGTTACAGCCGCCTGGGAAAGAAGTTACGTTGAAGTCATCAGTGTATGTGCCGTCACCGTTGTCAGTCGCAGTAGAGAAGCTGTTACCGTACAAAGATGCACCTGGTGCATACCAAGGGAAGTCTCTCTGGAATACGATGTCACGATGGTTCCATGAAACACCACCTACGATGTTACCTTTGTCGCTTGAAGTACCGATAATGATCGAGCCTTCTTCACGGTCACCACCTTCGTGCTCAATTTCATGCGCACCAAGTTTGATTTCAACGCCGTTGAATTCTTTTCTGGTGATGATGTTGATTACACCTGCTACTGCGTCAGAACCGTATACCGCTGATGCACCCTGAGTTAATACTTCGATTCGCTCAATGATAGCAGTTGGGATTGAGTTAAGGTCAGCAGAAGAACCTGTTGAAGGCGACTTAGGTAAACGACGACCATCGATAAGTACCAAAGTACGCTCTGAACCTAAACCTCTCAAATCAACAGTAGAAACACCCTGTGCTGAGCTACCTGATTGAGGTCTGAATGAACCAGCAGCGTTGAAGCTGGTGTTACGAAGAAGGTCAGATACAGAAACTTGACCGGAGAACTCTAACTGAGTTCTGTCAATCGTAGTAATTGGAACAGAACCTTCAAGGTCCGCTCTACGTAGACGAGAACCTGTTACTGCGATTTTTTCTACAGCTTCTTCTTGGGCTGCTTCTTCCTGGGCCATTGTTGAACCGCTGAATGCAGCAGTAGAAACGGCACCAAAAGCCATAGCTAGTCGAACTGACTTAGCCAGTTTGGATTTAATATACATGTGTTGTCTCCCTGGACCACTAATTTTTTAATTTATTTAGTGTTATTGCCGCTCGTGTCGCGGCGATTATTGTTAGGTAGTGAACCTAACGGGTAGTGAACCCGCAAACAATATACACAAAGGAAAAGAGCGGGGTCAAGCTGAAAACTTTTTAAAAATCAGTGAAAGTTCAAATTTACAATTCCCTAACATTTCAATTGACGTAATAAAAAGTTTACACTTTGTAACAAGGCTAAACCGAAAACAGTGAAAACCCAAGGTTTTTCTTTACGTTTACGGGAAGTGCAGGTAAGACCTCTTTCGGCAACAGGAAAGTCGCCATATTGAAAAAATCTTTAAAAATTCGGTTGGATTCAGTGGTTTTTTTCAAATACTCGTGCCCTGAGGATCCACCTGTGCCTATTTTCGTTCCCAGCATCCTTTGTACCATCATCGCATGCCGGTACCGCCACAAGGTCAGATTTTCATCAATCTCAGTTAAACACGTCAGAAACTGAAACGGCAGATTAAAGACTGGCTCTTCGCTGTATTGATGAATAAATAACGCTGACATCAGTGCATTTTGAGAAAGCCTGTAATGCCCTTCTTCCATCAGCTTTTGATAATATTGTTCATCAAAAATGGCGTTAAAGCTGGCTTCGGTTTTTTGCAATTCCAGCAGTTCTTTTTGCCTATCCTCTTCAGAAATCATATTGTTATTTTTTATGATTTCCCGATCACTCTTCAACATTTCCTTAGTGGCAGATTCATAGTGTTGCCAAAACTTAAAATTATCAAACTCCAACAAAGGTAGTCGCTCTAACCAGGCGTTCACCAGTTCGAACAAACTTTGTTTTTGTTCCAGGGCTTCAAGAAAATGCCGATCTTTTTCTTCCAGCCGTTGGTAAAAAGACTGCTTGTCAAAATCGATGCGATACTGCGACTTCAAACCCAGTCCAATTTCCAGCATTTTAAACTGAATGCTCTGAAATCCCGATGCGGGAACTAAATAATCTCTGAAAGACAAAAATTCCTGTGGAGTCATGGTTTCCATGATGCTGATTTGATCATTGAGTAATTTCTGGATTTTTATTACCCGGTTTAACCGGTGCACCACGGTGGACAATTGATGATCTTCCACGGCCTGTTGAGAAAACACGTCAATAACCGTACTCAACTCATGCAGAATTTGCTTGAACCAAAGCTCATACACCTGATGTACGATAATAAATAAGGTTTCATCGTGAGCGGCAGTTGCATACTTTTCACTTTGAAGTTCCTGAGCACTTAAAATGCGATCAAGATGTAGGTAATCGCCGTAATATACCGGGGTCGTGTTTTTTTTCATTTTGTTCTCCTGCACGACATTTGCACCACGCTCTGTAAAACGAGTATGTTGCTCTTTGAAGTAAGCTGGTCTATATAAAAGATTAGGTTAAAACTGTTTCAATTGAACAACCAACAGCGGTTATTTAAATTGATACAAGGTCAACGATTAATTACTGAGTTTAACATCACTGTGGCCGGTCATGAAACTTGATGATGATATTCACAACTATTACGAACACCTGGTTTTAGAACGCATTGAAAAGCTCAACTTACCCAGGAAAAAAACGGCAGATTATATTGCCGATTTATGCTGTCTGGCATTGAATAAAGTGCCGCCGAGATACATCAGGTACGAAGTAGACATGGCTTTTTTTCTGCCGCAGTTAGAACGGATCCAAATGGAGCAGGAAGTCGAAGAAGCCATAGATTTGGGTATTAAGATTTTAGACGAAAGGGAAAGCAGAGGCGAAAAATAAAAGCAAATTTGAGGGTGGCAATCCCGCCAGCCACATCCCGGCACATGAGTCATCTGCTGCGGCTGCTCCCTTCCGGGCCTGACCGAGTTCACAAATTATCATTGCGGGAGGACCAACAGGACCGCCATTGAAATCGCGGCGCGCATTATGCCCAATTCAGCCAGGGACTGCAAATTTAATTCAGCCCCTGCGGGGTATTACCAGGATTTTCCGAATCGCTCTTCAGCGATCAAATTACTCACGCGATTAGTGGGCAACTGCTCCTGATCAGCACGGGTGTATATTTCGCGCAGGGTCAGGGCAATACCCTCAAGGTGAGTTTTCAGCGCCTGTGCGCTGCTGTCTTCCTGGTTCTGATGGTAAATATCAATGATGCCACCGGCATTCAACACATAATCTGGAGCGTAAAGAATGCCCGCCTCCACCAACAGTTTTCCATGCTCTTCTTTAGCCAACTGATTGTTAGCAGCACCGGCAATTACCTTGCATTTTAACTGCGGGATGGTGCGTTCATTCAACACCGCACCCAGTGCACAGGGAGCAAACACGTCGACATCTTGCTGCACAATTTCTTCCGGACTTACAACAATAGCACCAAGCTCTGCTTCCGCGCGCTTTAGTTGCTGCTCGTAGATGTCGGTAACAATCAGCTCTGCGCCTTCATCTTTTAATTGTTGTGCCAGACGGTAGCCTACGTGGCCCAATCCCTGAATTGCCACTTTGAGGCCTTTTAAGTCTGTACCTAACTTGTATCTGACGGATTCTTTCAATCCAACAAAGACACCGTAGGCGGTCGCCGGCGCCGGGTTGCCATCGGCATGGCCGCCATGAAAACTATAACGAGAATGAATCCCTGCGACATACTGACTTTGCTCAGACATCAGATTTAAATCATCAATACTGATACCTGAGTCTTCAGCGGTAATATAGTCGCCCTGAGCAGCGTTCACAAAACGCCCCATCGCGGTCATCATTGCTGGCGTTTTATCTGTATGAGGATTACCAATAATAACAGCTTTACCACCGCCTAATTTCAGATTGGCCATGGCTGCTTTGTAAGTCATGCCTTTTGACAGGCGTAATACGTCAGTTAATGCTTCACTACTATCGGCGTAGTGCCACATTCTGCATCCGCCCAAGGCCGGGCCAAGATTGGTGTTATGTACTGCAATAATCGCCTGCAAGCCCGACGACTTATCTTTGCAAAATAACACTTTTTCGTGTTGATCAAATTCATGATGTTCAAATACAGACATAGGACTCTTTCTTTTCAATTATTATTGCGTTGTTCGGATTGTACTTATTTTGACACAGTCGTAACCTGGGATCTCAAAGAAAATCCGGGGTAAGACCAGAATAGCTGTAAGGAAAATATTCCATGTGGATTTCGCGATTTTCAGGAATTAATATCTTTCACCCAATTTTGCCATCAGATACACGATAAACGAGTTTTTTGTACTAAAATTCTTTCTGAAATAGAAAAATCCTGTTACCTTTCACAAAAAATAAAAACCCTATCTCCTAAATGAAATTAGATAAGTTTGATCGTGAAATCTTACGCGTTCTGCAAAGAGACGCCACCGTATCCATGGCTGACCTCAGTCAATTGGTTGGTCTGTCGCATACCCCCTGTTGGCGACGCGTTAAAAAGCTGGAAAGTGCCGGCATTATAAAAAGCAAAGTAACACTGCTAAACAATAAGTTGCTCAACTTAGGTGTCAGTGTTTTCATTTATGTGACACTTAAAAATCACGATACTGAATCGCTGAATGCCTTTGAAGAGGCTGTACAAGACATTTCAGAAATCATCGAGTGCCACACCACCAGTGGTGAAAAAGATTATTTATTGAAAGTGATTGTTGAGAGTATTGAAGAATACGAGCATTTATTAAAATCTAAACTGACTCACCTGCCCTGTGTTGATCACCTGAGTTCAACGTTTGCATTGAAACAGGTGAAAAACACCACAGAACTGCCGATTAAATCTCAGTAGCGTCTCGACCGCTACTGAGCATCAGGTTGTGCTTCCGGTGCAGCCTGAACAAAAGCCTCCAGCTTATTACAATTATCTACAACTCTTTTTATCAATGGATAGTGGCTCATATCAACACCAAACCTCTGTGCGTTGTAATATTGGGGCACCAGCACCACATCAGCCATTGACACATTAAATCCGAAACAAAAATCCGCTGCCGAGTTTTGAATTCGGCGCTCAACAGAGGCAAACGCCTGTTCTATCCAATGCTTTGCCCAGGCTGTCTTGGCATTTTGATCAGCATTAAAGTGCTGCTCAAGGTACTGCAACACCCTCAGGTTTTGAATAGGTTGCGCATCGCAGGCCAAATCATAGGCCACGGCTCGAACCCGGGCTCGATCCAGTTTGTGATCCGGTATCAACTTATTCGTTTCGGGAAATCGTTCATCCAGATATTCGATGATTGCCAGAGACTGATTAAGGATAATGTCTGATTCATTATCGCTGTCCACCAGTGTTGGCACTAATTCGGCAGGGTTAAGCAATTTGTATTCATTACTATGCTGCTCTCCTCCGTCTTTGACGAGGTGAACGGGGATATACTCATAATCAATCTCTTTCAGATTGAGCGCGATTCTAACCCTGTAACTGGCCGATGAGCGCCAATAGCCATACAGTTTCATATCTATCTCCTGTCGTTAAATACTCAGCAACTTCTTCGGTCACTTTTCAGAATTTAATTATATTTTAATTGTTTTGCGACTAATGCCATATTCACGCAACTTATTCGCAATTGCGGTATGGCTCAAACCTAATTTACGCGCCAACTGTCGGGTACTGGGATAACTAGGATAGAGTTGTCTTAGCAATGACTTTTCGAATTTTTTAACGGCTTCATCTAACGTCCCTTCAAAGTCACTGGAGGAAAAGTTAAAGCTGGAAGCTGCGCCAGGTAGCTGAATATGCTCCTTGTGAATTTCCCGGCCAGACACCGTCAAAAGTGCCCGGCAAACCGTGTTTTCCAGTTGTCTGACATTGCCAGGCCAGGCATGAGATTGCAATAACTCAACACAAGATTTGGATAACTTGGGGACTCGCTTGCCCATTTTCATGGCTTGTTGTTTCAGGAAATATTCAGCTAAACCAATAATATCGCCTTTCCTTTCTCTCAACGAGGGTACAACAATGATCAACGAGGTAAGTCGGAAATACAGATCTTCTCTGAAGCGATTTTCAGCAACTTTTAAACTTAAATCTTGTTGTGTTGTGGTCATCAACCGCGGTAGCTCTTCATCCTTATTCGGCGCCTTGCTGCGCAGTTGTTCAGCATGCTCCAGCCAGGCGCACAATTTTGCCTGGGTAGATTCCGCTAACTCGCACACTTCTTTGAGTAAAACAGTGCCAATACTGACGTTATTGAGCACACCACCAGACGCAGAATCACCAAACAACATCTCTTCCAACTCTTGTGGTGAATGGCCCGAAACCACAATCTGTTCGAACGGTTTATCGCGTCCCGCTCCGACAGAGTGGCTGGCTCTTGCCAACGTTTCTTTTCCGCTGCCTGTTTCACCGGCGAACAACAGCGGCAGGGCAGACTCAGCAAACTTTTTGGCCTCCCTAATCGCTCTTTTCATTACCGGGCTTTGCGCCAAAATATGATTAAAGCTCTCTTCGTTGGGTTGATGAAAGGCACTGAATTGCTGGCCTAACCTGAATTCTGATTTAAGCAGAATTACCGCACCAGCCAAAATGGATACCTGATTAGAATCAGGAACATATACCGGAAAAAAGTCAGCCAGGAAGTCCTGCTCAACGAACTTTACTTTGTGGGTCTGAACGCCAATATCACGCCCCTCCAGCCACTTTACAACATTAAACCCTTTAACTAATTCCGCGACATGAGTACCCAGCAAGCTCTTTCTGTCGACATCCAGGCTGGAAGCGGCGGCATCATTTGTCAGCATGACTTTACCTTTGGCGTCCACAGAGAACACGGGATCAGGCAGAGTTTCCAGAATCGCGGTTAATTCATTGCGTTCACGCTCAATGGGCATAAAAGGTGTTGTTTTTACGTCGGTGACACCACTGAGTTTACGAATTTCAGGCATCAGGTGTTGAAACTCATTGAACTCAATGGTGGGAAAGCTCAGAAATATTTTTCCGTTAGGATCGATTTCGATCCCCCTGAGATCGATATTATATTTAACCAGAATGTCTAAAACATCCTGCGTGATCCCGAGTCTGTCATGACAGGTAATCTCCAGACGCACTTCGTACCCCAAAAATCTATTGTAAAGATAATGTTACGAATTTATCTCATTACCCTGCAAAAAGGAAGCATCAGTCAGTAACAAAAACCTCATAACATAGAAATAATTTCAGCAAAAAGCGCTTATCACTATCCTCACAGGTTGTCCGGCACTAAGTTAACAAACGCTCATCACACATTTCAGCCACTAATGATGCGAAATCTGTACTTTCGACAATAACCTGCTGCACCCTGCTCATCTGCTGCACAAAATGGGCAAGTTGATCTTCTGCGTTGTGTAGCCCTGCAAAAAACTGCTCCATGGGTTGTATCAAAGCCAACGGGTGATACCAGTTAATGTTCTGTATACCTGATTGCTGTGGCTTGTTAATCACTTTCCAGTCAGCATTCAGTGCAGCAATCCGCTGGCAAAAATCCAAACTAAAACACCTGAAAGTATCGCTTTTACGTAACAACTGATGTGTTCTTCGGTCAAAATCAAACACCACTGCGACATGCAAACGATTGCCCATGTCCTCATTAAAATGGTGGTCACTTCCATCAAAAATCACACCGTGAAAAATCCCGGGAAACCAGCCTCTTGCTGAGCCATTTTCTATGGGGCGAAACTCAATACCAAAGCGTTGCTCCACTTTTTTACTGAGGTCGTTAATCACAGTGCCAAAACCGCTGCCTAGTGGCCAGTTATTCTGAGGCAATGTCGCCATGCGAAACAAAGACGCTAACTGATCATCCAGGGCTTTTGCTTCCAGATAATGTTGAATTGCGATTGGATTGATTGGCGCAACGGGTCCGAGACTTTCAGACTTTAGTAACGCCATGAACTCCTTGGCATACCAGATAACATCAGGTTCAATATGCGCTAACTGCTTTTTAATTAAGCTGTAAACGTTATTCCAGCAAAAGGCACAGTCAGGAGATTGTTGATGCTGATACTCACGCTCGGTGATCAGCACCAGACGATAGTCGCTGAAATTCTCAGCGGCGTAATTCCGGTAATGTTCGAGTTGTTGAAAATGCAAATCAGCCCGGACCTTGTGCTCGAAGACCAAAACCCCCGACTCCCACTTAAGCACCATATCAGGGTATTTGTTGGCGAAATTTTCCTGCGTGGAAACCTGGTAATCCGGCCCGTGCCAGGTAATTTCGTCCTCCAGTAACCCATTGATGTAAGTCACCAGTGCACCGGTGATAACTTCACTACTGCGTAACAAGTGTGCAAACGCTTCAGTAATAAAGTTCTCAAGGGGATTCGTATTTTCCCTGGGGCGGTACTTCCTCAAATTGACCAGCAGGTTATTTTCCATCTTCCTTTTCCTCTTTCAAACTGCAGGAACATTTAACGTGGCAACGTTTGCCGAAGTGGCATTGTGCACTGCCCTTTGTTTAATAATCAAGGCTGCTCCGGTACTGCCACATTTATACTGCGGGCGATACATTCCCCACACAAGACTTGCCTGACCGCAAGCTGGCGTATATATCTATCCATCATCAGATACCCTGTGAAAATGCCGATAGTGCGGATCCGTTTGCCAGAGACAGGCTGCAACCGGAAACGAGAACCGCGCGGCAATACGCTTCTTTATTGTCGATGCCATAACACTGCGATCCGCGTAAACAATAAAATGCTGTCGCCGGGCATTATACAGCACTCGTCCTCTGGGTAGCTCCTGATATTCCGATCCGTAAAGTTCCGGAAAATCAGGTAAATACAAGTGCTTGTGTTCCCAACTATCGATATGTTGAAAGGAACTATCCACTATTCCCAGAGAGTCTGTAGCAACGGCTAGTCGTGGTGTTGTTTCTGCAATGATGTGCTGTCTGTAACACCAAAATATGCCTACACAGGGTTCCGGTTTGTTCAACCTGTTCTCCAAATCTTAAAATTGCCTGCTCAGCACTGATTTAAGAGATGTTTACAACCCTTACAGGATGCAACGGGCTAAGAAATGGCGTTAGAAGTATTAGATAAAAAAGTGAGACTGTAAAAAACAAAAAACCTCTGTGCAATTCAGAGGTTTTTGCCGGAAGAGGCATTGTTAAAGCTTGTTGATTTCCCGGTTTAACTGGTACTCAGAAGATGTAACGTAACATTCCAGTTTACGTAATCTGAGTTCCAGTTTGCCAAATTGATTGTGAATATCTTTAAAAGCCTGTTTAGGGGGTTCACCGGCTTGCCAGACTTTAGATTTGACCTCGACCTTTGCGTCCTCACCCAGGTTAGATACCCAACCTTTGGATTTATCAGCCGCAACTGCGAAAGCGCTCTTTTTTATTTCTTTGTCGGACTTTTTATCCAGTATGAACCAACCAATAACATAAGCCATGAAGAAAAAGGAGCCGGTTAATAAAAACCCAGAGATGAAAATGATTCGAACTAACCATAACTCCCATCCAAAGTAGTCAGCCAGCCCGGCGCAAACGCCGGCTACTTTTCCTTTTTCAGTGTCTCTGTAAAGTTCTTTTTTCATAACTACACCTTACTGCGCCATTCTGGAGACTCTTCGTCCAATATCGCTTCCAGGGTTTTGATTCGATCGGCCATTCCTTCGGCCTGACGCGCCAGTTCATTGAGCGTTTTGATTTCAGCTTCTGACAGTCCCTGGCTCAACTGCTTTTTGCTGCGGTAATGTAAAATTAACCATATAGGCGCTACTATGACTAAAAATACCACTATGGGTGCGACAATAATTCCAATGACATCTTCCACGGTCAGTTACCTCTGCGTCTTATTATTTAATTACTTACTGGCTTTCTTTTGATTTTTTAGCTTGGCTTTCATAGCCGCCAGTTCGTCATCAACTTTGTTTTCGGACTCCAGCTCCGCAAACTCGTCAGAGAGGGTTTTCTTACCCAGATCATAGGCATCCACCTGTGACTCAAGACTGTCAATCTTCTGCTCGTAACGCTCGAATCTGTCCATCGCATCATCGACTTTACTGCTGTCCAGACGCTTCTTAACTTCAAGTCGAGAACTCACCGTTTTTTGGCGCATAATAATGGCTTTCTGACGAGACTTGGCATCCGCTAATTTTTCCTGCAGTTGCTCAACTTCAGCCTGAAGTTTACTCAATTGCTCGTCGAGTAGCCCCAATTCATGTTTCAGGCTCTCAGCATGTTCCTGACATTTTTTCTTTTCTAGTAAAGCGGCGCGTGCCAGATCTTCGCGGTCCTTACTTAGCGCTAATTCAGCTTTTGCTGCCCAATCTTGAGATTCCTGCTCCATTTTGTCGATCTGACGGGTAATATCCTTTTTGTTTGCCAGGGTTTTAGCAGAGGCTGAACGCACTTCTACCAGGGTGTCTTCCATTTCCTGGATGATGAGACGCACCATTTTTTCCGGATCTTCGGCTTTGTCCAGTAATGCGTTGATATTTGAATTTACAATATCGGAAAAACGAGAAAAAATACCCATAATCATTTACCTCTTAGTTTTTATCTCATTCTGATTGCGAAAATGTTGGAGTTTGTTATTCAAATAACAGGCCAATCTAATATTTTGTTTAAACCACTGAATTACATAGTATTATTTGGCTTAGCAATTTAAAGGGAATTGACCTATCATTGTCTTCTAACCACAAATTGGTTAAATACACCAAATAATAAGGTTTTTCATGAGTCGATATCGCCAACAAGATAATTTAATCGGTCAGGCTAATAGCTTTCTGGAGGTTTTGGAACAAATTTCTCAGATCGCAACACTTACTAAACCGGTATTAGTGATAGGAGAAAGAGGGACTGGTAAAGAGCTTGTTGCTGCGCGCTTACATTACCTCTCGAAACGCTGGGATCAACCCTACATTAAATTGAATTGCGCCGCCCTCAGTGAATCTTTGCTGGAGTCCGAGCTATTTGGTTACGAAGCCGGGGCTTTTACCGGTGCCAGTAAACGACGCGAAGGACGCTTCGAAGTGGCTCACAACGGCACCTTGTTTTTAGATGAATTGGCCAATACCTCGGGGTTAATTCAGGAAAAGCTACTCAGGGTAATTGAATACGGTGAATTTGAACGTGTCGGTGGATCTCGCTCTGTCAAAGTCGATGTGCGCCTAATTGCCGCCACCAATGAAGATTTACCAACCTTAGCAGAAACGGGCGAATTCAGGGCAGACCTGTTAGACCGACTGGCGTTTGATGTCATCACACTACCCCCTTTGCGAGAAAGAAGAGAAGATATCATTATTCTCGCTGAACATTTTGCCATTAATATGATTAGAGAAATGGAACTTGAGTTGTTCAGCGGTTTTACTGAAAAAGCCAAGCGGGTGTTGTTGGACTATGACTGGCCCGGTAACATTCGGGAATTAAAAAATGTGGTGGAACGATCCGTATACCGTACCAACAACCCTTATGTGCCGGTGCATGAAATTATTATTGACCCTTTCGAATCAAAATTTCGCCCAAATACCCGAATTAAAACTCAGGACAGAATTACACAATCACCCTCTCAGCCACAGGATAACGACACGCCGCCCAATCCGGTGCAGCACAGTCAACCGACACCGGCCGTTGCTGACATTAACCCGGCGTTTGATTTTGAGTTTCCGGTGAACTTAAAAGAGCTGAGTCAAAGTTACGAAATTGATATGATTAAGCAAGCGCTGGCGGACAGCCATTACAATCAAAAGAAAACCGCCGACAAACTCTCTCTGACCTACCATCAGCTCAGGGGATACCTAAAAAAATACAACCTGCTGGATACTTCTGTTGAAGATTAAAGTGTTTTATCGTCAGATTATAGCCACCTTGCTCACTTTAACAGGTGTGGTGGCATGTGGCGGTAATCACGACCTGAAATTTAAAGATGAGGGCCTGATTTATTGTTCAGAAGGCAGCCCTACCAGCTTTAATCCGCAACTGGACACCTCCGGGACCACCGTCGATGCCACCTCACACCAGCTTTACGACAGGCTGCTGGAATTTGACCCGCAAGACAGTAAAATCATCCCGGGCATTGCCGAAAGTTGGCGCGTCAGTGAAAACGGGCTGCACTACACTTTTCAGTTACGTAAACAGGTGGCGTTTCATGAAACAAATTATTTCACCCCCACCCGGCACCTGAATGCTGATGACGTGATTTTTAGTATCAATCGCTGGCGGCTAGAATCGCATCCTTATCACGACATCGATGTCAGTGGTTATCCTTATTTTGTCAGCTTAGGCCTGGATAAATTGATCAAAGATGTGCGCCGCATTAACGGCTATCGCATCGTGATTGACCTGAACAAGCCTGACAGCTCTTTCCTGGCAAATCTGGCTACGGATTTCGCCATCATTCTTTCCAAAGAATATGCCGAATTCTTACTGGAAAAAAAACAGCCTCAATTACTGGACGAAAAGCCCATAGGCAGCGGCCCCTTTAAATATATCAATTACCGAAAAGGTCGTTTTATTCGCTATGCAAAACACGAAAACTACTGGAAACACGACCGCGCAGTAAAACAACTCATTTATGACATCACACCGTCGAGCTCGTTGCGCCTTGCCAAACTAATGACTGGCGAATGTGATGTTATGTCTTTGCCGGCACATAGCGAACTGGATATCATCCGGGATCGCAATAATTTAGTGCTGGATGAGAAACCAGGACTCAATGTGGGATTTTGGGCCTTTAATACCAGCAAGCCCCCATTTGACAACCCGGAGGTAAGGCGGGCCTTGGCGATGGGTATCGATAAAACCACCTTACTGGAAGCCGTGTATTTTGGCAGCGCGGTAAAAGCAAACGGACTGGTTCCCCCCAGCAGTTGGGCGTTTCAGGAAGATTTACGAGATAACAGCTACAACCCGGTACTGGCCAAAGACCTGTTGCGCAAAAATGGCATCGAGCCGGGGTTTACCATGAATATCTGGGCAATGCCGGTTGAGCGGGCCTACAACCCCAATGCCACCATGATGGCTGAGCTTATCCAGGGTTATCTGGAGCAATTAGAGATTAATGTTGAAGTGATAAGCTTTGAATGGAGCCTGTTCAGAAGACGTCTGGACAGCGGCGCACATGACTCAGTATTAATTGGCTGGTCAGCAGACAATGGCGATCCCGACAACTTTTACCGACCGGTGTTAAGTTGCGCGGCCATTGAATCAGGTACAAATCGCGCGCGCTGGTGTAATGAAACGTTCGATGAAATTATCGATGAAGCACTGACCTACTCAGACACTGATACCAGAGCGGCACTGTATCAAACCGCGAATGCCATCATTGCAGATCAAATTCCAATCGTGCCTATCGCCCATGCATATCGCTTTCAGGCCTACCGGCAAGGCTTGTCTAACCTGGAAATCAACCCATTTGGCGGTATCCGATTCGGTGATGTGGAGAATACCCAGTGAGTTTCTATTTTTTGCGCCGCCTCAATTTATTGGTGTTCACCCTATTCATGTTGGCAATGGCGTCTTTTGGATTGGCTTACCTGTTTCCGGGTGATTACCTGACGAACCTCACCGGAATTCATTTCGAGTCCGAACAACAACGGCAGCTGTACGCTACCTTGTACAAAGAAAGTGATGGGGTTTTCTGGCAATTTATCGCTTATCTGGACTTATTATGGCAAGGAGAATGGGGGCAGAGCTTTAGCTCCAACCAACCCTTGTATCAGGAGGTAACCACCTATCTTCCGGCCAGCATTGAATTGAGTGCTTACGCACTTTTTGTATCGCTGGTTGTCGGTATTCCTCTGGGATTTCTGGCCGGCTTGCGTCACAACAAGCTGGCTGACTACAGTATTTTGTCAATGAGTTTTATTGGTTACTCAATCCCGGTGTTCTGGTTGGCCTTAATATTGATCTTAATTTTATCGCTGCAAATGGGCTGGTTTCCCATTTCTGGTCGCATCAGTTTGCTCTATGACATCCCGCTGGATACCGGTTTCATATTAATTGATATTATTCGCTCAGATGTCAGTTATAAATGGGATGCGTTCAACGACGCACTGCGGCATTTATTTCTGCCCACGCTGTCGATTTCAATTGTAACCAGCACCATTATTTTACGCATTACCCGACGCTCGGTAATTGAAGTTATGGGCAGTGAATATATCAAAGCGGCTACTGCACGCGGATTGAATCGCTACCAGGTCATCTTGAGACACGGTATTCGCAATACTATTATTCCCATTATGCCGCAGTTAGCCTTACAATTTACAACCTTGCTTACCAATGCCATGATCGTTGAAAGTATTTTTTCCTGGCCGGGCATAGGCAACTGGCTTATTCAGGCCATTTATCAGGGTGACTATCCGTCAATAAGAAGCGGCATGCTGGCAGTATCAAGTTTAGTGGTCATCTTTACGGTATCCATCGATATAGTCCATAAAATCATCGACCCACAGAGGTTATACAGACAACGTGTTAAAATCTAATCTGTATCAGGAAGAACAATTTCCGTCTCCACTTCGCCAAACCTGGTATGAGTTTCGGAAAAGCCACCTTGCTTTTATAGGCTTGTGTATCCTGGCCAGTATTACGCTGATAGTAATACTGGGGCCCTTTGTCACCCCATATTCACCACTGACTCAGAATACAGACGCCCTGCTGGTACCCCCCGCCTGGGATGGCAATGGCGGTATATCCCATGTTTTGGGTACGGACGGACTGGGCAGAGATGTATTGACCCGGGTCATTCACGGTAGCCGGGTAACCTTTGGCATCAGTGTTTTTCTGGTACTTGTGGCCATGCTGATAGGGGTTTTGATTGGCGCGTTTGCCGGTATGAATACCGGTATGCGCAGTAGTATTTTAAATCATTTGTTAGATTCAATGATGGCCATCCCCACGTTGTTAATTGCCATTATCATCGTTGCGATATTAGGACCCGGCCTGGTTAATTCCATGTGGGCCATAACGTTGGCTTTAATTCCGCAATTTATCCATTACACACGAGATTTCGTAAGAACAGAAGTCAACAAAGAATATGTCATTGCGGCGCGACTGGACGGTGCTTCGCCCGCCAGAATTTTCGTATTTTCACTTCTGCCAAACATGGTGGAAATGTTGGTGGTACAGGGCACGTTGGCGTTGTCTATCGCCATTCTGGATATCAGTGCATTGGGTTTTCTGAATCTTGGCGTTCAGTCCCCCTATGCAGAATTGGGTGCCATGCTCTCTGAGGGACTGGATATCGCCTATATCGCTCCCTGGAGTATCGCAGCACCCGGTGCCGCAATATTTATTGCCATAATCTCCATCAATGTTGTGGGTGATGGCTTGCGCTCAGCCCTCAGAAACAGGTTGAAATACTAATGCCGCTGTTAGACATCAAAAACCTTACCCTGGAAATTGATACCGCGGGTGGCCGGGTAAAAGCGCTTGATAAGGTCAACCTGACCATTGATGAAAGTGAAATTCGCGCTTTAGTGGGAGAGTCCGGCTCAGGAAAAAGCCTGATTGTTAAATCAATCGTTGGCGCAATCAATGACAGCTGGACTCTGACGGCCGACCGGCTGAACTGGAAAGGCTCGGATCTGCTCGCAATGTCTAAAGAGCAGCGCCGCAAGATCACCAAAGATGATATTGCCGTTATCTTTCAAAACCCGGTGAGTTCGTTAGACCCCACCGCTTCTTTAGGGGAACAACTGGAAGAGAACATTCCGGATCATTTGGTGGGCAAAGGCTGGTTCTGGCAGCGTCAGGAAAAACGCAAACAGATAGTGTCCAGACAACTACACAAGGTGGGCATTAAAAACCATGAGTTGTGCTTGTCCAGTTTCCCACATCAGATTTCAGATGATGTTTGCCAGAAGTTTATGATAGCAATGGCGCTGGTGTCAGAACCTAAGCTACTGATCGCCGATGAACCCACCATGGGTATGGAAACAACAATTAAAAGCCAGATCCTGAAACTACTGTCCCGGCTAAATCAAAACCGTAACCTCAGCATCTTGTTTGTCAGTCACGATCTACTGGCGATTTCTTCTATGTGCCACTCTATGACGGTATTGTACTGCGGACAGACTGTGGAAAGTGGCCGAATGACTAACTTGCGCAAAAGGCCTTTGCATCCCTATACCAAGGCCCTGCTGGATAGCGCGCCAAGTTTTAGTAAAGACTTACTACCCAAATCAAACCTGTCAGCGCTGGATGGCACAATTCCCACCTTACAACACTTACCAATAGGATGCAGATTGGGGCCACGTTGTCCAAGAGCGCAAAAAGAGTGCGTCAAGATCCCGGCTCCGCGACACATACACAATCATTATTACAGTTGCCACTTTCCATTGCACAGGCCATTAAAATGACCGCGCTATTAACCGTAAAGAACTTAAAGTTCAAACGTAAAGTAAGGAAAAATTGGTGGCAAAAAGCTGAGAAGTTTGTCATCGGTCCCATCAACTTCGAATTAAATGCCGGAGAAACACTGGCCATTATCGGCGACAACGGTTCAGGGAAAAGCACGCTGGCGAATCTGCTCGCGGGTGTTGTTACCCCCAGCTCAGGTCAATTATTGCTAAATGGGCAAAAACTAAGACACAGAAATCTAAAACAACGCAGCCTGAATATCCGGATGATATTTCAGCATTCCAAAGAATCATTAAATCCGGCATTGACCGTGGGCACAATTCTGGACGAGCCACTAAAGTTGAATACCAACCTGGATGCCAGGGAGAGAAAAGAGAAAATCTCAACCACATTGCGACAGGTGGGCTTACTCCGAGAACATGCACACTTCTATCGCCATATGCTCTCAGACGGTCAACGACAACGGGTTGTTCTGGCACGAGCCTTAATCCTAAACCCACAAGTCATTGTAGCAGACGAGCCTTTTGCCGCGTTAGATCCTTCAGTACGGTCACAAATGGTAAACCTGCTTATGCGCTTGCAACGGGAGCTGGGCCTGAGCTACATCTTTATATCCCACAATTTAGGGATTGTGCGCCATATCAGTGATCGCGTGCTGGTATTACAAAATGGCAAGGTAATCGAATCCGGGAAAACCGATGTGGTATTCAACTGGCCGAAAAGTGATTACATGAAAAAATTACTCACCGCCCATCAATCATTGGTACTCAGTAAGCTTTTAGATTAGCGAAAGTAAACGAAGAGAATTAGGGAAGCTGAATTGCACAGCTTCCCCAAGGCAAGACTTATTGCGTAACAGTTTTCACTTCTGCGTTAGCATTTAGTGCATCCATCAAAGCGGTAAATCCGGACTGCCCGTAGTCAGAACTCAATCGCTGTTGAATCGCCTGCAGCTCGGCACTATCCAAGGCTTCCGGCTGATTAATTGCGCGCAATTGCACCACACCGACATTGCCGTTGTTCAGTTCAACAGCTCTGGCGGCGCCAATTTCACCCAGTTTAAACAACTCTGAACTCAGCGAGCTATTTAGCGAGCCAGAATAACGTTCCACTGCCTGCTCTTCTGACCAGCTGACACTTTTCTCAGCTAACAGCGCATCAACGTCTTGCTCGGAGCTGAGGCTTTCAATAACCGAATCTGCCCACTGCATTGCCAGTTCCTGAGCCTTCTGAGCCGTCAATGTCGCAACGATATCGTCACGCACCTCTGCCAGTGGCAACGTTCTCTCCGTCTCGTGTCCGGTAACCCGAAAGACCACAAAGTGCTCGTCATTCAATTCAATAATGTCGCTGTTTAAACGATCTTCCAGCATCTCATCAGAAAACGCTTTGCTTTGTAACAGCGCATTATCAAAAGGTACTGGTGCCTGGTCGCGAGTAACGCCTGTCAATCGCTTAACTTCAACATTTCCGGCAGCTGCCACCTCTTCAAGAGAATCAGGCATTTCAAATGCCAATTGCGACATAGTTTGTTGTACTGCTAAATATTGCCCCAGAGCGGCTTCTTGCTTTAATTGTGCTTCTATTTCAGCCCGTACGTTTTCCAGTTCTTCCACTGATTCCGCTTTCAGACCGGTAAGTTTGATGATGTGAAAACCAAATTCACTGCGCACAACCCCGGTAATATCGCCTTCTGCGGCCAGTTCAAACACTGCGGTTTCGAAAGCTTCATCTGTATCACCACGACTAATCCAGTCCAGGTCACCGCCGTTTTCACCGCTGAAACTGTCATCGGACTCTGCTTTTGCCAGCTCTGCAAAGTCTTCACCGTCGTTCAGTCTTGTTAGTAGCGCATTGGCGCGCTCTTCGCTGGCTTGTTCATCTTCACCAAATTCCACCAGAATATGAGAAGCCCGGCGCTCTTCTTCGGTTTTATAATTGTTCAGGTTTTCTTCGTAATACAGCGCTACATCTGCGTCATCTACCACGGCTTCTGCCAGAAAATCACTAACCTGTACTTCTACGTAAGCCAGGTCCACCTTTTCCTCGGTATCATACTGGGCAATGTTTGCCTGATAATGGTCATTGATATCCTGATCCGTCACCGTAACTTCAGATTCGAACAAGGTGGCGTCCACTTCAAAAAATCGCGTGTCTCGGGTTTCGTTTTGAATTTTCAAAAACATTTCTGCTTCAGAGCCTAACGCAAAATCAGACTGACCTAATGCGATGCCTAATTGCTGACGCGCCATTTGACCACGTAAATAGTCTCTGAAATCAGCGGGAGTGTACCCTGCTTGTATAAGCAATGCCTGATAGCGATCGTTGTTGAACTCACCACCCACGGCAAATTCAGGCATACTGACAATCGTTTCACGCAGTTCAGCATCACTGATACGAATGCCCAGCTCTCTGACTTTCTGATCCATCAGTTTATCGTTTATCAGGCGTTGCAAAACACCTTCCCGAAACGATTTTAAATATTCACTATTGGCCGTCAGTTGCGTGAATGTGTCACCCAACTGAGCTTCCATTCTGCCACGTTCAGACTGATAGGCTTTCTCAAAGGTAGAAGCACTAATTTCTTCGCCATTGACCGTTGCCGCTGCACTATCCGCGCTGGAGTTGATGTAGCCACCAACACCTGCAAATATAAAACTCAGAATGATAATACCGAGAATAATTTTGGCCGTTATTCCCGTGGCCCCTTCTCTTATTTTTTCCAACATTAGGCTTTCTCTTCATCACCTCAAAATCAATTTCGCGCGGGATTATACCGCAACACCAGGCCAATTTGCACACCAGAAATAGGATTAATTTTGGACTTTTGACAGGCAGGAGTTACAGAGTGAGTTCACGGACGAAAGAAGATTCAATTTTAGGATCAAAAAAGGGCGAGTTATCGCCCTTTTTAATTATTCAAATAAGTTGCTCTTAGTTACATGCATCTTTCAATGCTTTACCAGCTTTGAAAGAAGGAACCTTAGCAGCAGAGATTTGAATAGTCTCACCAGTTTGTGGGTTACGGCCACTGCGAGCAGAGCGTTCACGAACTGAGAAAGTACCAAAGCCAACTAAAGCGACCTGGTCGTCGTTTTTAAGAGCCTCTGTTACAGCGTCAGTGAAAGCGTCTAAAGCTCTGCCAGCAGCGGCTTTAGAAATGTCAGCGTTCTCTGCAATCGCGTCGATAAGTTGAGACTTGTTCACAATATCATCCCCTTCAATTGTTATTATTTATTGTTCCGCATTTGTTGTTGCGGAACCGTTATAACAAGCTTGAACACGAACTTCAAGCGATGTTTAACAATTTTTTCAAAATTAACGATTTACCGCCACCCCTTGCGTGGCAAGGGTTCTAGCGGGACACATCAAAAGGCTACCACAAGTTTACGGATTGGGAAGCCTTAAATGTGCTTTTATCTCAAAAAATTGCATATGTGTTTATTTTTTAAGCAATATTAGCCTGAACAGGTTCAAAACCTTGCGGGTTCTCTTCCAGAGCCAGGTTCAAAACTTCGTCAATCCACTGTACAGGATGAATTGACAGGTCTCTTTTAACATTCTCAGGGATCTCTTCCAAGTCTCGCTCGTTATCCTTAGGTATAACTACGACCTTGATTCCACCGCGGTGTGCGGCTAATAATTTTTCCTTGAGTCCGCCAATTGCCAGCACTTCACCACGCAATGTGATTTCCCCGGTCATGGCAACGTCGCATTTCACCGGGTTACCGGTCAGACTGGATACCAGTGCCGTGCACATAGCAATACCCGCACTTGGACCATCTTTAGGCGTAGCGCCTTCAGGCACATGCACATGGATATCTCTTTTTTCGTGAAACTCTGGATTAATGCGCAATTTATCAGCGCGGCTGCGCACTACCGTCATGGCGGTCTGTATCGATTCCTGCATGACATCGCCCAGCGAGCCGGTAAAGGTTGTTTTACCTTTTCCAGGTACTGAGGTTGCTTCAATCGTAAGCAAGTCCCCGCCGACCTGTGTCCAGGCCAATCCGGTAACCTGGCCAATCTGATTATTTTTGTCCGCTTTGCCATAATCGTGGCGTTGTACACCCAGGTACTCTTTCAGGTTGTCCTGATTCACCACAACTTTATCGGCTTTTTTGTTCAATAAGATCTGTTTAACTGCTTTGCGGCAAATCTTGGATATTTCACGCTCCAGCGCCCTGACACCAGCCTCGCGGGTGTAATAGCGAATGACACCAATGATCGCTGACTCTTCGATTTCCAGCTCGCCCTGTTTGAGGCCATTGCGAGACATTTGTTTTTTCACTAAGTGCCGCTGCGCAATGTTAAGTTTTTCATCTTCGGTGTAGCCCGACAGACGAATCACTTCCATCCGGTCCAGCAATGGACCAGGTATATTCATACTGTTTGAAGTGGCAACAAACATAACGTCGGATAAGTCGTAATCCACTTCCAGGTAGTGATCACTGAAACTGTTGTTCTGTTCCGGATCCAGTACCTCCAACAGCGCTGACGCCGGGTCACCGCGCATGTCAGATGACATTTTGTCAATTTCATCCAACAAAAATAGCGGGTTTTTAACTTCCACCTTGGCCATTTTCTGAATCAGTTTGCCAGGTAAGGAGCCGATGTAAGTTCGGCGATGGCCGCGAATTTCTGCTTCGTCTCTGACACCACCTAAGGCCATGCGTACGTACTTCCGCCCCGTTGCTTTAGCGATAGATTGCCCCAAGGAGGTTTTACCTACACCGGGAGGTCCCACTAAGCACAAAATAGGCCCCTTGAGCTTACGGACCCGTTGTTGCACGGCTAAATATTCGATGATGCGCTCTTTTACTTTCCCCAGACCATAATGGTCCTCATCCAGAATCTTTTGCGCATTGTTTAAATCTTTTTTCACTTTACTGCGTTTATACCAGGGGACATTGATCAACCAGTCAATGTAACTTCTGACCACAGTAGCTTCCGCTGACATGGGTGACATCATCTTCAGTTTATTCAACTCAGATGTTGCTTTTTCTTTGGCCTCTTCAGGCATTTTGGCGTCAGCGATTTTTTTGTTTAGCGCTTCAAATTCATCAGGTGCTTCATCCAGCTCACCCAGTTCTTTCTGAATGGCTTTCATTTGCTCATTCAGATAGTACTCACGCTGGCTTTTTTCCATCTGCTTTTTAACCCGGGTGCGGATCTTCTTTTCCACCTGCAACAGGTCGATCTCACCTTCCATCAGCGCCATCAGATATTCGAGCCGCTCTGCGACATCGTTCATCTCCAGCACTTTTTGCTTTTCGGCCAGTTTAAGTGGCATATGAGCCGCCATGGTGTCAGCCAGACGCGCGGCATCTTCAATGCCGTTCAGCGAAGTCAGTACTTCAGGTGGGATCTTCTTGTTGAGTTTGACATAGCCTTCAAACTGCGACACCGCGGAACGTATCAATACTTCCTGCTCGGATTCAGACAAAGACGCACTGTGCGCGGTTTCCACACTGGCTACGAAATAATCGTCAGTTTGCAGATACTCAGCGATTTTGCCCCGTACTGTTCCTTCTACCAGAACCTTCACGGTACCGTCTGGTAACTTTAAAAGCTGTAAAATGGTAGCAATGGTACCAACCGAATAGATATCCTCTTCTTTAGGGTCATCTACTGCGGCATCTTTTTGCGCCACCAGAAAGATTTGCTTATCATTATCCATTGCCGCTTCTAAACAACGGATCGACATTTCTCTGCCGACAAATAGGGGAATAACCATGTGGGGGTAGACCACCACATCTCGCAACGCCAGTACCGGCATTTCAATGCGATTTTCTCGCTGTTCACTCATGCTGATTAACTCGTTTACATTTTTGTATGAATATGGGGCTCGAAAGAGAAAGATCAAATACTGATTTGTGGAGCCCTCGAATAAAAATAATAAAGGCTCTTAAGAGCCTTTTTATTATTCTGAAGCGGCCTTTTTATCGGCGGTGTTGTCATAAATCAGTATCGGTTTCGATTCTCCTTTTATGACACTGTCGTCGATTACCACTTTGCTGACATCTTTTAACGATGGCAGTTCGTACATCGTATCCAGTAAAACGCCCTCGACAATAGAGCGTAAACCTCGGGCACCTGTTTTGCGCACCATGGCTTTTTTGGCAATAGCGTTCAGTGCATCATCCCTGAACTCTAATTCAACATTCTCCAGAGAGAATAAAGCGCCATACTGCTTAGTCAGAGCATTTTTAGGTTCTTTAAGGATTTGAATTAAAGCTTCTTCGTTTAATTCTTCCAGGCTGGTCACCACCGGCAGACGACCGATAAACTCAGGAATTAACCCATATTTAACCAAATCTTCAGGCTCTACCTGCTGAAACAAATCACTCACTGAGCGGCTGTTGTCAGCACTTTTTACCTGCGCACCAAATCCAATGCCTGTTCCGGTATTGGCTCGCTGTTCGATGATTTTATCCAGGCCTGCAAACGCACCACCACATATAAACAGGATCTTTGAGGTATCAACCTGCAAAAACTCTTGTTGTGGGTGCTTGCGCCCGCCTTGTGGCGGCACCGAGGCAACCGTACCTTCAATCAGTTTCAGCAACGCCTGTTGCACACCTTCACCGGATACATCGCGGGTAATCGACGGATTATCTGATTTACGAGAAATCTTGTCGATTTCATCGATATACACAATACCGCGTTGCGCCTTTTCTACGTCATAATCACATTTCTGCAATAGCTTTTGAATGATGTTTTCCACATCCTCCCCCACATAACCAGCCTCGGTTAGTGTGGTGGCGTCGGCCATTGTAAATGGTACATCTAACAATCTCGCCAAGGTCTCTGCCAGCAGTGTTTTACCGCTACCAGTAGGACCGATCAGCAAAATATTACTTTTACCCAGTTCAACCCCATCGTGAACATCGCCATTTCTCAATCGTTTGTAGTGATTGTAAACAGCAACAGACAGGACCTTTTTCGCGTACTCCTGCCCAATCACATAGTCATCAAGGTGACTGTGAATTTCCTGAGGTTTGGGTAAAGCGTCTTGCTTTTTCTTGGGTGAAATCTCTTTTATTTCTTCCCGAATAATATCATTGCAAAGCTCAACGCATTCATCACATATAAAAACAGATGGTCCGGCAATTAACTTTCTTACTTCATGCTGACTTTTGCCACAAAAGGAGCAATAAAGTAATTTATTGTCGCCTTCACCACTTTGTTGATCACTCATTTACCACGCCTCTAGTGTATTAGAGTCTAATTCCTAACATTTACCACAAATGGGGGATTATTTACAATTATGATTCATCCCCACCTAAAGTTTAGCTTATTCTTTGGTTTTTAATACATCATCACGACTGGATAATACCTGGTCAACAATACCATAATCCTTGGCTTGTTTGGCGGACATAAAATTATCGCGATCGGTATCTCTTACAACCGTTTCATAGTCCTGGCCGGTATGATCAGCCAATAAGCGGTTTAACTTCTCTTTGATGGACAGTGTTTCTTTGGCATGTATTTCAATGTCAGAAGCCTGGCCCTGGAAACCGCTCAACGGTTGATGAATCATTACCCGGGAGTTATTCAGGCAATAACGCTTACCCTTAGCACCACCCGATAACAAAAATGCGCCCATGCTCGCGGCTTGTCCAATACAAACAGTGCTCACATCGGGTTTAATAAAATTCATGGTGTCGTAAATTGCCATACCGGCAGTGACAGAGCCACCCGGAGAATTAATGTATAGATAAATATCTTTTTCCGGATTCTCCGCTTCCAGGAACAACAACTGCGCTACGATTAAGTTTGCCATGTGGTCTTCTACCTGACCCACCAGGAAGATGACGTTTTCTTTAAGCAGTCGAGAATAGATATCGTAAGAACGCTCACCTTTAGCAGTTTGCTCAACCACCATGGGAACAAGTGCATTGTCGACAGAGGAGTTTTGTAGATTTAATGAATTTTGCGGAGTATAGATCATATTTTTTTTGGTTCTCAAAATAAAAATGCTCGGTAAGTACCGAGCATTTATGCAGTTTGCTAAACAGAAAGTCAAACAATAAAACGGTTATGCTGTTTTATTCATCACTTCGTCAAACTTTTTAGCAACTTCGGTGACATTCGCTTCTTCTAAGATAATGTCAATTGCCTGATCTTCAAGTGCCAGATTCTGCATTTGTTGCATTAATTCCTGATTGGTTTTGTAATACTCAATCACTTCTTGCGGATCTTCATACGCAGAAGCATTGGTTTCAATCAGGGCGTCAACTTTAGCCTGGTCAACTTTTAACTCTTTAGACTTGATCACTTCACCCAGAATCAGACCCACTGATACGCGCTTCTTCGCGTTGTCTGCAAACAGGTCATCAGGTAGTTCAGGCATGTTCTGCGCGTTACCATTATTACCAAAGCGTTGCATTGCTTGCTGCTTAAGTGCGCCAATTTCCTGCTTGATCAATGCTTCAGGTAAATCCACCTGATTGTTTTCGATCAAACCGGTGATCACCTGCTCTTTTAATTGAGAGCGCAAAGTCTGATCCAGTTCACGCTTCATGTTGCGGGTAACTTCAGCACGCAAAGCGTCTACACTACCGTCTTCTACACCGAATAATTTAGCGAATTCTTCATTGATCTCAGGTAATTCCTGAACTTCAACTTTTTTCACAGTAATCGCAAATTTAGCGTCTTTACCTTTCAGGTTTTCAGCGTGATATTCTTCAGGGAACGTCACTTCTGCAACCAATTCTTCACCGGCTTTTTTGCCAACGATTGGATCTTCGAAACCAGGAATCATGCGAGATTTGCCCATCTCCAGGACGAAATCTTCAGACTTGCCACCTTCAAATTCTTCGCCGTCAATCGTACCAACAAAGTCAACAACTACGCGAGAGTCAGCCGCAGCAGCATCCTGAGATTCAACCCAATTAGCATGTTGCTTGCGCAGCGTGTCCATCATAGTGTCAACGTCTTCATCGTTGATTTCAACAACCGTTTTTTCAACTTTGATGGCATCAAGATTCTTTACTTCGAATTCTGGGTAAACTTCAAAAGAAGCCACAAACTCCAGATCTTCACCGTCTTTGTCGGACTTCATTTCAAAAGCAGGCATGCCGGCAGGATTCAATTTTTCCTGCATAACTGCCTGATAAAAATTGCGCTGCATCACTTCGCCAGCGATTTCCTGACGAACAGCTGTGCCAAAACGCTTTTTAATAACAGAAACCGGCACTTTACCAGGACGGAAGCCATTAATTCTTTGAGTCTTTGCTAATTGTTGCAAACGGGATTTAACTGCAGAATCGATTGTATCTGCAGGAACAGTAATAGTGAGACGGCGTTCTAAACCTTCCTTTGCCTCGACTGATACTTGCATTCTTCTACCTCTATAGTGCCTGAACGCACATTTAATTGTAATTTAGGCCAGATAACTCAACTTTACGAATAACCGTTTAAGTGAAGGTAAGTCGCTTGGGAAACGGGCTCCCGAGTTAGCTTTTACACGATCTGGCGCGTCACCTGATAAAAAAGACGCGATATTATAGCGGCAGTCTGGTTGATAGTCGAGACTAAACAGGAGAAATTATAAAGCTGAGACTTTATTGCTGCGGATTCGACCATCCAGTGGTGTCTAAATCTGACTTAAGCGTGTGGGGTTTCCGTTTTGGAAATGGTCGGTGAGACAGGATTTGAACCTGCGACCCCTTGGACCCAAACCAAGTGCGCTACCAAGCTGCGCTACTCACCGAAATATTAGGAATTTTTTACAGACGACAGGAAGTCAAATGGGGTGGACGATGGGACTTGAACCCACGACAACCGGAATCACAATCCGGGGCTCTACCAACTGAGCTACGCCCACCATTTGGACTTTTACTATTTCGCCGAAGCAACACTGAATGGCGCGTCCGGCAGGATTCGAACCTGCGACCCACGGCTTAGAAGGCCGTTGCTCTATCCAGCTGAGCTACGGACGCACGGTCACTTCTCAGGAGTGGTCGGTGAGACAGGATTTGAACCTGCGACCCCTTGGACCCAAACCAAGTGCGCTACCAAGCTGCGCTACTCACCGTATCCTGACGTAGCCAGCAATATCTGCCTTGCTACGGGGGGCGCATATTACTGATTTGCCCCCCACCAGTCAAACACTTTTTATCAGGTTTTTTTTACATGCTGAAAAAAGCGTCATTTCGGACAAATCCCGCACAAACCAGGTTGCATATTCAACCTAGTGAATCATTCCCTCGTAGGTCCAGATCCCTTTTCCGGCAGGTTTAAAATTGAGCGTTTCTAAATATCGTTCGTGTTCGACACTGTCTGCCTTTGCCCCGATTAACTCATATCCGGTGAGTTTTTTGAGGCCCTGTTCGGCACCTAAAGCAAACACTCCTAAACGACAATCCCGATATTGTGGCACAACAAAATCAAAATCAACAACAATACCGGTGGGTGCCTGTGCCTGATTTTTAATGCCGGAGAGTACTCCCACCACCTGAGTTCCGTCCAGTAAGACATAAAACTCGCGATTATCGTCTTCCAGGCGTTTAAAGAACTTGGGGAAAAACTGATTAATTTCATTGCGATGATAATCCAGAAAAAAGCTCATGTAGTGGGATCTGGATTGTGTTCTTAAAATCGTGAAGTCGTGATTTGTGTGATACACAAATTTGCGTATATAAAAAATATTGGTCAGTGTGATAAACGCGTTCAGCACTACCACCGGGTAAGCGTTGATGATAACCCCGTACAAACACATTGAGGATGCGCCGAACAGATTGATCCAACGCAATTGCACAATGGAACTGCGGGTCAGTGAAAACGCAATAACCGCAGAAGCGCAATAGCCAAATATTTCAGCGTAATTAATATCCACCTTGTTCCCTTACTGATTCAGGTTGGCCCCACACTTAGGCCCAATTGATTTTTGCCCGGATGAAAGATTGCTTAACAGCAAGCGATCATGAGAAAATAAACTGCATTGCAATCTCATTAGTATATCAAAAAATATGTCCGCTCAATTAATCGATGGAAAACTTCACGCAAAACACATTCGACAGAAAGTCGCCACCCAGGTTGATGCCATAGTTTCGGCAAACAAACGTGCACCTGGCCTTGCAGTAGTGCTGGTAGGTGCAGATCCAGCCTCACAAGTATATGTTCAGAATAAACGCAAAGCCTGTGCCGAAGTGGGCTTTGTTGAGAAGTCATATGATTTGCCGTCAGATACCACGCAGGAAGAACTGCTCAATACCATTGATAAACTGAACGAAGACAAAGACGTTGACGGCATTTTAGTGCAACTTCCCTTGCCAGCAGGCTTAGACGCAAATCTGATTCTGGAGCGCATCCATCCCAATAAAGACGTGGATGGTTTTCACCCATACAATATCGGTCGTCTGGCGCAACGTATGCCAGCGCTGCGCCCATGTACCCCCAAAGGCATTATGTCGCTGATTGATTCCACCAAAAAGCCGGTAAAGGGTTTAAATGCCGTTATCGTGGGTGCATCAAATATTGTTGGCCGTCCCATGTCGCTGGAATTGTTACTGGCTGGATGCACCACTACTGTGTGTCACAAGTTTACCAAAGACTTAAAAAGCCATGTCGCTACGGCGGATATTTTAGTGGTCGCTGTCGGCAAACCCGAATTTATTCCTGGTAGCTGGATTAAACCTGGTGCCATCGTTATCGACGTGGGCATTAACCGCGTTGACGACGGCCGTTTGGTGGGTGATGTTGAATTTGACAGTGCCAGAGAACGGGCGGGCTGGATTACACCGGTGCCGGGCGGTGTTGGTCCCATGACGGTAGCCAGTTTGATTGAAAATACTCTGGAAGCCTACGTAAACTATCGCACCGAATAATGCTCACCCCATTATCAGAAGCGGAATCCGGCGCAGTGTTGCGCTGGATTGAAGACATCATTATCGGCCTCAATTTATGTCCATTTGCTAAAAAACCTTATATCGCCAACAAAGTTGCGCTTCTGGGTGTTTCAGGTAATAAACTGCCGAAAATAGCCAATGAGGTGTTGCAAGCCTGCAAACAGCTTGATAGTAATGAGACTATAGAAACCACGTTACTGGTTTTCCCACAAGATTTAAGAGACTTTAATCGTTATCTGGATGCGCTTGAATACTGTGAAATTCAGTTAGAAGAAGCAGGTTATAGCGGCACCTATCAATTGGCCAGTTTTCATCCGGAATATGTATTTGCCGGAGAAGACCCGGACGATGCCAGCAATTTCACCAACAAAGCCCCCTTTCCGATTATTCATATCATCAGAGAGTCCAGCATTGACGCGGTACTAAAAACCTATCGCAATCCGGAAGCTATTCCGGAACGAAATATTGAGCTGATGCAGCAATTGGGGATAGAACATTTGCGCAAGCGTTTTGCAGCTTTTCTGAAATAACCCACTTTCCGCGGACGAAAAAAAAGCTGGTAAAAACCAGCTTTTCTTCGGAAACATCGATATTAGCGACGCAGACCTAAACGACCGATCAGAGACTTATAACGCTCTTGATTTTTGCCTTTCAGGTAGTCAAGCAATTTACGGCGCTGACTAACCATGCGCAACAAACCACGACGAGAGTGGTGGTCTTTTTTGTGATCGCTGAAATGAGATTGTAGCTTGTTGATGTTGTGAGTTAACAACGCAACCTGTACTTCTGGTGAACCAGTATCACCTTCTTTTACACCGTATTCAGCGATAATGTTCGCAGTTTCATTTTTACTTAGTGACATAATATTCTCCAATTGATTAAGACTCGCCGATCACTAATTCAGTCAAGTCGAAAAGAGCGGGGATTATAGCGATTTTCAGCCACAACGCAAGGCCCGCCCAGCATAAACTTGCAGAACCTAAGAAACCAGTCGCTTAGGTTGTAATTTCCCATTATCAACCTGCGCAACTCCGAGAAATTGACTCTCGTTGTATACCCGCACATCCGAGGTTTCAGGGTGCTCACAGGTTATCGGTTGACCATGTAAAAAGCGTGCAGCATCAGCTTCTGATATTTGCACCTGAGGTAAATGCACAATGGGGGCATCCACCGGCAGTTTCAGCGCGTCCAGTGCGGCAAAGTTATCCTCTCCTTTAAGGCTTTCAAGGTACTCAGGTGTAAACATAGGTAGACCAGAATAACCGGCCACATCGGTGCGGTGTAACCGGGTTACATACGCACCGCACCCCAGCTCCTGCCCCAAATCGTCCACCAATGAACGTATATAGGTGCCTTTGCTACAGTGCACTGTCATGCTCACCTCAGTGCCGGTAAATTCGTCCAGGGTCAGCTTGTATATTGTAATAGCACGGGCCGGGCGCTCTATCGTGATGCCTTGTCGGGCATAATAGTAGAGCGGTTTACCTTCGTGTTTTAGCGCCGAAAACATAGAAGGTACTTGCTTAATATCGCCTCTGAACAGGTTTAACGCCTCGTCCAGTTGCGCCTTGCTGACATCCACCGGTTGTTCAGAAACCACTTCACCGTCAGCATCTGAGGTCGTGGTTCTGATACCCAATTTCGCCGTAACTTGATAGGTTTTGTCAGCGTCCAGGGAATATTGTGCAAACTTTGTAGAATTACCAAAACAAACCGGCAACATACCGCTGGCCAATGGGTCTAAGGCGCCGGTATGTCCGGCCTTGTTGGCATTAAAGATCCAGCGTACTTTTTGCAATATTTGATTTGAAGAAGCCCCTAAAGGCTTATCCACCAATATCACGCCGTCGATTTTACGGCCTGATTTGCGTCTACCCATTGCGCTTATTGCTCTTCGTCTTGTTCAGGATCACGACCTGAATTCTTTGCCTTTTCGGCATCGGCTTTGACGGTTTGCGTCACAATGTTAGAGATCCGCATCCCCTCGGTAATAGACACATCGCGCATAAAGTGCAGTGCCGGTACCGAACGCATGCGTATGCGTTTAGCCAGCAAACTGCGTACAAACCCTTTATTCTCTTCTAAGATCGCTAAATCTTCTTTGATCTTTTGTTCATCATCAGTGAAGAAGGTTACGAAGATTTTTGCGTGCGCTAGGTCACGGGAAACATCCGCGCCAGAAACGGTAATAAACCCGACTCTGGGATCGCGATTTTTAAACTCGTTTTGCAGAATGCTGGCAACCTCTTTATGGATTTGTTGCCCCACTCTGTCGGTTCTTGAAAATTCTTTTGCCATAATAATTTCATTATCCAGACACAAACGGAGGCAAGCGCCTCCGTTTTCATTATTGTTGTGC
Organism: Planctobacterium sp. R6; assembly: GCF_055755215.1. Classification (NCBI taxonomy): domain Bacteria; kingdom Pseudomonadati; phylum Pseudomonadota; class Gammaproteobacteria; order Alteromonadales; family Alteromonadaceae; genus Planctobacterium; species Planctobacterium sp. R6. Next base: position 111,317 of record NZ_JBVTQY010000013.1, read on the forward strand.
ATTGACGTTAGCAAGCAATGAAAAGCCCTTGCTCAGCGTCCTGTATTTGGCGCAGATTAAAGCTCGCGCTTAACCTCTACTGTTTCGAATACTTCGATTTGGTCGCCAACTTTAACGTCGTTGTAGTTCTTAACACCGATACCACATTCCATGCCGTTGCGAACTTCAGCCACATCGTCTTTAAAGCGACGCAATGACTCCAGCTCACCTTCATAGATGACAACATTATCACGTAATACACGGATTGGGTTACTGCGCTTAACGTTACCTTCAACGACCATACAACCTGCAATAGCACCCAGTTTTGGTGACTTAAACACGTCACGTACTTCAGCCAGACCAATGATTTCCTGTCTGAACTCAGGGGCTAACATACCGCTCATCGCCGCTTTAACTTCGTCAATCAGGTCATAAATAACGCTGTAATAACGCAAATCAACATCTTCGGTTTCAAGCACTTTGCGCGCAGTTGAATCAGCACGAACGTTAAAACCAACCACGATTGCATTCGATGCAGCAGCCAGCGTGGCATCTGTCTCAGTGATACCACCGACACCACTACCGATAATGTTAACGCGAACTTCATCTGTAGACAGCTTAGTTAAGGAATCGGAAATCGCTTCCACTGAACCCTGTACGTCAGCTTTCATTACCACATTTAGTTCTTTCACGTCACCGGCTTCCATGTTGGCAAACATGTTTTCCAGTTTCGCTTTTTGTTGCTTGGCCAGTTTTAAATCACGTTGTTTAGTGTGACGCTTATTGGCAATTTCACGTGCTTTGCGATCATCCGGTACCACCATGGCATCTTCACCAGCCTGCGGAACTCCGGACAGACCCAGAATCTCAACCGGCTTAGACGGACCAGCAACTTTAACTTCATTGCCGTTTTCGTCACGCATCGCTCTGACACGACCGTACTCATTCCCACACAGCAGAATGTCACCGGTACGCAGTTCACCTTGCTGAACCAAGACTGAGGCTACCGGTCCACGGCCTTTATCAAGACGCGATTCAATAACGATACCCTTGGCTGCACCCGTGGGGATCGCTTTCAGATCCAGTACTTCGGCCTGTAACAGTATTGCATCCAGTAATTCATCAACACCCATACCCGTTTTGGCAGAGACATTAACGAACTGGTGCTCACCGCCCCACTCTTCAGAAATAACTTCTAATTGTGACAGTTCGGTTTTCACACGGTCCGGATCGGCCGCTTCTTTATCCATTTTGTTTACCGCAACAATCAGCGGTACGCCTGCAGCGCGCGAGTGCTGCACAGCTTCTTTAGTCTGAGGCATTACACCATCGTCGGCAGCAACAACCAGGATTACGATATCCGTCGCTGTAGCACCACGCGCACGCATTGCAGTAAATGCGGCGTGTCCCGGTGTATCCAGGAAGGTGATCTCACCGTTTTCAGTTTCTACGCTATATGCACCAATGTGCTGGGTAATACCACCTGCTTCGCCTTCGGCAATCTTAGCCTTGCGAATGTAATCCAGAAGCGAGGTTTTACCATGGTCAACGTGTCCCATGATAGTCACAACAGGTGCACGACCTGCAACTTCACCTTCTGCGATGTTGGCCAACAATTCATCTTCTAATGCATTGTCGTTTACCAACTCATATTTTTGCTCAAGTTCTTCAAGTACCAGAACCGCAGTGTCTCGGTCCAATACCTGATTAATGGTTACCATCTCACCCATTTTCATCATCACTTTGATGACTTCAGTGGCTTTCTTAGCCATTTTACTGGCCAGTTCGCCAACGGTGATGGTTTCACCTAAACGAACAACCCGGTTAACCGGTTGTGCGGGCATATTGAATCCTTGTTTTAATTTGTCGGAAGCTTTTTTCTTCTTATGCATCCGACGTCTGGAGCTTTTCTCAAGCGCCATGTCTTCTTGATCTTCGGCTTCTTGCGCATAGCGGTTACTGTGCAAATGCACTTCTGCCGCTTCTTCTTCTTTGCGCTTACGCTCTTCTTCTTCCCAACGTTTGCGGTTCTGTTCCGCTAACTTTTTGGCTTCTTCAGCGGCTTTCGCAGCTTCCTGCTCAAGCTTACGCTTGGCTTCTTCTTCCTGTTGGGCTTTCAGCTTCTCAGCCTCTTCACGGGCTTTGGCGCGTTCTGCTTTTTCTTCATCAGACAGCTCTGCATCGGCTTGCTCGTCGGCTGCTGCCTGCTCTGCTTTACGCTTTTCTTCCGCCGCTTTTTGTTCCGCCTTGCGCTTTTCATCAGCGGCTTTACGCTCAGCTTCCTGACGCGCTTTTTCTTCAGCGGCTTTACGAGCGGCTTCTTCGGCTTCTAAACGCGCCTTTTCTTCCTGCTCCGCTTTCAGACGGGCTTCTTCTTCCGCAATGCGCGCTTCTTCAACGTCACTGCGTTTAACGTAGGTGCGCTTTTTACGCACTTCCACTTTAACCTGTCGGGATTTCCCGGCGGTTAAAGTACTGGTAGTTTTGCGCTGCAACGTCATTTTCTTTGGTGCAGCATTGGCTGAGCCACCGTGCTGTTTACTTAAATGATCAAGTAACGCGGCTTTTTCTGATTCAGTCACATTGTCTTGTGGCTGCTTAGGAATACCTGCATCAGCAAATTGTTGCAGCAATTTCTCTACCGAAATACCGACATCATCAGCTAATTTTTCTATCTGGACTTCTGGCATGTTGATTTGTGCTCCTGTGCTGATTTTATTCTTCGTTGAACCAAACGATATTTCTGGCCGCCATGATGAGCTTTCCAGCTTCTTCATCGGACAACTCTTCTATATCACTGATATCATCGATACCCTGCTCAGCCAGTTCTTCCAGGTCCGTAATGCCCCGACTGGCTAATACAAATGCAACATGTCTGTCCATTCCTTCCAGGTTCAACAATTCTTCTGTTGGTTCAGACTTCTCCAGTGACTCTTCATTTGCCAAAGCTTTTGTGGTTAACGCGGCCTTTGCACGCTCGCGCAACTCTTCAACGATATCTTCATCCAGGCCATCAATTTCCAGCAGTTCACTGACCGGAACATAGGCCACTTCTTCTAACGAGGTAAATCCTTCATCTACCAGAACAGAAGCAAACTCTTCGTCGATATCCAGCCCTTCCATAAACACGGTAAGCACTTCGGCGTTTTCTTCTTCGTGTTTGGCTGCTAATTCTTCCGTCGTCATGACATTCAGTTCCCAACCAGTCAACTGACTGGCAAGGCGAACGTTCTGACCATTTTTACCAATGGCCTGCGCCAGGTGATCACTCTCTACTGCGACATCCATTGAATGGGCATCTTCATCAACAACAATCGATGCCACTTCAGCAGGTGCCATAGCATTGATAACAAATTGCGCCGGATTTTCATCCCACAATACGATATCAACTCGCTCGCCACCCAGTTCGCCGGACACTGCCTGTACCCGGGAACCGCGCATCCCAACACAGGCTCCAACCGGATCTAAACGCTTGTCATTGGTCTTAACCGCGATTTTAGCTCTGGAGCCCGCATCACGAGCTGCAGAGCGGACTTCTAAGGTTTCTTCAGCGATTTCAGGTACTTCAATGCGGAAAAGTTCAACCAGCATGTCTGGATGAGTACGACTGATAAACAACTGCGCGCCTTTTGCTTCAGGGCGAATGTCGTACAACAAACCACGAACGCGATCGCCCGGTCTGAAAGTTTCTCTGGGCAACATATCTTCGCGATACATAACACCTTCAGCGTTGTTACCCAAATCAACAATAATATTGTCGCGATTTACTTTTTTCACCGCACCGGTAATCAAATCACCCACCCGGTCGCGATATTCATCAATCATTTGTGCACGTTCAGCTTCGCGTACCTTTTGTACGATAACCTGCTTAGCTGTTTGTGTCGTGATACGGTCAAAAGCAATGGACTCTATTTGTTCTTCAACAAAATCACCCACTTTAATTTCTGGCTCATCAATTTGAGCTGCGGAAACCGTAATCTCTGCGTAAGGGTTTTCCTGTGGCTGATCATCTTCAATAACTAACCATCTACGAAACGTATCAAAATCACCGGTGCTACGGTTTATGCTAACCCGTACTTCAATTTCACCTTCATTCTTTTTCTTGGTTGCACTTGCAATCGCGAACTCAAGCGCTTCAAAGATCTTCTCTCTTGGCACCTGTTTTTCATTCGATACAGCCTCTGCCACTAACAGAATTTCTTTATTCATTTCCGCCGCCTTATCACTAATGATTAATTATTGTTATTTGAGCCACTTAAAATTGAGGGACCAAATTTCCTTTTTCAATATTGCTGATGACTAATTCAAACTGCTCATTATCAACCTGAATGGTCAACTTATCATCGGCAACGCCAAGTACTTCACCTTTAAAGTTTCTGCGGTTACCTTGTGGGATACGTAACCTGAGAGAAACAACTTGTCCAACTACCGCCTGGTAATGCGCGGGTTTGAACAAGGGTCTGTCCATGCCGGGTGAAGATACTTCGAGGTTGTATTCAGTGCTGATAGGATCTTCAACATCCATCACTGAACTAACCTGATAACTTACCTCTGCACAGTCATCAACTGTAATTCCATCTGGATGGTCGATATACACTCTTAATGTAGAGTGTTTACCAGCCCGAACAAATTCAACACCTATTAGTTCAAAACCTGCAGCCTCTACCGCCGGCTCTATTAAAGCATTCAATTTATCTTGAAATTGAGACAATTTGTTCTCCAAAAATGAAAACAGGGCTTAAAGCCCCGCTAAAAAATCCTGATTACTAACTCATTCAGCTGTAAAAAATCCGTTCAAACTGAATTTCCCTGAGTGAAGATAATAAAAAACCCCGGTCTAGCGGGGTTTTTTATTTTTGGACCCAAGTCCTTTTATTTTATTTAAGATTGAACAATAATCCAACCCTAAAATTTGGTTGCGGGAGGCGGATTTGAACCACCGACCTTCGGGTTATGAGCCCGACGAGCTACCAGGCTGCTCCATCCCGCGCCTGAAACCTTTTGAAAGCTTGGCGTAGTGCCCTGCTTCAACGTGGTGCGTATTATACATAGGCATTAACGCTTAGCAACCGTAAATATGAATTTTTTATTATATTTCGGTTTGTTTGCTCAAAGTAAGACCAATCCGTATTTTTTTCGGGCAAACCTTAACATTTGAGCAACAACTCATTGACCTTTTTAGCTAGATCGCTTCTTCATTTTCTTCACTGGTACGGATGCGCACAACCCGTTCAACGTCATAGACAAAGATTTTGCCGTCGCCAATCTTACCGGTTTGCGCAGTATTGATAATCGCCTCTACCGCCTGGTCTACAATATCATCCGTCACGACTACGTCGATTTTAACCTTTGGCATAAAATCCACCTGGTACTCTGCGCCGCGATAGAGTTCGCTGTGTCCTTTCTGACGACCAAAGCCTTTTACCTCTGTTACGGTCAGACCTTCCACGCCGGTTTCAGCTAAAGCTTCACGGACATCATCTAACTTAAAGGGTTTGATTATCGCTTCAATTTTTTTCATCCACTTTCTCCTGGGAACGGCAACACACGCTAATTATGTTAAACATATCACAACAATCCTAAATATAGGTTGCGATCATCTAAAAGATTGCCATTATTGATAAATGTCTGTTCTGGGTAAATAGGTTTTCGTTGAAGTCCGGGCGTTACACAACCACGAAATCACAATCAGGTATCACACTGATAGAATTGATGATCAGTATGGCGATACTGTTTTTGATCATGACGGTCGGCATGCCTTCAATGCAAGCCATGCTCATCAGAACCCAGGTAACGTCGCAAATAAATGAATTAAGCGCTGCGATTCGCTATGCCCGACATGCAGCAATTAATGATCAAACCACCGCCATTTTATGCCCCACCAGCAACTTTTCCAGTTGCTCTGCCGACTGGGATGATCCGAAAATGGTGTTCCCGGATTACGACGGCAATGGCACCAGAGGCAATGATGAAGATATCCTGGCCGGTGCCGGTAACATTCTTGAAAATTTCAACCTGACAGGCCCCAACGGTACCATCAGTTTTCAAAGTAATGGCTCAGTGGCCTCACCTGCGACTTTGTTATTGTGTCATCAGGACAATGCAGCTGAATATGCCCGGGCACTGACTATTAGTTTACAAGGGCGGGTTAAGCTAAGCGAAGACAGTGACGACAATGGCGTACATGAGGATAACAGTGGTACGGCGCTCAGTTGCACTTCGTAACTAATAATATCGTTAAACTTGCTACCCCGTTAGCACACCCAGCAATATTCAGAACTGGAAATACTGCCGTTAGCGTTGCTGTCCCAGGCCTTGCGACCATCACTGTAATAATACAAAGTGCCATCCCCCGCTGAGGCGGTGCCTGTTACCGGTGTGGCTGTTAACACATAACTGGTTCCCGACGCAGAAACAGAGGCAATATCTAACTCGTACTTTTTATTAATCTCCGGCTCACTGGACGGTGACCAGTCGTTAAAAAAGGCCGGCGAACCTGTATCTCCGCCGCCCTGGGCAGCGCCACTGTATGTAAAATTGGAGGCTTTGAAGCGTTCCATTCCTGCAGCTACGGCCATTAAGTCTGACTGTGCACTGGCTCTGGCAGCTGACGCAATATAACTGGTGTAGGCCGGATAGCCTACAGATACCAAAATCCCCATTATCGCTATGGTGATTAATAATTCAGTTAATGAAAATCCGGCACGTAATTTCGACATGATGTCACTCTGTTAACGCCATAGTATCAGTAATTTATTGTTGCTCATTTTCCGTCTTCCAGCTGCCCCGACGCAACCGCTCGTAGCTGCCGTAGATGTTTTCAGCCAAACACTCAAAGTCAGAGCCACAATCACTGTCTTCATCATCAACTATAGACGTACATTCCGTACCAAGACAAATTGTCGGAGTTAAAACGTCCTCAATCAGAATTTTAGAATCTGGTGCAATACCGGTTTGCGCCAAATCCGCATAACGGTCTTCGTGTTCCAGGATGCCATCGCCATCTTTGTCCAGTATGGCATTGCCGGTTGTCAATTCCACGACATAAGCCCGGCTGGTGCCGGTTGGTGGCGCACAGGCGCTTTCTGATACGGTGGCCGGCAAATAAGTTGTAAAAAACAGGCGGTAATTTAAAATCAGTGGTGCCGCCAGTACTTTCTCACCACCGGACCCAAGGCGAATAAACCACCCTTGTTTTTCAGAAAATTCACTTACTTCTATTTCCCGCTCAGCGTCATCGGTTGAAGTTAACAGGTGATCGGTTGCATCGTATAAGTCGGCTTCCGTATACGCAGCTTCCGGGAAGGTAAATAAACCGTCATCTCCGATGAGAAATACGCCCTTGTCCTTAACCATATAAAACCGGTCCTGAATCGTGGTGTCTAATGGGTGCGCGCGGTAGCCGGTACCAAAGGCGACGGCGTAATAATGCTCGTTAGCTAAACTGATTTCTGACACATCCGCACTGTAATAAAAGCGTCTGGCTTCGGCAGCGCTATTGCCCCCGATATTGGCAATGACACTACCTTTCATAAAATCATTGCCAGACTCACCGTTATAGATGTCCAGCCTGAATACCTGACCGCCCATATCGGTGACATATAAATGATCCGCCAGATCATCACCATCTCTGTCGATAACCGCTACCCTGGAAGGGATGCTGTAAGTCATTTCTGCTAATTCAAAATCGGCGTCACTGTTGCTAACTGTCCAGAGCAGTGCCCCGGTATCGGCATCCACAATGTATACAGCATTCCCCGTGTTATCGTCACTGCGCACCTGTTTGCTGTCCTGATCTTCATCATAGCCACCGCCAAAAATCAGCACATTTTTGGTGGATGCACCGATTTTCACCTTGCTGACAACAGGTCGCGACCAGCTTTGTCCCAGTTTCTCAAAACCCGTGCTTCCGCCTTCAATCTTGAACACTAATGAAGGCGCATTTTTACTGGATACATCAAAAGCGTAGTAGTTATTGCCGCCCCGACGCATACCAACATACAAATAAGTAGTGGAACTATTGACGGTTCTTGTCACCATATCACCGTCTAATCCGTAAATGTGGGTATAGCCGGCGTTTTTCAAGGTAGTTGTCGCCTAAGCCGTTAAGCTGCTTCTTTTTTGCTCTCCGGATTAAGTTCCACAACAT